>JAATEV010000102.1 GCA_015655585.1 Terriglobales bacterium | reverse complement strand
CTTCTTTGATCGCCTCTGCATCTATGACGCTTAGATTAGTCCCGTTAAGCGTGCTTCTCGTTGCTTAATTTTCTGATTTGTTGTCTGTTCAGGGACTGTGAAATTCGGAGTTATCCTGTTGGTGGATTTTGGGGAGTAGGTGTTCGGTGGGGGGCTGATTTATACTTGTTGCTTGCCCTGCAACCGGCGTGGCATGAGTTGGAATAGCCGCAGTTGGTCTCGCAAAATTCCGGGCACACGTCCTGTCTTTTCAATAAGATGGGCGTCGCGCGAAGTGAAGGTTTCAGTCGAGCATGATTCGTATTCTGCAGCAGGACAACCGCATTACGAAGATTATCTTCGCCGTCATCATTGGTTTTGCCGTGGTCACGATGGTGATTACGCTGGTGCCGGGCATCTTCGACAACACGATGGCGGACAATGGAGCGGTTTTCGCGACGGTGCGGGAGCCGGGGATTCTGGGAAGGCTGTCGGACAGCGTTTCGGTCAAGACCGTCGAGGTGAACCAACTGGCGGCGCGGGAGCTGCAGAAGCAGGGGCTGCCGGATAGTTTGCTGGCGTACATGGCTCCGCGGGCAGGGCAGATCCTGGTGCAGCGGGCGATCCTGAAGCAGGAAGCCGACAGGATGAACCTGCAGGTGAGCGATGAGGACCTTCGCAACGAGTTGCAGACGGGACCGTTTGCCCAGTACCTGTTCCCGAAGGGGAACTACATTGGTGACGATGCCTACATTAATTTTGTGCAGAACGCGTTCCAGATGTCACGGGGCGACTTCGAGTCGCAGGTGAAAACCGACATGGAGCTGAACCGTTTGCAGGCGCTGATTACGGGCGGCGTGACGGTGTCGGACAATGCCGTTCGCGAGGCGTACAAAGTGCAGGGCGCGAAGGTGAAGTTCGACTATGCGGTGGTCTCGGCCGATGATCTGGCCAAGACGGTGAACCCGACGGACGCGGAGCTGCAGAACTACTTCAAGACGAACCAGGCTCGGTATGCGTCGGCGATTCCGGAGACGCGCAAGATTGCGTATGCGTCGTTCGACGCGTCGAACCTGCCGGGCGGCAAGCCGCAGGTTTCGGATGCGGAGATTCAGGCGTACTACAGCGCGCATCAGGACCAGTACCAGGTGAAGGAGCAGGTGAAGGTTCGCCACATCCTGATCGCGGTACCGGCGGGCGCGGATGCCAAGACGGACGCCGCGGCGAAGGAGAAGGCTGCGGACATCCTGAAGCAGATCAAGGCCGGCGGCAACTTTGCGGAGCTTGCGAGCAAGAACTCGGATGACCCGGGAAGCAAGACGCAGGGCGGCGAGCTGGGATGGCTGGACCGCGGCAAGACGGTGCCGGAGTTCGACAAGACGGCGTTCTCGCTGGCTGCGGGGCAGACCTCGGAGCTGGTGAAGACGCAGTTCGGCTACCACATTTTGCAGGTCGAGGATAAGAAGACGGCGCACCTTCGTCCGCTGACTGAGGTGAAGTCGGAGATTCAGCCGATTCTGGAGCAGCAGAAGGCTGGAGCGGCGGAGCAGACGTTTGCCGCCGGACTGGTGGCGGATGCGAAGAAGAACGGTCTGGAGAAGGCTGCGGCGGCCAAGGGGCTGCACGTGGTGACGACGGACTACGTGGCTCGGGATGGCGTGATTCCGGGGTTGGCGGATGGCTCGGGACTGCTGACGCAGGCGTTCTCCGTGGTGAAGGGCGCTGACCCTGCCTCGGTATCGACCGGCGACGGGTTCGCGGTGTTCCAGACGCTGGACATCAAGACGGCCCACGCGCCTGAGTTTGCTTCGTACAAGGACCATATTCTGAGCGACTACAGGGACCAGCAGGTTCCTGCGCTGATGCTGGCCCAGTTGAAGAAGCTGGACGATCGCGCGAAGGTGCTGAACGACCTGAAGAAGGCCGCGGCGGAGATGAAGATTCCGGTGAAGACGAGCGACCTGGTTGGCCGGGATGGCCAGGTGCCGGATCTGGGCGCGATGAGCGGACAGGCCTCGGTGGCGTTTTCGCTGCCGGTGGGCGGGATTGCAGGGCCTTTGAACGCGGGTCGCAGCGGCGCGGTGTTGAGCGTCGTGGAGAAGCAGGAGCCGACGGCAGAGGATACGGCCAAGAACTTTGCCGCGATGAAGGAGCAGTTGCTGGATAAGCAGCGGGAGGAGATCTTCCGGGTGTATATCGGCGACCTTACACAGAAGTACCAGAAGAGCGGCGCTGTGCGCTTCTCGAAGAAGCAGGACGTGCCGCCAGGATCGCCGGCGGGTAGCTAGCCGAGAGGCTTGGACGGAAGGCCCCGGGGACAGTGATCTCCCGGGGCTTTTTGTTTGTGGCTGACTTATTTGTGGTTGGCGGAGTTTTGGCATCATAGGTTTCTGAAGTGTTGTTGTGGTCGAGGGGGATGGAATGGGTGGGGATGGGAAGAAGCTGGAACGGACGTCGGGGATTCTGCTGCATGTGACCTCGCTGCCTTCGTATGGAGGAGTTGGAGACTTTGGACCGGCGGCTTATGGGTTCGTCGAGTTTCTGGCGGAGGCTAAGCAGAGGCTGTGGCAGGTGCTGCCGCTGAGTCCGACGGGATATGGAAGCTCACCGTATTCGGCGTTGTCGGCGTTTGCGGGGAACCCGCTGCTGATTAGCCTGGAACGGCTGGTGGATGAGGGATGGATCGCGGCGGAGAGGATTGAGGGGCTTCCGGGGCACGAGGACAAGGTGGACTTTGCGGCCGTGAGCAGGCTGAAGCTGCCGCTGATCGAAGAGGCCGCGGGGAATTTTCTTGACCGGGCCGGGGAGGAGGCGCGGGCGAGGTTTCAGCGGTTCTGCGAGGCGAACGCCGAGTGGCTGCCGGACTATGCGATATTTACGGTGCTGCGGCGGATGCATGGCTATGTGAGCTGGAACGAATGGCCGAAGGAGTACGCCCGGCGGGACGATGTCGCTCTGGAGAAGTTGCGGAAGGAACGCGACAGGGAGATTGGGGTGGAGCAGGCGGTGCAGTTCTTCTTCCATGAGCAGTGGTGCGCGTTGCGGGGGGCTTGCGAGGAGAGGAAGATTCGCGTGATGGGGGACGTCGCGATCTTTGTGAACTACGACAGCGCCGATGTGTGGACGCATCCGGATATGTTCGAGCTGGATGAGGAGCTGCGGCCGGTGAGAGTATCGGGCGTGCCGCCGGATTATTTTTCGGTGACGGGGCAGCGGTGGGGGAATCCGCTGTATCGGTGGGAGCTGCTGAAGAAGCGAGGATTCGACTGGTGGGTGGCGCGGATTCGGCGGGCGCTGGCGTTGTATGACGTGATCCGGTTGGATCACTTTCGCGGGTTCGAGGCGTTCTGGGCGATTCCGGCGGAGGAGGTGACGGCGATCAAGGGGGAGTGGGTGAAGGCGCCGGGGACAGAGCTGTTTCAGAAGCTGCAGGAGGTGCTGGGGAAGCTGCCGTTTGTGGCGGAAGACCTGGGGCTGATTACGCCGGAAGTGGACGAGCTGCGGACGCAGTTCGGAATGCCGGGAATGCGGGTGTTGCAGTTCGGGTTTTCGGACAGGGGAGCGCATCTGCACCTGCCGCATCGTTATGTCCCAAATATGGTTACATATACGGGAACGCACGATAACAATACGACGTTGGGGTGGTGGCGGGACGATCTTAGCGACGAGGTAAAGGCCCATGTGCAGACGTATTTGCAGACGATTGGGCATGAGGGCGAAATCGTGTGGGCGATGATTCGCGCGGCGGCGCGGTCGGTGGCGGAGCTTTGCATCTTTCCGTTGCAGGACGTGCTGCACCTGGGAAGCGAGGCGCGGATGAATACGCCTTCGTCAGCGGAGGGGAACTGGACGTGGCGGTTTGGGTTGGATGCGCTGCATCCGGACTTTGCGGCGAAGCTAGCGGCCCTGATGGAGATGACGGACCGCGATGGATGAGGCAGAGTCGGGCGCGAACGGTTAGACTGGTGGAAGTATATTCAATCTTTCAGGAGCACGACCGATGCCTCTTTCCGGCGAAGCAATCCGCACCATGAACTACGTTGACGATATCTCTGTAACGCTGCGCCGTATTCTGGCGGTGCTGCCGTCTCTGACAGAGGAGGAGCGCCAGCGCGTTTCGGAGCATGTCAAAGGGGCGGAGCCGAGCTATGAGTCGGTGGTGGCGGCTCTTGCGGCGAAGAAGTGATGGAAGCTGGCGCTTCCGCTATATTGCAGGGTGAGATTCGTTCGGTTGCGGTGATTGGGGCGGGCTCCGCGGGGCGGGGCTTTGCGCTGGCCTGCGCTGTGGCGGGGTTCGAGGTGGTGCTGGAGGATGTGATGCCATCGAACCTGCGGCGCGCGGAGGAGGACTTTGCTTCGCTCGATGCGGCCGGGAGGATCTTGTTCGCCCTGACGGTGGAAGATGCAGTCCGGGGCGCGGATATTGCGGTGGACTTTGTGCCGGATGAGCTGGAGTCGAAGCTGGAGATCTTCAGCATGATCGACCGCATGGCTCCGCCGAAGACGATTCTGTGCACGCCGAGCGATGCTTTGAGCATTACAGACCTGGCTTCGTGTGTTTACAGGCCGGAGCGGTGTGTTGCGGTGCGGGGCGGGCTGGCGGGTGAGGATGTACGGGTGGTTTATCCGGCCCAGGTGGCTGTGTTGGAAGTGGTGGAGAGATTTTTTTCCCGGCTTGGGTTCGTGGTTCGGATGGAAGCGGACTCGGAGGCTCCTATGCTGGTGAAGAATCTGGTGGGTGGGTTGCAAAAGGCGTAACGGGGATAAAAAGGATTTTAAAAGGCGATAAGAGCGGATTCTAAAAGCCGACCGCGGATTCTCACGGATTAAAAGCAAAGACAACGACAAGAACAAGAGCAACTGCAAAATGCAGGGAGCTTTTTCGCTGTGCCACAGACTATGAAGCAGTCTGTGGTTCCGGGGTGATGCGATGGGTCTTGTGGTGGGTGCAGAAGAGAGCGGTTTGCGCTTTTTGTGCGCGAATGTGTGTGTTCGAAAGTTTGGATATGAGGTGTCCGGTGTACGGGAAGGCTGTCGAAGTGGAGTTGATAGCATAAATTTCGTGTGAGAAAGCAGGGGGGGGTGGCGGAGATGCGGACGATTGTGCGGTATGTGCTGGGAGGGATGTTGGCGATGGGGTTGAGCGGCTCTGGATATGGGCAGGCGACGGATTCGGCGGCGAAGACGGTTCTGCTGTGGCCGAATGGGGCTCCGGGGGCTCAGGGAGTGGGGGATGAGGACCGGCCTTCGTTGACGGTCTATCTGCCGGCGGGAGGGAATGCGACGAAGACCGGGGTGGTGATTGCGCCGGGTGGCGGGTATCAGCATCTTTCGATGGTGAAGGAGGGGGAGGACGTGGCCCGGTGGCTGAACCAGCGCGGGGTGGCCGCGTTTGTGCTGAAGTACCGGCTGGGGACTAAGTATCACTATCCGGCGGAGCTGGAGGACGCGCAGAGGGCTATCCGGATGGTGCGGGCGAATGCTGCGGAGTACGGCGTGGCCGAGGACCATGTGGGGATGTGGGGATTTTCGGCGGGCGGGCATTTGACGGCGATGGCGGGGACGCACTTTGACGCGGGAAGGCCGGATGCCTCCGATGCGGTGGACCGCAAGGGAAGCAGGCCGGATTTTCTGATTCTTGGGTATCCGGTGATTACGCTGGAGGAGCCTTATCTGCACCGTGGATCGTTGAAGTACCTGCTGGGAGATGAGCCTGATCCGGAGCTGGCGCGGTCGCTTTCGAATGAGTTGCAGGTGACGAAGGAGACGCCTCCGGCGTTTCTGTTTGCGACGACGGATGACCAGACGGTTCCGGTGATGAACAGCGTGATGTTTTATGCGGCGCTGGTGAAGGCAGGGGTTCCGGCGGAGATGCATCTGTTTCAGCATGGGGCACATGGGGCCGGGTTGGCGGCGAGTAATCCTGCGTTGAGCGTGTGGCCGGACCTGGTGGCGAAGTGGATGAGAGAGCGCGGCTATATGGCCGCTTCGCAGTAGGGAGGATGCGATGACGAGGGAAGAGTTTCTGGCGGCGGATGAGACGCGGTTGCGCGGGGCTCTGCTGGCATTGTGGTGGGATGCTAAAGGTGACTGGGAGAGGGCGCATGAGACCGCGCAGGAGGTTGCGGGCGCGGATGGGGCGTGGGTCCATGCTTATCTGCATCGCAGGGAGGGAGACGAGGGGAGTGCTCTCTATTGGTATCGGCGAGCGGGGAGGATGGCGGGGCGGGGGGAGCTTCGGGAGGAGTGGGAGGAGATTGTTGCGGAGCTGCTTCGGTAATTTGGAGTTTCGCGTATAGGAGGATTCCGTGGCGCGGCGGAGAAACAGATTCCTCCGCTGCGCTGCGGAATGACAAAAAATAAACACTGCGGAATGGCAAAACAAAAGCTGCGGAACTACAAAAATATATTTAGCGGAGATAGGCGTCGTTCTTGTCGAGCCAGTCCTGGCGGGGCGGGGCGAAGATGTCGAAGTCGATGGTGTCTTCGAGGGCCACGGCGGCGTGGGGCAGGTTGGCCGGGATGACGAGGGTTTCGCCGGAGTTGACGGTGTGGGAGGTGCCGTCGTCGAAGTCGAAGCGGAGGGAGCCCGAGAGGATGAAGGCGAGCTGCTCGTTGGGGTGCGAGTGGCGGGGGACGATGCAGCCTTTCTGGAGCACGATGCGGGCGAACATGGCCTGATCGCCGGTGATGAACTGGCGGGTGAGCAGGGGATTGAGCTGCTCGGTTTCGACTTCGCTCCAGCGGTAGAGAGTCGCAGCGGACATGATGAGAGCCTTTCTGAAGAAATGATACGGGACGATGAACTTCTCGCTTTGTGTTGCGGGCATCCTTGTGTAGATTAAGCGAATCAGGGGTGCGCGCGAGGCGCCTCGCTGATCGAGATAACAATAAAAAATCCGGATGTACGCCGTTCTGGCGGCAGCCGAGGTGTCTTTTCTGGTTTTTGGTCGGATTTGGCCGACAACTTTGGGAAACAGGTGATTGCGATTATGTGCCGTATGCGTCGTCCGGTAGTAAAAGTGTTTCTGGCGTTCGTGTTTGCGCTGGTTTTTGGTGGGTCGGTGATGGTTGGAACGCCGGTGGCGGCGCAGGATACTGCCACGGCGGTGAGCAGCCAGAGCGACCGGATTGCGGCGCTGGAGAAGCAGAACGCGGACCAGGCGACGGCGATTGCGGCGGCCCAGTCGGCGGGTGACAACGCGTGGATGCTGGTTTCGGCGGCGCTGGTGCTGATGATGAGCGGGCCGGGGCTGGCTCTGTTCTACGGCGGACTGGTGCGGCAGAAGAATATCCTGGGCACGATGATGCAGACCTTCGCGATGATGGCCGTGATTACGGTGCTGTGGGCGGTGGTGATCTGGTCGCTGGCGTTTGGCGAGGGGAACGCGTTTATCGGCGGATTGCAGAACGTGTTTCTGCATGGCGTGGGGCTGGCGCCGGACGTGAAGTACGCGGCGACGATTCCATTGCAGACGTTCATGGTCTACCAGTTAATGTTTGCGATCATTACTCCGGCGCTGATTACGGGCGCGTTTGCGGAGCGGATGAAGTTTTCGG
>JAATEV010000008.1 GCA_015655585.1 Terriglobales bacterium | reverse complement strand
TTCCACTTCAGCAAAGACAGCCTTCGTATGATGGCCATGCTCCTCGGTCGCTCCAAAGACGCACGTAAGGTGAATTCCATCTTCGGCGAAGGGGTGAATCCGCTGATGCGTAAAATCCGGGAAGGCCTTACTCTTTTGGGCCTGCCTGCCGAAAGTCTCCTAAACCACGGCAGCAAGCGAATCGTTTATGGTGTGGCACTCGCGTCGAACTTCGGCGATTTTCTATTGGGACTGTCGGACAAGCCGCAGTATTTGATGCCCGTGACGAAGGTAAAGCATCGGACTGAACTGATTGCGGACTACTGGCGTCAACGATGGCTGCTCAAACGACTAAGCAAACCAGGTCTTCTCGATGAGGTCGCGCGGCACACTTGCGTTTATCCAGTACAGCACGGCGCGCAGGTCGAGGTTCCTCAAAGCGGTGAGTTTCTGGCTGATCTCTGGGCTGCTGCGGACGCCACTCCAACATCAAAATGACCGAATGCATCCAGATAGTGATACCAAGCGGTTAATTCATTTGTCCGCTTTCCCCGCCCGGACTGCGCGCCTGGATTGCGCTTGGCATGCTGTGCGTGGTGTATGGAGCCTTTGTCATTCTCTGTATCGCCAGAGCCATTCGTGGACGCAGAACGCGCCGCATCGTTCCTTGCCATGCCTCGGAAGACCTTACTGGCGAAGTCACGCAGGGGTCTTTTGCCTGGACACCCAATCGGCGAGGGACCGCGAAAAATATGGCGATTTCGCCTCTCAGAACTATCTCGATGGTTAGAGCATAACGAGCTAAAATTGGACAGCCATCGGGGTCGGAACGAGAGGGATTTCTCTTGAATCGACCACGGTTTCAACACGGCTTTTTCAGCCGTCACAAACGCAAGAAGGGGCCGGAAGTTTGGGTCTACAGGTGGCGGGAGATCGACGCCAAAGGTAAACCTAAGATGCGTGCTCTAGTAATTGGCTCAGTGAAGCAGTATGCAACGGAAACGGCAGCATGGAAGGCTGTTTCCACACTGCGCCTCGACATCAACCACTATACTTCCCGCCCGGAGGGTATGCCGGAGACATTCGAGCAACTGGTACAGCATTACCGGATGGTCGAACTGGATTTGGAGAAAGAATCCGAACGGAAGGGGTATCAAACCAAGCAGGGGTATGAAAGCTATCTGCGAACGCATATTGTGCCTCGATGGGGCGAGTATCGCCTCCGTGAGATCACAGCGGTAGCAGTGGAACGCTGGCTCGGCGGTATCAAACTGGCAAATGCCACCAAGTCAAAATTCAAGTATGTAATGAGCGACGTTTACCAACACGGAATCCGCTACGGCTGGCTGACCAGCGAGGAGAACCCTATCCTTGCTGTCCGTCAGAGTGCCAAGCGGGAGAGGGTTACGGAACCTCTGGAAGCATGGGAGTTTCGGGCCCTCATGCTGAAGTTGCCGCACAAGATGCGCGTCATCGGTATCGTGGCGGCGACGACAGGACTACGCATCAGCGAAGTCCTAGGATTGAAGTGGAAGGACATCGACTGGAAATCTCTTCAGATGGATGTCACCCGTTCCGTGGTGGATGGGATCGTGGGGAAGTGCAAGACAGAGACCTCCCGCCGTCCTGTGCCAATCGACCAGTTCACTGCGAATGAATTAGCCGAGTGGAAGACCGTCGCCTGCTACGCACAATCGGACGATTGGGCTTTTGCCAGCGAGAAGACCAGCGGCAGAATGCCGCCGTGGGCCGACACGCTGCTCGACCGTCACCTGCAACCTGCGGCGAAGCGGGCGGGTATCACCAAATGGGTGGGCTTCCATACCTTCCGGCACACCTACTCCACGCTGCTCAAGGCCAACAATGAGGATGTCAAAGTGGTGCAGGAGTTAATGCGCCACGCCAACATCACCACGACGATGAACATCTATACGAAGGCCCTGACGCCCGCCAAACGGGAGACGCAAAGCCGGGTCGTCGATGTTCTTCTGGATCGCTCTAGGAATGGAGAAAATGCTGCGGAGAGTGCAGCATGAGAACCAACGTATCAAAAACGTATCGTGCGTTTTCGATACTCAACCGTATGTCGTTGATTTATTTGGTAGGCACGAGCGGATTCGAACCGCTGACCTCTACCGTGTCAAGGTAGCGCTCTAACCAACTGAGCTACGCGCCTGAGTGCCTTCTATTAGAGTAAATGGAAGTGAACGTTAGAGCAAACGGTAGCCTGCTCTGCGTTACGATTGAACTTGGATTATGCCGTTTTATGACCAGCTTCGCGCCGCGCCGAACCTTCTTACGCTCATGCGGCTTTTTATCATCCCGTTCCTGGTCATCGAGATCCTCGACGAGCAGTATCTTGTTGCATTTGCGCTGTTTATGCTGGCCGGGATCAGCGATGCGCTGGACGGCGTTCTGGCCAGACGCCTGCAACAGAAGACGACTTTGGGGCAGTATCTTGACCCTATCGCGGACAAGCTGCTCCTGAGCACGCTTTTTCTTGTGCTGACGCACGTGGGGTTGATGCCCCGGTATGTGACCGTGCTGGTCTTCAGCCGCGACCTCGGAATTTTGTTGATTTCGACCCTGCTGTTTACCACCGGGACCCTGCGGGACTTCCGGCCCAGCCTCTTCGGCAAGCTGAACACCCTGGTGCAAATCATTGCATTGATTGTAGTTCTAACCCAGAAGGCGTTTGGCGGGCTGCATGTGGAGATGATCAGCAATGTGCTGATCCGGACCATTGCGGTGCTTGCGCCGCTCTCCGCCGCGCAGTATGCGTGGATCGTTTTGCGGAGAATTCATTCGGATGAGGCGAAGAGCTCGGCTTAATCTTCGGACCGGGAGTCGGCCGTGGCCTCTTCTTCTTCGAGGGCTATGTCTTTATATTCAGCAGAATCAAAGACTTCGCCGCATTGCTGACACTCGACGAACTCCACGTCGTCCTCTCGGGCGACAACTTTGACGATGGGGTGTTTGCAGGGAGCGGTCATGGAGATTGGGGAGTATTGGTATGGATTCTGCCCGTCCGCCGCATGGTTGTCAACCCTTCCGGCGATGTGTTTTTTGAGTTCTTTCCGTGGTGCGGAACGTGGTGAAACGTGGCTGGCTGCATGGTGGAAACTGGTTGCGTGTACGGCCGCGCGGACGTACACTATGTAGGACTGGATTTGTCTGTTTTTCACAGCGTTTCCGGGGACGGAGTGAACCGGCTCACATGTTGCGTCTGACCAAAAAAGCGGACTACGGGCTGATGGCTCTGAAGTATCTGGCGGAGCAGAAGGACGGCACCGCGCACAGCGCCAAGGACATCGCCGAGGCGTATCACATTCCTCCACAGCTTCTGGCCAAGATTCTGCAGACGCTGGCCAAAGCCGGTCTTCTGGTCTCGCACGCGGGCACGAACGGCGGCTATGCGCTGGCGAAGCCCGCGGTGGACATCTCGGCCTTCGAAGTGATTCGTGCCATCGACGGGCCGCTCTTCATCACGAGCTGCATTACGATCCACGGCGCCTGCGACCTGGCCGGTCATTGCACTATCAAAGAACCGCTACGCAAGGTAAATGACAGCATCAAAGACCTGTTGAGCGGCATCCATATCTCAGACCTGATCGAGCCTGCGGAGCAGACCGGTGCGCCGGTGGGCGGCGGCCTGGTGAGCATCGCAATCTAGCGGCGCACGATCACGATCTTTTCTAACAAGTAAAGCCTCAGGAACCACGGAGCAGACAATGAGCAACGAAATCAGCAGCACAGGCGTAGTCGTCAGCGAGTCCTCGACCCCACTTCCGGCGGGAGTGACCCTGCCGATCTACATGGACAATCACGCGACCACTCCGCTGGACCCGCGCGTTCTGGACGCGATGATGCCGTACTTCGGCAAGGTCTTCGGCAATGCGGCCAGCCGCAACCACTCGTTCGGCTGGGAGGCCGAGCAGGCGGTGGAGAAGGCACGCGAGCAGATCGCCAAGCTGATCGGCGCGACCTCGAAGGAGATCATCTTCACCAGCGGCGCCACCGAGTCGAACAACCTCGCCATCAAGGGCATCGCGGAGATGTACCGCGAGCGCGGCAACCACATCATCACCCAGGTGACGGAGCACAAGGCCGTGCTGGACACCTGCAAGAAGCTGGAGAAGCAGGGCTACCGCGTTACCTACCTGCCCGTGCAGGCTGACGGCCTGATCGACATCGAAGACCTGAAGAAGGCCATCGACGACAAGACCATCCTGGTCTCGATCATGTATGCGAACAACGAGATCGGCGTGGTTCAGCCGATCCGCGAGATCGGCGCGCTGTGCCATGAGAAGGGCGTGCTCTTCCATACGGACGCGGTACAGGCTGTGGGCAAGATTCCGGTGGACGTGCAGAAGGACAACATCGACGTGCTTTCGCTCTCCGGACACAAGATCTACGGGCCCAAGGGCGTAGGCGCACTGTACGTTCGCCGCCGCAACCCGCGTGTGCAGATCTCCGAGCAGATCAACGGCGGCGGCCACGAGCGCGGTATGCGCTCCGGCACGCTGAACGTCCCCGGCATCGTCGGGCTGGGCAAGGCCTGTGAGATCGCGGGCCAGGAGATGGAGGCCGAGGCGAAGCGCGAGACCGAGCTGCGCGACTACCTGAAGGCCAAGTTCGAGAAGGCGCTGGACTACGTTCACGTGAACGGCAACATGGACCACCACCTGCCCGGCAACCTGAACATGAGCTTCGTTTACGTGGAAGGCGAGAGCCTGCTGATGGGTATCAACGACGTTGCGGTGTCGTCGGGTTCGGCCTGCACCTCCGCCACGCTGGAGCCGAGCTACGTGCTGAAGGCTCTGGGCCTGGGCGACGATGTGGCGCACAGCTCGATCCGCTTCGGACTGGGCCGCTTCAATACCAAGGCTGAAGTCGATTATGTCTCGGACAAGATCATCGACGTTGTTTCGAAGCTGCGTGAGCTCTCGCCGCTGTACGAGATGGTGAAGGAAGGGATCGACCTGACGAAGATCGAGTGGGCCGCCCACTAAGCTGGTGTTTTGAAAGGACACGGCTTTAGCCCCGCCCTTTCAAAACAACGACATTGCGGAGAATTGCAATTCGCGTGATATTTGTTGGCGCACCCAATCGCCCGGCAGTATCATCTAACGAGAGACGGATAATAAAAGTTATCCAAAATGAGGGACAGATCATGGCATATAGCGACAAGGTTGTAGACCACTACAATAATCCCCGCAACGTCGGCACGCTGGATAAGAGCGCGTCCGAGGTTGGCACCGGCCTGGTGGGCGCGCCGGAGTGCGGCGACGTGATGCGTCTGCAGATCCGCGTGAACCCCGAGACGAACGTGATCGAAGATGCCAAGTTCAAGACCTTCGGCTGCGGTTCGGCGATTGCCTCCAGTTCGCTCGCGACCGAGTGGGTGAAGGGCAAGACGATCGACGAGGCGCTGGCGATCTCGAATACGGACATCGTGAAGGAGCTTGCGCTTCCTCCGGTGAAGATCCACTGCTCGGTGCTCGCGGAAGACGCGATCCGTGCGGCGATCGGCGACTGGAAGAAGAAGAACAGCGTTGCCGAGACGACTCCGGTAGCGGTTGCGGCTCACTAAGCTCGAACGAACCAACCCACGGCAGCGGTGCGGATAAGACCGCTCGCTGCCGTTTTGCTTTACGGACAACGATATGGCGATGGTGACGTTACAAACCGCGGAAGAGATGAAGGCAGCGCAGGAAGCGGCCGCATCCGGCCAGACGAAGGACGCTCTGGCGGGAATGAATGTTCTGACGCCGCAGGGCGAGGAGCAGAAGGGCATTCGCATTACCGAGAAGGCCCTGAAGCGGATTCGCGTCGCCATGGCCAAGGAAGGCGTCTCGCCGGAGCAGGGTGGGTTGCGGCTTGGCATTCAGGGCGGCGGCTGCTCGGGGTTGAGCTACAACATCCGCTTCGACACGCAGCCGCGTGAGCGCGACCGCGTGTACCTGTTCGGCGAAGGCATCGAGACCGTGGGCGATACGACGGGCGGCAAGGCAGTCCGCATCTTCGTCGATCCCAAGAGCTTCATCTACCTGCACGGCATGGTGCTCGACTTCGAAGAGACGCTGATGCGGCAGGGCTTCAACTTCATCAACCCGAACTCGACCAAGAGCTGCGGCTGCGGCTCCAGCTTCTCGGCGTAATTTTAAAAAAGCGCCCTTACGCCGGACGGGCGGCACTTCGTGCTGTGCTGGGCTTTGCGTGGGCCTCCCGTTGGTCGGCAGAAAAATCTACCACCCGCTACTTTGCGTCGGGCTTTGTCGGCATGACGATGTTGTTGCTGATGTTGAAGTGATACATCTGCACGAGCATCCTGCGATACTCGTCCATGGGCGGCAGCAGCGCTTTGGCGCGCCGCTCCTCCAGCCCGCCGGGGTCGGCTACGGCGTACATGGCCAGCTCTCCATTGAAGAACTTGAACTGCGAGCCGTAACGCTGCATCTTGCCTTCGGCGACTAACTGCTTATCGACGACGAGCGCGAGGCCGGAAGCGTCGATCTTGTCGGCGTCGGCCAATGCCTGAAGCTGCGGAAGAAGCTGAATTTGCCAGGCGTGGTCCGCGGTGTGGGTGAGGATCAGCATGGCGGCGTTGGACGCATCGATGCCTACCAGCGCGATGGTCGGCCATCCCTTTTGCGCGACGATCTCCTTCAGCTCGCGGGTCAGACGAGCGTCCACAGCGGGAATTTCCTTTACGGACGGCGTTCCGGAGGCGGCCTTCTGGCCGCTGGGCACCATGCCTCGCGCAGCCTGATCCTGCGCACGCATCTGGAGGAGCTGGTCGCGCAACGCGATGTCGGTTCCCTGCCCGTTCTTTGCGATCAGATCTTTATGCCGCGCTTCAAGGGCCGCCTCCCACGCGGGCTTTTGCTGCGCGGTCGATGCAACGGACTGGCTTTGCCCGAGGACGGGGAAGGCGAGGCTGGCGAGAACGAGGACGGCGGGAAAAGCACTTCGACGCATTGACGTATTCTAAACGTGCGGCTCGCGGTGTGGACACATCCAATGGAATGGAGCCCGCCGGGCTGCCGGAGATACTGCCTTGTCTAAGCAAAGTTACTTTGAGATTTTCGAGCTGCCTGCCAGGCTGCGGATTGATACGGTCGCGCTGGAGAAGCAGTTCTATGCGTTGAGCCGCAGGCTGCATCCGGACCGCTTCGCGGCGAGGCCGGCCGCGGAGCAGGAGGCCGCGCTGGCGCAGTCGTCGCAGTTGAACGATGCGTATCGCACGCTGAAGGACCCGGTGCAGCGAACGCAGTATCTGCTCGCTCTGGAAGGCGTAGAGATGGAGGAGCAGTCGAGGGCCGCTACTGACGCAGCCAGGGCCGCAGGCGAGCAGAAGAAGCAGATTGTGCCGCCGGAGCTGCTGGAAGAGGTCTTCGAGCTGAACATGCAGCTTGCCGAGATGCGCGCCGCCAAGGAGATGGGCGAGGACGAGCCGGAGCTGCGGCGCGACCTGATGACTGCGAAGGACGCCTTCGACGCAAAGATGGTGGAGGCGCAGACGGAGCTGGAAAGCCAGTGGGAGGCATGGGACTCGGCAGCCGACAGCGGCGACGATGCGGGCAAGGCTCGGGCGAAGGACGCGATGGTTGCGCTGCTGAACAGGCGGAGCTATCTGCGGAATCTGGTGCGCGACGTAAACGACGCGCTGGGACTGTAGCTACTCTGCCAGCGGTTCTGTGGTGAGCCGCTCCAATTGCTGAAGATGATGGAGGTCATGCCCGGCCATGGTCTCGACGATGGTCCAGAGCGTCATGGTGCCACGCTCGGGATGCGTCGCCGGACGATGGCGGTCGGCCTCGTTGAGCGTGCTGACCAGATGCAGGTTCCAGTTGCGCGCGGCGCGAAAGAGATCGACGGCGGAGAGAAGATCGTAGGCCGCATAATTGCGCGCCCATGCATCCTGATCGAAGGTCTGGATGACGCAGTGCGGCTCACCGGGCGCAGGCGCAAGCGTCTGCCGTAGACGAAACGAATAGGCGATCTCGCAGTCGGCCATGTGCGCGACGATCTCGCGGATGCACCACTTACCGGGTTCCGGCGGATGCTCCAGTTGCTCCGGCGAGAGCGGCGCCGTGATGCTGCGGAGCCGCTCCGCAGTTGCGAAGAGCACCGGGACAGGGTCCCGCCCGGCGAGAGACCTGGCGTATGGATTCAGCTCCATGCGCTGACCGTATCATGCTGCGCAGGGAGCGTCCAGATACCTTTTCGATTCAACCCCCTGCTGCATTTTTTTTGCGAACAACATCTCCGGCCTTCGAATGGAAAGAGCGACTGGCCACTCTCGAACGCGAGGCCGCGCCTTACCTGAATCAGGCCGGGGGGTTCAAGCCTTCGCCGCGGCTCAACTGCTCGCGCAGCAGATCGTCCACGTCGGCAATCTTGTCGTTGAGGAGATTCAGCTTGTTCGAAAGGGCTTGAATCTCGGACTCGGCGCGGCGATTGACATCGTAGTCCAGCTCGCCGCGAACACGGTCCTTCGTGTCCTGACGGTTCTGACTCATCATGATGACCGGAGCCTGAATCGCGGCCAGCATGGAGAGGAAGAGGTTCAGCAGGATGAAGGGATACGGGTCCCACGCGCGGCCCTTCAGGAAGATGTTCGCCGTGGTGTAGGCCGTAAGCGTAACGGCAAACAGAATAATGAACGTCCATGAGCCGCCGAACCCAGCCACGTGGTCGGCAATCCGTTCGCCGAAGGTCATCTCCTCTTCGATGATGTCGTTGGAGTTGCGCTGCGCCCGCAGACGCACCAGATGCTGCGATGCGTGGAACTGACGGCCCAGCACGGTCAGCATGTCCATGCCCGCCATGGGCTTCTTCTGCAACAGGATCAGGATGTCCTCGCGGCTCACCTCCACGCACGCGGTCTCTTCCATGGCAAGCGCGTTGGTCTGGTGCGGCGTCTCTTCCAGCATGGACGCAAAGCCGAAGAACTCGCCGTGGCCGGGCTGATCGATCAAAACCTCCTGATGATCTTCGTCCACCGTCGTGACGCGCACGTCTCCCCAGAGCATGATGAATGCGCTCCTGCCCGGATCGCCTATCTTATAGATGCGCTGCCGCGGGGCAAACTTCCTCACCTCGACCTGCGCGGCCAGAACGGCGAGCTCTTCATCGTCGAGCAGGGCGAAGAGAGAGACATGTCTTAGTTCATCGGGACTACAGGGCATTGATTTCCTCAGTTATGTCTATGAATGTGGAAGGCGAGAGCCTCGCAAGTTACTATACTCGCGGCGTATGTGAAACCTGCCGGGCTATTTGTAACTTTTACAGAAAATCCATATTGCCCTGCGGAGCTTTTTCGCTACGATGAGAACCCCTGTCAGGAGTCGCGAGGCGTTGCGCTCACGACAGGAAGACGCATCTCCGCCCGGCATCCGCGCTGCCCATCCATGCGGTTCGCAAGCTGCACGAAGCCGTGATGCGCCTGCGCGATCTGCTGCGCCAGCACCAGCCCGATGCCCGTGCCGTTGGGCTTGGTCGTGTAGAACGGAACAAACAGGTTGCCCTCGTTCGTAAGCCCCGGCCCATTGTCGAGAACCCAGAGGACCGCCTCCGCCTCCGTGCTCTCCCAGCCGATCTGCACGCACGGAGCGGCCGTGCCTAAGGCGTCCGGCCCCATCGCCGCCTCGGCCGCGTTGCGGAGCAGATTAATCAGCGCCTGCTCGATCTGGTCGATATCGATGCAGAGCGTCAGGTCCGAATCCGCCACGCGGACCACCTCGACCTTCACGCGTATCTCCAACTGTGCGACCCGCTCGATCAACGCCGCGAGCGATATCTCCCGCAGCTTCGGAGCAGGCAGCCGCATCAACTGACGATACGCCTGTAGAAATCGATTCAGAGACTCCGAGCGGTTCTCGATCACCTCAAGGCCGCGGCCAAAGTCCGCACGGTCTTCCGATGCGGACGGCAATGCATCAAGCCGTCCCCGCAGGCTACTTGCAATCGACTTGATCGGCGTCAGCGAGTTGTTGATCTCGTGCCCCAGCACGCGGATCAGCCGCTCCCACGCCAGCCGCTCCTCTTCGCGCAGCACCACGCTCACGTCCGAGAGCACAAGCAGCGTATGCGGAACACCCCGCAGGCGAAAGCTCGTGCGCTTCACGATCCATCGCCCCATCTGCTGCGTCTCGCCAAGCGGAATCACATCATCGTCCTCCGCCCGTAACAGGTCCGACAAACCGAGTTCTGCCGCCGACCTTCCCAACACGACTCGTTGTTCCAATAGAAACGCCCGCTCGCCCGCAGCGTTCAGCAGCCGCAGCCTTCCGGCAGGATCGAACGCAAGCACGGGCGAAGGCATCGATCCCATCACGCTCTCCAGCAGCGCCATCGCCTCCAGTGCGCTCGTGCGCCGCTCCTTCAAACGCCCGGCAAGCGTATTGATCTCAAGCGCCAGATCTCCCACGGCGTCGTTCCTGCGGCCGCCGCGAGCGCGAAACGAATAATCCTCCTCGCGTAGCGCTGCAACCAGGTTCGCCAGCGTCTGGAGAGGCCGGATAATCTGCTCCATCAGCAGCGAGACAAGCCAGATCCACGCTGCCGCCATCACCAGCAGAATCACAGTCTGAACAGAAAGTTCGATCCCGCGCTGCCGCATCCACAGCCACAGCAGCATGACAACCGGAGCCCCCAGCAACAAAAGCCATGCGCGAAGACGAATCTCAAAGCTGAGGCGGCGGCCGGACCGCGTCAACGGCACACGCGTGCGCCGTGTCACGTCAAACCTCGTCTCAGGCTTCGTCGAACCGTGTGGCCGCTCAGAGTCCATATTTTTCAATGCGCCGATACAGCGCCCCACGACTCAACCCCAACGCGTCGGCCGCGTGACTCACATTGCCGTTCGTCCGCGAGAGGGCCTTTCGAATCAGGATCGCCTCGACCGCCTCCAGGCTCATCTCGTCGAGGCTCTGCGCGGCGCTTCGCGAGCTCTGCAACCCCAGGTCAGCGGCCTCGATGCGCGTTCCCCGCGCCATCAGCACGGCGCGTTCGAGCGTGTGGTCCAGCTCGCGCACGTTCCCCGGCCAGCCATACTGCAACATCGTCTGCAACGCCGCGGGCTCCAGCCCCTGAATCTGCCTGCGATACCGCGTCGAGTAGCGCGCCAGAAAGTGCGCGGCCAGCGCGGGAATGTCCTCGCGCCGCTCCCGCAGCGGAGGCAGATGCACCTCGACCGTGTTCAGGCGAAAGAGCAAGTCCTCGCGAAAACGCCCGGCGGCGCACTCCGCACGCAGGTCCGCGTTCGTGGCGGAGAGCATCCGCACACGAACCGTCTGCGTCTTCGACGACCCCACGCGCTCCATCTCGCCGGTCTCCAGCACGCGCAGCAGCTTCGCCTGTTGGCGGATCGGGATGTTCGCAATCTCATCGAGAAACAGCGTGCCGTTCGCCGCAAGCTCAAAGCGCCCGATGCGGTCCGAATGCGCGTCCGTGAAGGCCCCCTTCACATGTCCGAAGAGCTCGCTCTCGAACGTCCCCTCCGGCAGCGCGCCCGTGTTCACCGCGACCAGCGCCCGGTGTGCGTGCGCCGAAAGACGATGCAGCGTCTGCGCGACGACCTCTTTCCCGGTGCCATGCTCGCCGGTGATCAGCACGTTCGCGTCCGAAGGCCCCACCCGCGCAATCCTCTCCAGCACGCCGCGCATCGCCGGAGCCGACGCAATAAAATCCGGTGCGCCCGTAGCCCGCAGAATGCGGTTCTCCGCCTCCAGCCACCGCATCCTCTTCTGGCTGCGGTGCAGCTCCATCTGCGTGCGCAACACGGTCGGCAGCCGGGCGTTCTCCCACGGCTTCTGAATAAAGTCTCCAGCCCCCCGACGCATCGCCTCCACCGCAAGCTCGATGTTGCCCCACGCCGTCATCACCACCACCGGCAGCTCGGCGTCGATCTCCTTGATCCGCGCCACCAGGTCCAGCCCCTCCTGCCCCGAGGTCGTATCGCGCGTATAGTTCAGGTCGATCAGCACGCCGTCGAAGCTCTCCCGCGCCACCGCCTCCAGCGCCAGCGCGGGAGTCCGCACCATCTCCAGCCGATATCCCTCCGGCTTCAGCAGCAGATGCAGCGCTTCAAGAATATGAGGCTGGTCGTCAGCGATCAACAGCCGGCACGGAGCCTCCGTGCTCGTCGCCTGCTCGCTCCTGACCTTCTCGACCAGCATCTGCCCCCTCATCCCTACTGCACATTCTGCGCAATCCCTGTCTTCGCTGATTCTATAGAAATCCCATTCGTATCCAGGGTCGAGCCCACCGCCCGATCCAGCTCTATCTTCGCCTTCTGGTAGGCCGTCATCGCCGCCACCAGCGTGGACTCCGCAATCGACAGGTCGCGCTGCGCCGTCAGCGTCTGGTAGTTCGATCCCGCCCCAAGCTCCTGCTCCTTCTGGCTGATCTCGAAAGTCCTCTGCGCCAGGTCGCGTCCCTTCTGCGCCGAGGCCACACGCGCCTTGCTCTGCTCCAGCGCGTACTGCGCGTTGCGTACCTCGATCCGTATCTGCTTCTTCAACTGCTGCAACCGCAGCTCCGACTGCCTGGACTCCAGCTCCGCACGATACTGGTCCGACTTCGCAACCCGGTTGCGAATCGGCACATTCACCGAGAGACCCACGTAGTAATCCGGTGCGCTGTTGTTGAAGGTTGTACGAACCGCGCCACCAAAGTCCGTCGGCACGGTCGACACAATCCCCGACGCAGGATTCTGCACGCCCGCCAGCCCCGAGCCGCCGTAATACGCCGTCAACCCCACCGAGGGCAGCAGAGCGTTCCGCGCCGCGGCCAGGCTCAACTGTTGGTTCGTAAGCTGAATGTCGGCCTGCGCCACATCCATCCTGTCCCGCAGAGCCCGCGCGATCATATCTTCGGTCGGCCCCTGCGAAGCGGGATCGACCGCCCTGCTCCTGTCCGTGGGATGCACCGGCATCGCTTCAAGGACCGGGTCGTCAAGGTTCTTCGTCAGCGCGTTCTTCATCAGCAGCTCCTGAAACTGCAACGCGGTCTTCGCCACCGTCAGGTCCTGCTCGCGAGTCGCCTCCTCGGCTTCGTCCTTCATCACGTCCATCGCAGGAATCGCCTGCAATGCAAGCTGCTTCTTCGCACTCTCCAGCGACTGCTGCGCAAACTCCAGCGAGCGGCTCTTCACCGCTTCATCGTCATACGCGGCCACCAGGTCCCAGTACATATTGGCGATCTGCGTCACCGTCGTCTCCACCTGCAACTTGAACGCCTCGTCCGAGATCCTCTGGTTGTTCTTCGCAATTCGCAGATACCGCAGATTCGGCCCCAGTCCAAACCCCGCCAGCAGTTGCTGCTGAAACGCAACGTGATAGTACGAATTCAGCGTCGGGTTCAGATAGCTGAACGGGCTGTTCGTCGTCAGGCGATTATTCTGAAACACCGCCGACACGCTCGTCCCCGTGGGGAACGACTGCGAATAGCTCAGGTTCCCCACCGTCGTGTTCTGTTGCAGCGTAGGCACGTTGTAGACGACGAGGTTCGACAGTGGCTGCGCGTAGTGCTCGACGTTGAACGACCCCGAGACCAGCGGATCGTAGGATGACACGCTCGTCCCCGTGCCCAGCGTGGACGAGACCAGCCCCGAAGCCCCGGAGCCCGCGCCGCCTGCGCCGCCCGACGTTCCACCCGCGCCCGCACCCGCAGCCGAAGAACCGAATCCCCCCACACCGCCTCCCGGCGTATTCTGCACTACGCCGGTATTCACTCCGCGAAACGAACCTCCGGCCTGCGTCCGCAGCACATCGGCGGCGGCAATCGGCAGGTTGTAACGAGCGATCGCGATGTCGAGATTGTTCTCCAGCGCCAGCGAGATCGCGTCCTTCAGGCTCAGCTCCAGCACCCCGTTCTTCACCAACGCATCCAGCCGCGGCGAATTCGCAAGATTCGGCTGCGGCACCAGCGTCGCCCGATACGCATTGAACGGATTGTCCGAGTGCGGAATATCCAGCCGCAGCGCGGACTGCTGTTGCGCCTGCGCGAAGAGAGCCGTCTGCATCAAAGCAACCGCCCCCATACGGCGGAGCAGCGAGTCCTTCCTCATCACGCTCCGACCTCCGACATCAGCCGGTTCAGCTCTCCCTCCGCCACCACCTTGCCGTCGAACAGATGCACTTGCCGCTCCGCATGGGCCGCAAATCGCGGGTCGTGCGTCACCATGCAGATCGTCGCGCCCTCCTGGTGAAGCTCCTGCAACAGCTTCATCACCGCCTCGCCGTTCTTCGAGTCCAGATTTCCCGTCGGCTCGTCCGCCAGCAGAATCGATGGCGACCCCGCCAGCGCACGCGCCACAGCCACCCTCTGCTGTTGGCCGCCCGAGAGCTGCGCCGGATAGTGCCGCATCCTGTGCGCCATGTTCACGCGCTCCAGCGACTCCTGCACGCGCTTCTTCCTCTCCGCCGAGGCCATCCCCGGACGATACGTCAGCGGCAGTTCCACATTCTCCGCCACCGTCAGGTCGCCGATCAGGTTGAAGCTCTGGAAGATGAACCCAATCTCCTGGTTGCGAATCCGCGAACGGTCCGCGAAGTCCAGATTCGCGACCTCCTTCCCGTTCAGCGTGTACCGCCCCGACGTCGGCGTATCCAGCAGCCCGATGATCGACAGCAGCGTCGACTTCCCGCATCCCGAAGGCCCCGACATCGCCACATATTCTCCCCGGGCAATGCTCAGGTGTATGCCCGACAGCGCATGGGTCTCAATCTCGTCCGTGTAGAAGACCTTCGTCAGGTCTTCAATCTGAATCATCGTCTCCGCCATACTCGCCTCCCCTTCTTCTAATCCAGCCGAATCCTGTCCGTGTTGTCCCAACGGCTCATGTCCGACAGAATGACCGTGTCGCCGTCCTGCAATCCCTCGATCACCTGAATACTGTTCACCGATGCGCGCCCCACCTTCACCGGAACCCGCACCGCCGTCTTTCCATCCGCTCCCAGCTTGAACAGGCTGATCGTGCTGTTCTCATTGCCGAACGCCGGACGTCCCACATACAGCACGTCCTTCATCCGGTCGAGATCGATCGTCCCGTCCACGCTCAGGTCCGGCCTCGCGCCCTGCGGCAGCGCGCCCGCCAGCTCCACGTCCACCGTCACGGTTCCGTTCACCACCGCCGGATCGATCCGCATCACCTTGCCCGGAATCACTCCGTTATGCGTGTCGATCTCCGCAGGCTGGCCGATCTGGATGTCTCGCGCCTGCGTCTCCGCGATCTTCAGACTCGCCTTCAACTGGTCCGGCTGCACCACCTTCGCCAGCGTCGTCCCCGCCGTCACATGTTCGCCCACCTGGTGATCCAGCTCCACCAGCACGCCGCTGATTCCCGCTCGCACGCTCAACGCATCGAGCTGCTTCTGCTTCAGCGCCAGCAGAGCCCTCGCCTGATCCACCTTCGTCTGCTGCACCGCAAGCTGCGTCTCAATCGCCTTCTCGTTCAGAGCCAGCCTCTGCTTCTCCAGATCGTCCCGCGTCTGCAACTCGTCCGCCTTGCCCTTCGACGCACCGTACGTCAGCCCGCTGATGACGCCCAGATCAAACAGAGACTTGTCCGTCGCCGCCTGTAGCTTCGCCTGATTATGATCGGCAACCACCGTCGCCGCCGAAGCCTTCTGGTCCATTAGATCGCTCTGCACCTTCGCCCGCGTGTTGATAAAATCCGCCTCCGCGCCCTTCAACTGCAACTGCGCGTCCAGCAACTGCTGTTGCAGCGTCGGGTCCACCAGCTCGATCAGCACCGTGTCCGGCTCTACCTTCGCGCCCGGCAACACCCGCAGACGCACCACCGTCGCGTCCGTCTCCGAAGGAATCATCCGAATCCTGTCCTCACGCGGAACCAGCGTCCCCGGTCCACGCACCTGCCGCAACAGCGGCCCGCGCTTCACCGTGTCGGTCCACACCGTGGCCTTGTCCACCTCAGGAGCGGCCGGTTTCAGCCGCATCACAAAGAACGCCGCCACCGCCAGCACCACCGCCCAGCCACCGCCAATCAGCCACAGCCGACGAATCTTTTTCTTCTTAATGTCCGGTCGAGAGATATCCATCGCGCTTCTACCACAGCACGCTCATCACCAAATAGCAAACAGTATTTTCAATCACTTATCCACCCATTCGAAGAACCGGCTGTCCACATACGGAAATCGCTGTCCACAAACGAACACCCGCGAACCTACTCGTCCATCTCCTCCCGCATCGAGCCCTTCGCAGTCTCCACAATCTTCTCCGCCAGCATCGGCGGCACCACATCATAATGATGCATCTCCATCCGGAAGCTCCCGCGCCCCTGCGTCAGCGAGGTCAGCGTCGTGCTGTAGCTCAACATCTCGGCCATCGGCACCTCCGCCCGCACCACCGTCCCCGCGTCCGAGCTCTCCATCCCCTGCACCCGTCCCCGCCGCCCGTTCAGGTCGCCGATCAGCGCCCCGGCAAACTCGTCCGGAGCCTCGATCTCCACCGCCATCACCGGCTCCAGCAGCGCGGGCTTCGCCTGCTCCATGCACCGGCGGAACGCCAGCCGCGCCGCCATCTTGAACGCCATCTCGCTCGAATCCACCTCGTGATAACTTCCGTCGTAGACCGTCACCTTGATATCCACCACCGGAAACCCCGCCAGAAATCCCCGCAGCGCCGACTCCTGCACGCCCTTCTCCACCGCCGGAACATACTGCCGCGGAATCGCCCCGCCGAAGATCTCGTTCGCAAACACAATCCCGCTGCCCCGCGTCAGCGGCTCCATCCGCAGCCTGCAATCGCCGAACTGCCCATGCCCTCCCGTCTGCTTCTTGTGCCTGCCCTGCGCCTCCGCCCGCCCGCGAATCGTCTCGCGATACGGAACCTTCGGGGCCTTCAGCACCACGTCCGTGTGATACCGCCGCTTCAGCTTCGAGACCACCACCTCGATGTGCGACTGCCCCGCGCCCGCCACCAGAAACTCGTTCGTCTGCGGATCGCGGAAGAACCTCGTCATCGGATCGTCTTCCATCAGCTTGTGCAGCGCCGGAGCCAGCCTGTCCTCATCGGCCCTCGTCTTCGGCTCAATTGCAAACGTCAGCACCGGCTCCGGCATAGGCACCGGCTCCAGAAAGATCTCGTGCGCCCGGTCGCCCAGCGTGTCGCCCGTCAACGTCGTCCGCAGCTTCGTCACCGCGCCCAGATCGCCCGCGTGCAGCTCCTCCACCTCCACCGCCCTGCGCCCCTGCATCACGCACAAGTGAGCCAGCCGCTCCGGCTCATGCCGCGTAAAGTTCAGTATCGACGTATCGTTCTTCACCATCCCGCTCACCACCTTGAAGAACGAGTAACGCCCCGCGAACGGGTCCGTCATCGTCTTGTACACATACAGCGCCAGCGGCTCGCCGTCGTCCACCCGCCGCATCACGATCTCCTCATGATGCATCCCCACGGGCAACGCGTCCGCAACGCCGTCGAACGCCGCGCCCTGCATCATTCCCCGCGCCGCCACCGGCTCCCGCTCCGTCGGAGCAGGAGCATACACCTTGAAGAAGTCCAGCAGATGATCGATCCCCACATTCCGCAGCCCGCTCGCAAACAGCACCGGAAAGATCCTGTCTTCGCGGATCGCCTCATGCAGCGCGGCAATCAGATGCTCCTCCGGAATCGTCCCCACGCGGAAGAACTCCTCCATCAACTCGTCCTTGCCCTCGGCCACCAACTCCACCAGAGCCTCATGCGCGGCCTTCACGTCCGCCTGCATCGCCGTCGGAATCTTCCCCGCCACGCCGCGCCCATCGCCATCCGGCTTATAGAGCAGCGCCGTCATCGTCACCAGATCGACCACGCCATGAAATCCCTGCTCATCCACAATCGGCAACTGCACCGGAGCCACCTGCCGCCCCCATCGCTCCCGCATCGTCTCGATCATCCTCTGCCGCCCAGCCCGGCTATCGGCCTTCGGATGGTCCACCTGGTTCACCACCACCATGCGCGGCAGGTTTACCTCGTTCGCATACTTCCAGACGCGGTCCGTCCCCGCCTCCACACCGCACTGCGCGTTCACCACCACCAGCGCCGCCTCCACCGGCAGCATCGCCGCCCGCGCCTCGTGCAGAAACATGTGGAACCCCGGCGTATCCACCAGGTTCACCTTCACGCCGTCCCACTCGGCAAACGCCACCGCGTTCGACATCGTAGTCCGCCGCGCCACCTCGTCCTCGTCATACGCCGTCACCGCCGACCCGTCCTCCACCCTGCCCCGGTCGGTCGTCATCTTCGCCGTATGCAGCAGCGCGGCGATCAGCGTCGTCTTCCCACAATGCGCGTGTCCCACCACCGCAACGTTGCGAACATCCCTTCCCCAGTAGGTCTTCATCCGCATCCTCCCTGGCGAGCCCGCGCATCCAGCCGCAATCACAGGACTCCCCCACTTCAGGACGCTCAAGGGAACACGTCCCGAGGAGCACGGATAGTAGCACACATCGCCCCACACTTTCCCCTAAAGATTTCATCACAGCAAAAGCCACAAAACCGCACCCCGATTCCCCCAACGCAAACAACCATTACCGGTGTCCGTTTTTTGTCCATCGTCCTTTTTTGGGCTTGTCATTCCCGAAGGGAATCTGCGTTTGCATTTGCTGTTGTTTTTGCCGTTGCTGTTGCAGTTGCTTTCACCTGACCAGCCACCCAAACTTGTCATTTCGACCGAAGCAGCTCACAGCTTCATCGTGAGCTGCGAAGCGGAGAAACCCGCTTCTCTACCCATGCCTCTCCTCAGCCCATAAGCCGTTGCTTTTGTCGTTGCTTGTTCTTGCCGTTGCATTTGCTGTTGGGATTAGAGCCGGGCTTTAGCCCGGCGTCAAAAGCCGTCGCGAAGCGACCACCGCTCTGCCGAAGGCCAGAGCAAAGCCGCAGGCGAAGCGACTGATCTATTGCCGTTGCTTTTGCTGTTGCCTTTGTCGTTGCTTTTGCCGTTACTAAGCCCTAAAAAGCTCCATCAACCCAGCCTCATCCAGCACCGTCACCCCCAGCGCCGTCGCCTTCTCCAACTTCGAGCCCGCCTCTTCGCCCGCCACCACGTAGCTCGTCTTCTTGCTCACACTTCCCGAGACCCGTCCCCCCGCCGATTCGATCCTCTCCTTCGCCTCTTCCCGCGTAAGGCTCGGCAGCGTCCCCGTCAGCACAAACGTCAGACCCTCCAGCGTCGAGCTTCGCTTCCGCTTCTCCGCCGTCATCACCACACCCTCGGCTGCAAGGTCCGCCACCAGCTCGCGGTTCTTCGACACCGCAAAGAACTCCACAATCGCCTGGGCCACCTTCGGCCCCACCTCGTTCACCGCCTCCAGCTCTTCGCCCGTAGCGGCTATCAACGCCTCCATCGAGCCGAAGTGCTCCGCCAGCAACTGCGCCGTCCTCTCCCCCACAAACCGAATCCCCAGCCCCAGCAGCACCCGCGCCAGCCCCGCGCTCTTCGACCGTTCAATCTGTGCCAGCAACGCGTCCGCCGTCTTCTCTCCCACCCGTTCCAATCCCAGCAACTGCGCCTGCGTCAGCCGATACAAATCCCCAATCGTATGAATCAGAGCCTTGCGCGCAACCACAGGCGCGCCCTCCACCAACTCCTCCGCCTCGCCACCCAGCTCCGCGCTCTGCCCCAGCAACTGCGCCACCATCGCATCGCCCAGCCCTTCGATATTCATCACGCCACGCGCCGCCCAGTGCAGTATCTCCTCCCTTACTCGCGCCGGGCAGGAGTTATTCACGCACCGCCAGTCCACCTCGCCCTCCACCTTCTTCAAAGGGCTCCTGCAAACCGGGCAAAGCTCCGGAAACACAATCTCTTGCGAATGCTTCGCCTTCTCCACCACGCATACAATCTTCGGAATCACGTCCCCGCCGCGCTCCACCTGCACCGAGTCCCCGATCCGCACGCCCAGCCGCTCAATCTCGTCCGCGTTATGCAGCGTAGCCCGCGTCACCGTCGTCCCGCCAATCGACACCGGCGTCAGAGCCGCCACCGGAGTTACCTTGCCCGTGCGCCCCACCTGAAACAGCACATCCTCCAGCTTCGTCACCCCCGCCCGCGCCGCAAACTTATACGCAATCGCCCACCGCGGAGCCCTGCCCGTAAATCCCAGCCGCTTCTGCTGCGCCGTCGAGTCCACCTTCACCACAACGCCGTCGATCTCGTATCCCAGCCGGTCCCGCAGCTTCTCCGCTTCCTCAATAAACTCCCACACGCCCGCAATGCTCTCCACCGTCCGCGCATGTTCGTTCACATGGAACCCCGCCGCCTTCAGCGCCTTCAGCGCATCCGACTGGTGCGCCAGCAACGACTCTCCATCTCCCTCCCGCAGCAGAAAGTACGCATAAAAATCCAGCCGCCGCTGCGCCACAATGCTGGGCTCCAGCGTCCGGATCGTACCCGCCGCCGCATTCCGCGGATTCGCCGCCGGAGCCATCCCCGCCGCCTCGCGCTCCTCGTTCAGCTTCACAAACGCCGACTGCGGCAGCACCACCTCGCCCCGCACCTCGAAGCTCTGCGGCATCCCCGCCGCCTCCAGATGTGCCGCACTGATGCTCAACGGCACCGTCCGCACCGTCCGCACATTGCTCGTCACATCTTCGCCAATCGCGCCGTCACCCCGCGTAAGCCCGCGCTCCAGATGAGCCGCACCATGCGAGCCCGCCCTGTAGTGCAGCGCCATCGAAAGCCCGTCCAGCTTCAGCTCGCACACATACCGAACCGTCTCCGTACTAGGCAGCGCGTCCCGCACCCGCTGCTCCCAGGCTCGCAGCTCTCCCTCGTCATAAGCGTTATCCAGAGACAGCATCGGCCGCGAGTGCGCCACCTTCGCAAACCCCTCGCGCGGCTTGCCGCCCACCCGCTGCGTCGGCGAGTCCGGCGTCACCAGCTCCGGATGCTCCGCCTCCAGCGCCTTCAGCCTGTTCACCAGCACGTCGTACTGCGCGTCCGTCAGTACCGGCGCGTCCAGAACGTAATACAGATATTCATGGTGACGAATCTCGTCCCGCAGCTTCTGAAGCTGCTCCTCGGCCGTGAAAAGATGCGCCATAACCGCATTATAAAGACCCAAACTCCCGCCATCCTGAAATGCCGCTATCCTGAAATTCATGGAGCCCATCACCCACCTGATGACCGGAGCCTGTCTCGCCCGCGCCGGCTTCAACCGCAAGGCCGCCTACGCCACCGCTGCCATGACGCTCGCCGCCGAAGCCCCCGACCTCGACACCCTCTGGTCGCTCGACGGCCCCATCGCCGGCTTCCAGCATCATCGCGGCTGGACCCACACCTTCCTCGGCATCCCCATCGAAGCCGCCGTCATCGTAGGCCTCTTCTGGCTAATCCACCGCTGGCGCACCCGCAGAAGCCCATCCAAAGCTCCAGCCAAACCCACCGAAGCCCCCGTCCGCTGGGGCCTGCTCTACCTCTTCTCCATCGTCGCCCTGCTCAGCCACATCCTGCTCGACTGGACCAACAACTACGGCGTCCGTCCGTTTTTTCCATTCAACCCACGCTGGTATGCCGGCAGTTTTGTTTTCATCGTCGAGCCTGTGCTGTGGCTGCTCCTGGGAATGGCCATCCTCCTCCCCTGGCTACTCGGCCTGACCGACACCG
>JAATEV010000062.1 GCA_015655585.1 Terriglobales bacterium | reverse complement strand
GCTGCACCTGGAGCTGCTGCGCGGGAAGCTGATGGGCGAGGGGGCGGAGAACTTCAGCGGGGCGCAGCGGCATGTGGACATTCTGGCGGGTGAGATGGCGAGGCTGGATCGCGTGGTGCAGACGCTGGCGGACTTTTCGCGCCCCATGGAGCTGCATTTGCGAGAGCAGGACCTGCGGCAGGTGGTGAGCGGCGTGATGGAGCTGATGGCGGCGGAGATGCAGGAGAACCGCGTGCAGATGACGGTGGAGGCTCCGGCAGAGCCGATGATGGCGAGGGTGGATGCGGAGCTGATGCAGCAGGCGATACTGAATCTGCTGCTGAATGCGATGCAGGCCATGACGCAGGGCGGGCGGCTGCGGGTGGAACTGCACAGGGAGCACCAGTTTGGCGTGGTGGAGGTGATCGACGAAGGGGAGGGTATACCGGCGGAGTTGTTACCGCGTATCTTCGAACTGTACTTCACCACAAAACCGAAGGGGAGCGGGATTGGGCTGGCGATGACGTACCGGATATTGCAGATGCATGGCGGCGCGATGGAGGTGCGGTCGAATACGGATGCGAACTCGCCGGATCATGGAACGACATTTACTTTTCGGATGCCGCTGGCAGCCGGAGCGGGGGTTGAGGTGCGAAAGGCAGTTGGGACCGGAGCGGAGCGTGGTAGAACGGGAGAACGAACGTGAAGCTGCGGAATAACCAGATACGATGGCTGCCTGGCACAGGGGTAGGGCGAGTGCTGACCTGCGTCTTGCTGGGAGCGGCGGCGATGGGATTGAACGGATGCCATCATCCTGGGGTCCGGTCTACGCTTCCGCCTTTGCCGCCGATTCTCGACCAGGTTGATCTGCTGAATATCCCGAGGCCGACGAATCTTCCACTGCTGGAGATGCCGGTGGTGAATATGTCGCCGATTCCGACGGCGGCGGCGGCGACACGGTTTCCGCGAGAGAGAAGACGGTTGTCGAGGACGACCGCTTCGGGGACGACGACGATTCCGACGCAGCCGGTGGCCGGAGACAAAACATCGGAGATGTCGTCGATTGGCTCGCTGACGGTGGGGGGAGATGCGACTCCGCAGACGAGGCAGGCAGCGACGGAGATGATTGCAGCGCTGGAGAGGAGGCTGAATTCGACTCCGACGCCGGGTTCGAATGAGAAGAGAGCGCAGTTGAATACGGCGAGGAACTTCTGGCGCGATGCGCAGCAGGCGCTGCGGTCGGGCGATGCGGATGGGGCGAAGACGCTGGCGACGAAGGCAAGGCTCCTGCTGGATGAGATAGAGAAGTAATCGGTTAGGATGAGAGAGGCGAAGTGGTTTTCTCGCGCCGCCCGGATGGTGAAATCGGCAGACACAGCGGACTTAAAATCCGCAGACCTTTACCGGTCGTGGGGGTTCAAGTCCCCCTCCGGGCACCATAAAATCGATGCCGTGGATTAGTTTTCCGACAGCTTCTCGATGTGGTCGATCACCAGCAGCTTTACTGGTTCCTTTGCGGTCTCGATCTTCAGGCGGAGCTGTTCTGGAAGTGCCCGATCCATGGGCGGCATTGGGTTCATATCTTCGGTTCTTCGGTCAGGATCGCATCGGCCCTTGTACTTGAGCACAAAATCGTACTTGCCTGTCATTCCAATCTTATCGATCGCCGGTCGCCCGAACACAGCCGTCAGCATATCGACTTGCTGGTCCATCGGGCATCCATCCCGCTGCAACAAGCAGAGAGTGGATGCCAAAGTTTAATTTTGGAAGGGCGCAGTCAGTCATTCCTTAAACGAACCCCACTCGGAAGTGGGGACCATCATACCGCAGTCGCAGTCGAGCGAACGATCTGGTTCCAGCGATTCGTGGCCTAATCGACGATGCGTTCGTAGGGTAGGTAGACGGGTTCCCAGACGTAGTCCTGTAGAGCTTGCTCGAAGGCGGCTTCGTCGGGGATACCTGCTACTCCGTCGGCTATGGCTTGTTTGCCTACGGCCTTGGCTACCGAGAGGCTGATGGCTCGGGAGTCGGAGATGGGGGGGAGCAGGTAGGCGTTGGGGTCTTGCAGGGTGGGGGAGAGCTTTGCCAGAGCCAAGGATGAGGCCATAATCATGGCGTCGGTGACGCGTGTGGCCTGCGCGGTGAGGATGCCTAGCGCGAGGCCGGGGAAGATGTAGGAGTTGTTGGTCTGGGGGATCTCGACGGTCTTGCCGTTGAGCGTGACCGGAGGGAAGGGGCTGCCTGTGCTGACGATGGCGCGGCCATCGGTCCAGTGCAGGACGTCTTCGGGGACGGCCTCGACGCGGGAGGTGGGGTTCGAGAGCGGGAAGATGATGGGACGGTCGGTGTTCTTCGCCATCTCGCGGACTACATCTTCGGTGAAGGCTCCGGGCTGGCCGGAGACGCCGAGGAGGACGGTCGATCTGGTGTTGCGGATGACGTCATAGAGGTCGATCTCTTCTTTGCCGGAGAGTTGCCAGCCTTCGATGTCTGCGCGCTTGCGGACGAAGGGTTGCTGGTTAGGCGCGATCTCCTTGACGCCTTCGACCAGGAGGCCGAAGCGGTCTACGGCGTAGAAGCGCTGGTGGGCTTCCTCGTCGGTGAGTCCTTCGGTCTTCATGGCGGAGACCATGAGGTTGGCGATGCCGATGCCTGCGGCTCCGAAGCCGAGGAAGACGATGGTCTGCTGGTGGAGCGGGACGCCGGTGGCGTTGACGGCGGAGAGGAGAGTGGCCGTGGCTACGGCGGCGGTGCCCTGAATATCGTCGTTGAAGGTGCAGAGTTGGTTGCGGTAACGCTCAAGGAGGCGGGAGGCGTTGGAGCCGGCGAAGTCTTCCCACTGGAGGAGGATGTGGGGCCAGCGTTTTTTTACGGCGGTGACAAAGGCCTCGACGAAGTCGTCGTATTCCTGCCCGCGGACGCGGCGGTTGCGCCAGCCGAGGTAGATGGGGTCGCTGAGGCGCTCCTCGTTGTCGGTGCCGACGTCGAGGAGGATGGGGAGGCAGTGCTCGGGGGGGATGCCACCGAGGGCGGTGTAGAGGGCCATCTTGCCGATGGGGATGCCCATGCCGCCAGCGCCCTGGTCGCCGAGGCCGAGGATGCGCTCGCCGTCGCTGACGACGATGCAGCGGGTCTGGTCGTAGCGTGAGTCGGAGAGGATCTGGTCGATGCGGTTGCGGTTGGGGTAGCTGATGAAGAGACCGCGGGGCCTGCGCCAGATCTCGCTGAAGCGCTGGCAGCCCTCGCCGACGCCGGGAGTGTAGACGATGGGGAGTGCCTCTTCGACGTTGTGCTCGATGAGCGAGTAGAAGAGGGTTTCGTTGGTGTCCTGCAGGTCGCGCATGTAGCTGTACTTCTCGAAGGTGTTAGACTGCGCGTCGAGAACTCTCTTGCGGCGTTTTAACTGTTCGGTGAGGGTGCCGAGATGGGGCGGGAGCAGGCCGTGGAGGCCGAAGACGTCTCTTTCCTCGCAGGTAAAGGCGGTGCCTTTATTGAGGCGGGGATTGTTGAGCAGATCGTAGCTCGATAGCCGGGTTCTGACAACGGAAGGTTTGTTCTCTTTATTCATGCAGTTTCTCACCGGGTTGTGGAGAGGCTTCTCTCCAGCGCTTCCATTGCCGAACACTCATCACAAGAGACGGTCAATTGAGGGATAGGTTCAATTACATCATTTTCCATAAACGGCTGGTCTGTGGAAAGAAAGGGGTATCAAGCTTACTAGGAGAAGTTTACTTTGTTCGACGGGGTATCGACGAATCGGGCTGCGCGGGAGAGCTCACCGAGGTGCGCTGTTAGGAGGGCGATTTGGGGCCAATGCTTACCAGGAAACGGAGATATTCCGCGAATTTCTCGGGAACGACGCGGTAGTAGACGTTGAGGCCTTCTTTGCGCGAGGTGATCAGGCCGAGGTCGGTGAGCACCTTGAGATGATGGGACAGAGTCGGCGCGGAGATGGTGTGCTTGGCGTGCATGGCACCGCAGAAGAGCTCATCGTTCTGGGAGATCTGGGTGTAGATGGCGAGGCGATTGGGGTCGCCTAATGCTTTGCCGATCTGCGCGGCCTCGTCGTCTGTCATCTTTTTCATAGCGATGATTGGACGCAGCGGCGTGGTTGAGGGATGGAAGACATAATTTAAATTTTCGTTCAGGTTCATCCATTGTAGCTTCCATTTTCATCCGGGGCCGAGGTTTGATTTTGATACGGATTTGATTACAGATTGGAGGCCGGCTGAGGTGTTGCATCGGGGGAGGCGCTCCCATACACTAGGAGAGGTTCGAAGATAGATGGGCGATTAGCTCAGTTGGTTAGAGCGCCTGCCTTACAAGCAGGATGTCGGGGGTTCGAGTCCCTCATTGCCCACCATTTTCCCGTTCCGCAAAGCCTTTATGGCGAGTCGTCTCATCATCAACGCAGATGACTTTGGCCTGACAAAGGGCGTGAACCGGGCCATTGCTGAACTCTATCGCGCTGGGGCGCTTACCTCCACAACTTTAATGGCTACCGGGGCTGCGTTTGAGGACGCGGCTGGGATTGCTGTTGCGAATCCGGGGCTGGGCGTGGGGTGCCACGTGGTTTTGACGGATGGCGTGCCGGTCTCCGATCCACGGAAGATACCGTCATTAATGGGTGGTGATGGCAGGAGTTTTCGTGGGTCGCTGGTGGATTTTCTGCGGGCGCTGCTGCTGGGGAAGGTGCGCGAGGAGGAGATTGCGCTGGAGGCTGCGGCGCAGGTGCGGAAGTTGCAGAGCGCGGGGATTCGTGTGACGCACCTGGATACCCATAAACATACGCATCTTTTTCCGGCGGTGGCGAGGCCGTTGTTGCTGGTGGCGGAGCGGCTGGCGGTGGGTGCGATTCGCAATCCGTTTGAGCAGGGGTGGAGCCTCGCGCTGGGGCATGGGAGCGGGTTGCGGCGAATGCAGGTTGCGCTCCTGGGGGGATTGCGGAGGCGGTTTGAGGCGCATCCGCAGATACGGAGCGGCGCGGTGCGGACTACGGATGGAACGATCGGGATTTCGGCTACCGGCGATCTGAATGCGGCTTCGCTGCGGGAGATTCTGGAGGCTCTGCCGGTGGAGGGGACGTTTGAGCTGTGCTGCCATCCGGGGTACAACGATGGCGATCTGGAGCGTGTTACCACGAGGCTGCGGGAGCATCGTATGATCGAGCGGGCGGCTTTGCTGGAGGAGCTTCCGCGGAGCGTTTTGCGACCAAATGCTCCGCGGCTCATCACTTATGCGGACCTTTGCGGTCGGGGTTCGGAATGACAAAATCAAGGATGCTGTGGAGCTTATGAAGATTGGAATTACGTGCTATCCAACGTATGGCGGGAGCGGCGTGGTGGCCACGGAGCTGGGGATTGAGCTGGCTGCGCGCGGCCATGAGGTCCACTTCATCACATATTCGCAGCCGTTCCGGTTGACGGGCAGGGAAGCGAACATCCATTTTCACGAAGTTGCGGTTACGAACTATCCCCTGTTCGAGCATCCTCCGTATGACCTGGCTCTGGCCACGCGGATGGCGGAGGTGGCGGAGTTCTACGAGTTGCACCTGCTGCACGTTCATTATGCGATTCCGCACTCGGTGAGTGCTCTGCTGGCGCGGCAGATGCTGGCCAGGCGCGGGGTACGGCTGCCGTTTATCACGACGCTGCATGGTACCGATATCACGCTGGTGGGGCTGGACCGCTCGTACCTGCCGATTACGAAGTTCGGAATTGAGGAGTCGGACGGGGTGACGGCGATCTCCAGTTATCTACGGGAGCGCACGCGGGAGGCGTTCGACGTTGCCTCGGAGATTGAGGTGATACGGAACTTCGTGAACTGCGATGTTTACGTGAGGAAGCCGGAGCTGGTGGCGGCGATGCGCGGGCGCTTTGCGTATGAGGGTGAGAGGCTGCTGGTGCATCTCTCGAACTTTCGGCCGGTGAAGCGGGTTCAGGACGTGGTGAAGGTGTTTGCCGGGGTGGCGCGGGCGGTTCCGGCTCGGCTAATGCTGATTGGGGATGGGCCGGACCGCAGTGCGGCGGAGTATCTGGCGCGAGAGTACGACGTGCAGGACCGGATTCACTTTATCGGCAAGCAGGACAATGTGAACGAGTTGTTGCCGCTGGCGGACCTGATGCTGATGCCGAGCGAGATGGAGTCGTTTGGGCTGGCGGCTCTGGAGGCGATGGCTTGTGGGGTGCCTAGCATTGCTACGCGGGTGGGAGGAGTGCCGGAGTTGATCCACGATGGGGAGAATGGGCTGCTGTTCTCGGTGGGGGATGTGGATGGGATGGCTGCGGCGGCGATTGAGTTATTGCAGGATGAGGATCGCCTACGGCAGATGTCGGAGGCCGGGAGGAAGACCGCGCAGACCGACTTCTGCACGTCGCAGGTGATTCCGATGTATGAGGGGTACTACGAGCGAGTGATCCGGCGGGATCGGGGTTTGGAGTGAGTGGGGTGCTGAATTTTGTGGAGGCAGGAGTCAGGGAAGGACGGCATACCCCAGGGGCTGAAGCCCCTTTTTTCTGGGATGGCAGAGAGGCCCAAGGCTAAAGCCTTGGGGTACCTAGAAGCAAAAGCTGGATTCGTCCGACACTACTTTTAGTGGGTCTTGGCTTGCAGGCACTTCGACATGATGGCGGTGTGGAGACGCTCGCGGAGCTCGGTGGAGACCTCATAGACCTCGCCGCCCTTGTAGACGGCGATGGTCTGCCGTGTGGTGTCGAGGACGACTTTGCAGTGCTGGCAGGTAGAGGTATGGGCGCGAAGCTCCTCGCGTAGATCGGCGGTGAGCTGATCGTCGAAGTAGTCGCCGAGATGGCTTAAAAGGTCGGTGCAGTTCATGATGGTTGACCCTCCTGCTTCTGCCGGAAGTATCGGCTGAGACGCTCGCGCAACTGAAGGCGCGCACGCAACAATCTGGATTTCACCGCGGGGACGCTCAAGCCGAGTGCCTCCGCAGTCTCTTCCGTGGAGAGATTTTCAACGTCGCGAAGAGTGAAGACAGTGCGAAAGCCTGGAGGAAGACCCTGGATGGTCTTGCGGAGGATATCGGCGAGCTCGGCCTGGTTGTACTGCTGCTCGGGATTGGGCCGCCACTCGGCAAAGTCACGAGGGATGGAGCCTTCGTCGGTCTGGACGTCTTCGTCCATGGAGACGGTCTTGCTGGTCTTGCGCTTGCGCAGCCGCATGAGGCTCTCATTGACTGCGATGCGGACGAGCCAGGTAGAGAACTTGGAGTTTCCCTGGAACTGGTCCAGCTTCTCGTAAGCCTTGAGAAAAGCGTCCTG
>JAATEV010000063.1 GCA_015655585.1 Terriglobales bacterium | reverse complement strand
TCACCTGGCAGGACAACGACCAGTCCATCGCCAACCTCATCTCCTGCGGCCTCTTCGGAGACGGCTCCGCCGCCGTCGTCATCGCCGGCAGCGAGACCCCTCACGCCAAACAGACCCGCCCCTGCGCCGGTCCCCGCGTCCTCGACACCCGCTCCACCTTCTACCGCAACACCGAGTACGTCATGGGCTGGGACATCGGCAACCTCGGCTTCAAGATCGTCCTCTCCCCCGACGTCCCCAAGGTCGTCAACGACCACCTCCTCGGCGATGTCGAGGCCTTCCTCACCCACAACAACCTCACCATGGACGACATCTCCAGCTACATCTTCCACTCCGGCGGCCCCAAGGTCCTCGAAGCCATGGAGACCACCCTCAACCTCCCGCCCAACGCCCTGGCCCCCTCATGGAAGAGCCTCCGCGAAGTAGGCAACCTCTCCGCCGCCTCCGTCCTCGCCGTACTGGAAGACGTCATCACCAACAGCCCCGGCAAACCCGGCACCTACAGCATCCTCGCCGCCATGGGCCCGGCCTTCTGCTCCGAACTAGTCCTCCTCCAGTGGTAGTCATCCGGCGCAAGCGGCCGTAGTCTCGGTTATCTTTGCAGTTGCGGTTGTAGTTGCAGTTGCTTTCACTAAACCAGCCACCCAAACTTGTCATTTCGACCGAAGCAGCTCACAGCTTCATCGTGAGCTGCAAAGCGGAAAAACCCGCTTCTCTACCCATACTCAACCCAAGCCCATAAGCACTTGCCGTTGCCGTTGCCGTTGTTCTTGCTTTTGCCGTTGCCTGTTTTGTCATTCCCGAAGGGAATCTGCGTTTGTTCTTGTCGTTGTTTTGTCGTTGTTCTTGCCTTTGGGATTAGAGCCGGGCTTCAGCCCGGCATTAAAACCCGTCGCAAAGCGACGCACCGCTCTGCCGAAGGCCGGAGCAAAGCCCAAAGGGCAAAGCGACCAATCTATTGCCGTTGCTGTTGCCTTTGTTCCTGCTTTTGCTTTAATCCCGCATTGTCTTTAAATCCGAGAAATCCGCGGTCAGCCCCTTAAAAAATCAGCCTTTATCGCCTTTAAAATCCCTTTGATCACCGTTACGCCTTTTTAACCTGTCACCCCCCAAGTCATCCAAATGTCATTTGCTCATCACCTCAGCTTCTTTCCTCTCCCTGCTGCGTCCCATAAAAAGAGGACGCAACATCCCCATGCATAGCAACACTTCCGACGTACTCATAGCCGGCGCCGGTCCCGCCGGTCTAGCCTCCGCCATCGCCGCCGCCCGCCTCGGCCTCCGGGTCGAAGTCCTCGACGCCGCCCGCCCGCCCATCGACAAAGCCTGCGGCGAAGGCCTCATGCCCGACTCCCTCCAGTCCCTCGCCGCCCTCGGCATAAACATCCGCCACCACCAGACCGCCCCCTTCCACGGAATCCGCTTCTTAAACGAGCGCCCCACCGCCACCGCGCAGGCCATCTTCCCCACCGAGCCTGGCCGAGGCATTCGCCGCACCGTCCTCCACCAGCTCCTGCTCGACCACGCCCTCAGCCTCGGCGTCCGCTTCCATTGGGAGAACCCCCTCCGCGAGATCACTCCCACCGCCACAGGCAGCGTCGTCCGCACCACCCGCCAAACCCTCCGCGCCCGCTACCTCATCGGAGCCGACGGCCCCCGGTCCCGCGTAGCCGCCGCGGCCAATCTCACCGCCGCCACCGTCCGCTCCCAACGCATCGGCCTCCGCCAGCACTACTCCATCTCCCCCTGGTCGAACCTCGTCGAGGTCTACTGGAGCGACTACGGCCAGGCCTACGTCACCCCCACCTCCACCAACGAGGTCTGCGTAGCCTTCATCGCCCGCCAGAAGATCCCCAGCCCCACCCACGCCCTCCAGCACTTCCCCACCCTCTCCCGCCACCTCGCCTCCGCCCTCCCCTCCGACGCTCCCCGCGGCTCCATCACCCTAGACCGCACCCTCCGCCGCGTCGCCACCAGCAACATAGCCCTCACAGGCGACGCCTCCGGCTCCGTAGACGCCGTAACCGGTTCCGGCCTGGCCCTCTGCTTCCGCCAGGCCGCAGCGCTGGCCTCCGCCCTGCAAGCCGAAGACCTCTCGCTCTACCAGCAAGCCCACAGCAGCATCCGGCTGGGCCCTCAACTCATCTCCCGCAGCCTGCTCCTGCTGGATCAGTCCCCGCGCCTCCGCGCCCGCACCCTTCAAACCTTCGAGCGCCTCCCCTTCCTCTTCCAGCGTCTTTTAGAGGTCCACATAGGCCACCGCGCCTGCATCTTCCCCGGCGTAGACGATCTCCTGGCCTCCGGCCTCCACCTGATGACCAACTGACGACAGGAACGAGGCAACCCCGCAAAACTTTACAGCACCCCGCGACTCCCTGTAAGTTGAGGCTAGTCCAAGGAACGCTGGAACCCTCATGAACGATATCGCCACCCGCTGCATCGAGATCATCGCCAAGTCCAAAGGTATCCCCGCCGACACCGTCAAACTGGCCAGCACCTTCGACGAACTGAACATCGACTCCCTCGACAAGATCAACATCTCCTTCGAGGTAGAGGAAGCCTTCGCCATAGAAATCCCCGACGAAGCCCTCGGCAGCTTAAAAACCGTAGGCGACGTAGTAGAAGGCGTAACCCGTCTGAAATCCGCCCCAGCCCCCGCCCCCAGCCACTAAAGCTCTTTTAAACGAGACCTTCAAGCATTCTTGCTTGCTAAACTCTATTTCTTCTCTATTATGGAAGAAATGGCTGAGCGGAATTATCTCGGAGAACTCGAACTCATGATCGTGCTGGCCGTGATCTATCTGGATGACGAAGCCTATGGCGTTCCCATCTCTAGGGAACTGGAAAAACACCGCAAGAGAGAGGTCTCCGTAAGCAGCGTCTACGCAGCTCTGGATCGCTTGGAAGGGAAAGGCTTGATCTCCTCAAGGCTTGGCGAGGCAACTCAGGAACGAGGAGGCAAGGCCAGGCGATACTTTCAGGTCACACAAGAGGGACTCCGAACGATCCATCAAACTCGCCGGGTTCTAACAACCCTTTGGCAAAAATTGCCGGAGCTTGAAAGGAAGACCTCATGAGAAGAACCAACCCGCCATTCTTCGCAACTTGGGTACTCGAACACCTAACCCCCGGAGATCGCAACAACGCTCTCTCCGGCGATCTGCTGGAAGAGTTCCGAAGCGGACGCTCAACCAGTTGGTATTGGAGGCAGGTTCTATCCGCAGTTGCGATCAACTCCGCAAGAGAAATTCGCTCACATTTGTTTGTTTTTGCGTTCGCTGCGCTATGGACCATACCTTCCCGTGCATGGTGGATCTTTGCTTTCTGGTCTGCTGCACATAGCGCAGGATTCATACTCCCATGGCCATATGCAACCACTCTGGGAATGGCAATCTTAGTGTTCCTCTCTCTATGGGCAGGACTCGCCGCCTATGTGCTGCTTTACTCCATCACGGAGCGAAATTCCAACCTCGAAGGGGCCGGCCGCGGACTCTGGATTGGGCCGCTGGTATTCAGCATCATAACCGTTGCGATCAGGCCGCTATACCGTCCGCTCGGTCTCTCGATCCTGCACTGGGAAGCAATCACGCTCTTCGTCTACTTTCTCAGCCTGACCGCCTCAGCATGGAAGATCAAACCACGAGCCGCTTCAGAATCCAAAGCCAAAGTATCGTAGGCCATACCGTATTCCACAGATTCTCGTAGCGGAGAACTCCCTGCACTCGCTATTGATCTTGCCGCCACTCTTGTCTGTTCTTGCTTTTGTCGTTGCACTTACCTTTGAGATAGAGCCGGGCTTCAGCCCGGCGTCAAAAACCACCCGCAAAGCGGCGTACCTCTCTGCCGAAGGCCGAAGGGCGAAGCGACCAAATCATCGCCTTCCTTCCCACCCACGAAAACCACAATCCCACCCACCACAAACCAGCACCATACCGCATCCACCAACCAGCTATACTTAAAGAAAAGGGGGAAAATAAACCCCTTGCAGAAGAGACATTTAGAACCCAGAAAATAATTAAAACTTTGCACAAAAAGAAACACAGGGGGCATCCGCAGTGAATCGTGTCGTAGTCACCGGTCTGGGCTGCATCACCCCCATCGGCAACACCGTCTCCACCTTCCGCGACTCCCTCTTCTCCGGCCGAACCGGCATCGAACCCTTCCCGCCCTACCCCGAAGCCCCCGGCCCCACTCAGGGCCTCCGCTTCACCCAGTCCGCCCGCGTCAAAGACTTCGACCCCCGCCAGCACCTCGACTCCGGCATCGTAGCCGCCACCGACCGCACCACCCACCTCGCCATCGTGGCCGCTCGTCAAGCCGCCGCCGAGTCCCAACTCACCGCCCACTACTCCCCGGAGCAGATCGCCATCCTCGTAGGCTGCGCCTGCGGAGGCCGCCAGGCCGAAGAGACCGAGACCATGCGGCTCTACACCAAGGACGCCCGCGTCCATCCCCTCACAGTAGTCCGTACCATGGCCTCGGCCGGTGCCAGCAACATCGCCATCGACCTCAAAATCACCGGCCCCACCCTCAATATCTCCACCGCCTGCTCCTCCGGCACCCACGCCATCGGCCTCGCCTTCCAGATGGTTCGCAGCGGCATGGTCCAGGCCGCCATCACCGGCGGCCACGAGGCTCCCCTCACCTTTGGCTTCCTCCGCGCCTGGGACTCCATGCGCGTCGTCTCCCCCACCCAATGCCGCCCCTTCGCCGCCGACCGCGACGGCATGACCATCGGCGAGGGAGCCGCCATGCTGGCCATCGAGACCCTCGAATCCGCCCAGTCCCGCAACGCCACCATCTACGCCGAGATCGTAGGCACCGGCTCCTCCGCCGACGCCAGCCACATCACTCAGCCTATGGCCAACGGAGCTGCCGCCGCCATCCGCCAGGCCCTCCGCGACGCCAACGCCGCCCCCGAAGAGGTCGGCTACATCAGCTCCCACGGCACCGGCACCCAGGCCAACGACTCTACCGAGGCCGCCGCCATCCACCAGGTCTTCGGCACCTACGCCCCTCACATCCCCGTCAGCTCCACAAAATCTCTTCACGGCCACTCCATAGGAGCCAGCGGAGCCCTCGAAGCGCTGGCCACCATCCTCGCCCTGAAAGAAAATCTCCTGCCCGCCAACACCGGAATCACCGAAGCAGACCCCGCCATCGGCCTGGACATCATCCTCAAAGATCCCCGCCCAGCCGCCCCCACCCTGGCAATCTCCAACTCCTTAGCCTTCGGCGGCCTGAACGCAGTCCTCGCCCTGCGCCCCTACAAGCCATAGCGAAAGCCGAGCAACACGAGGCCCCATACGCCTCCCTCCCCCAGACCGATATACAAGTCACGAAGTGACCGCGCGCCGCGCAGACGGCCCGTCCGGCAAGACAAAGCAGTGAACCCAGCAACTCACGCAACTTCCCGCCCAAACTCCCGCTCTAATTCAAAATATGAATAAAAAAATCTTTCTCCTCCCTCTGCTTCTCTTGGCCATCACCACAACTCTTCCCGCACAGGCCCGTCTCGCCGTCTACGGCACCGTAGGCGGAGAGAAGTCCGAAGTCAGCCACACCAGTTGGACCGCCGCCGGAACCGTAGGCGCTTACTTCGGCGTCCTTAACGCCGGTCCCATCGCCATCTCGGTCGACGCCCGCGGCGACCTCTCCGGCAACATCAACAGCTTCTACGTCGGCCCCCGCGTCTCGCTCCATCTCCCGCTCTTCCCGCTCAAGCCCTACGCCGAGCTCGTCGGCGGCTTCTCCTCCTACAACAGCCAGCCCGGCGGCTCCAGGAACACCAGTGCCAACTACCGCTGGGTCGGCGGTATCGACACCACCATCCTCCCCCACATCGACTGGCGCATCGCCGACTACAGCTATTCCGCCGCCGGTATCACTCAGGGCAACATCACCCTCCACCCGCAAACCCTCTCCACCGGCCTCGTAATCCGCTTCTAACCATCCACGGAGATCATCCGCGATACCATAACCAGCAGATGATCTCCGTCCTTATCCTGACTCGCAACGAGCAGCAAGACCTCCCCGGGTGCCTCGCCAGCGTCTCCTGGTCCGACGACATCCACGTCCTCGACTCCTACTCCACCGACCGCACCGTAGAGATCGCTACACAGGCCGGCGCACACGTCACCCAACGCCATTTTGATAATTGGGCGGCCCACCAGAACTGGGCCCTGGCCAACATCCCCTTCAAATACCCCTGGGTCTTCTATCTAGATGCCGACGAGCGCGTCTCCCCTGAGCTTGCGCTCTCCCTCAAAGACGCCGTCCTCAACCCCGGCCCCAACGTGGCCTTCCGGGTTCAACGCCGCGACTTCCTCGACGATACCTGGCTCAAACACGTCCAGACTTCGCCCTTCTACATGCGGCTTTTTCAGCCTCAGCACATGCGGTACGAGCGACTCGTCAACCCCATATCCATCCCCAATGGCCCCGTCAGCAGCATATCCGGCTATCTCGATCACTATCCCTTCAGTAAAGGGATGAGCCACTGGCTCAACCGCCACAACAACTACTCCACCCTGGAGGCGGAGCAGATCATCGCCAATCGGAAATCGCACGCGACAGCAGAATCCGGAGGCTTCTTCTATCATGTGCGTTCGGCCCTATCTACAAGCGACTTTCATCAACGCCGTTTCCACCAGAAAGAGGCGTTCTACAGACTTCCGGGGCGACCGCTCATCAAGTTCTTCGTACTCTACGTCCTGAAGCGAGGCTTCCTCGATGGCTCTGCCGGTCTCACTTACTCCACCCTCCAATCCATCTACGAATACCTGATCGTCCTCAAGACCAAGGAACTACTCCGCAACAATTCTTAGGCGAACCAAGTCCCCGACTATCCTGCGTCCAACAAACTATGGGCTCGCAAAGATTGCGAGCCCACAGACAAAAACAAAAGAATTGCCCTCCTCTAGAAAAGAACTCTCCTAGAGAGGCCACTTCCACCCACGAATCTCCGCACAGTCGATACCATTCTCATGCGCGTAGCCCACGCTCTCGATGATCTGCTCCTTCAGCCACTCCTTCAGGTGGGCCGCCGTCTTCTGCAACCGCGGCACGCGGTCGATCACGTCAATCGCCAGGTTGAACCGGTCGATCTGGTTCAGAATCGCCAGCTCCAGCGGCGTGTTGATATTGCCCTTCTCTTTATATCCGCGCACATGGATATTGCTGTGGTTCGTCCGCCGGTACGTCAGCTTATGTACCAGCGAAGCATACGCATGGAAGTTGAAGATCACCGGCTTGTCCTTCGTGAACAGGCTGTCGAACTCCCGGTCCGGCAATCCATGCGGATGCTCCGTCTCCGGCATCAACCGGAACAGGTCCACCACATTGATAAACCGAATCTTCACATCCGGGCACTTCTCCCGCAGAATCGCAACCGCCGCCAGCCCTTCCGATGTAGGAATATCGCCCGCGCACGCAATCACCGCGTCCGGCTCATCGCCCGCATCATTGCTCGCCCAGTCCCATATGCCGATGCCCTTCGTGCAGTGTTTCACCGCCGCATCCATATCCAGATACTGCAAGTGCGGAGCCTTATCCGCGACGATCACATTGATATAGTTCGTGCTCTTCAAGCAGTGGTCCGCCACGCTCAACAGGCAATTCGCATCCGGCGGAAGATAGATCCGCGTCACCTCCGGACTCTTGTTCGTCACCACGTCCAGAAATCCCGGGTCCTGATGCGTAAAGCCATTGTGGTCCTGCCGCCACACCAGCGACGTAATCAGCAGGTTCACCGAAGAGATCGGCGCGCGCCAGCGAAGCTCCAGCTTGCTCTTCTCCAGCCACTTCGCGTGCTGGTTGAACATCGAGTCGATGATGTGCACAAACGACTCATACGTCGAGAAGAACCCATGACGCCCCGTCAGCACATAGCCTTCGAACCATCCCTCCAGCGTATGCTCGCTCAGGTACTCCATCACCCGGCCGTCCGGAGCGATCTCCGTACCGTCTGCATCCTCCGGCAGTATCTCCGCCATCCAGGTCTTCTTCGACGCGCCATAGATCTTCTGCAGCTTGTTCGAAGCCGTCTCGTCCGGCCCGAAGACGCGGAAGCTCGTCATGTTCCTCTTCATCACATCGCGCAGGAACTCTCCCAGCAGCTCCGTCGATGAAATCTCGATCTGCCCCGGCTTCTCCACCTTCACCGCGTACTCGCGGAAGTCCGGCATATCCATCGGCTTCCGCAGCAGGCCGCCGTTCGCATGAGGATTCGCCGTAATCCTCTTCTTCCCCTCGGGAGCCATCGCCCGCAGCTCCGGAATCAGCTTGCCCGACTCGTCGAACAACTCCTCTGGCTTATAGCTCTTCATCCACTGCTCGACCAGCGCCAGGTGCGCCGGGTTCGTCTGCGGATCGAGGATCGGAATCTGGTGTGCCCGCCAGAAACCCTCTACCTTGTGTCCATCCAGCTCCTTCGGTCCCGTCCACCCCTTCGGCGTCCGCAGAACAATCATCGGCCACCTCGGGCGCTCCGGAGCCGTTCCCTTCGGCGCATTCCGGGCCTTCTCCCAGATCGCTTGAATCTCGTTGATACAGCGCTCCGTCACCTCGGCCATCACCGGATGCAGCACCGCCGGGTCGTCTCCTTCAACAAAGTGCGGCTCCCAGCCCAGTCCCTTGAACAGCCACTCCAGCTCCTCATGCGTAATCCGAGCCAGAACCGTCGGGTTGGCGATTTTGTAACCGTTCAGGTGCAGTATCGGAAGCACCGCTCCATCCCGCACCGGATCGAGAAATTTATTCGAGTGCCACGAGGTCGCCAGCGGTCCCGTCTCCGCCTCGCCATCGCCCACCACCACCGTCACAATCAGGTTGGGATTATCAAACGCCGCGCCAAACCCATGCGACAGGCTATAACCCAACTCGCCGCCCTCGTGAATCGACCCCGGCGTCTCCGGCGTGCAGTGGCTTCCAATCCCTCCCGGAAACGAGAACTGCTTGAAGAACTTCCGCATCCCCTCCACGTCTTCGCTCTTGTCCGGATAGACCTCCGAATACACGCCCTCCAGATAGCTGTTCGAAAGCGTCGCCGGAGCCCCATGTCCCGGCCCCGAGAGATAGATCAGGTCAAGGTTGTACTTCTTGATCAGCCGGTTCAGATGCACCCACGCAAACGACTGCCCCGGATCGGAGCCCCAGTGCCCCAGCAGCCGGTTCTTGATATGCTCCGGCTTCAGCGGCTCGCGCAGCAAAGGATTGTCCAGCAGATACAGCATCCCCACGCTGAGATAATTGCAGGCTCGCCAATAGGCATCCATCTTTCTCTGCTCTTCCGCCGAAAGTACCTCTGTCTTCGAAACTGCTGCCTTGGGCATATCCACGAGCGCGCTATCCATATGACTCTCCTTCTCTTCAGTTGTAGTCCGGACTCTGCATCTGTAACTAACTTCGAACAAATATCTCTGACTGGGCCATGCTCTGCACATGCACGGCAATCATCCAGTCCTCTTTCGCTGGAACGACCAGCACCTCCACGGAGGAGCCGCCCGCGCCAAGACGCCGCACACCGTCCGCTCTCGCTTCATTCAACTCCCGATCCAGCGAGATCCCAAAACTCTCCAACCCGCTCAAGACCTCTTCCCGCGTCTGGGCATCGTGCTCTCCAATCCCTCCGGCAAAAACCACGGCATCCACGCCGCCCATCAGCGCGATAAAACCGCCCAGCATCTTCTTCAAACTCCGCGTAAAGATGTCCGTCGCCAGCTTTGCCCGCGCATCGCCCTTCGCCACCGCCTCGCGAACCGTCTTCATATCGTTCGGCAGGCCCGACAGCGCAACCATCCCCGCATCATGATTCATCATCTTTTCAAGCCCCGATGCCTGGTCTCCGTCCATCTGCCGCAGCAGATAAAGCATCAGCCCCGGATCAAGATCACCTGGCCGCGTCCCCATCACGATACCGCCCGTAGGCGTCAGCCCCATCGTCGTATCAATCGAGCGGCCATCCACCACCGCCGTCACGCTGCACCCGCTTCCCAGGTGAGCGATCACCATCCGCCGAGGAAACAAAACCGTGCGTTCCACCCGCAACTGTTCCACGATCGACTCGCAACTTAACCCATGGAATCCATACCGCCGCACACCCTGCGCGCGATACACCTCCGGGATCGCATACGTCGTCGCAACCTCCGGCATCGTATGGTGGAAGACCGTATCGAAACAAGCATAGTGCGCCACGCCCGTAAACCGCTCCATCATGTCGCGGATCACTTCAATCACCACCGGATCATGCAGCGGAGCAAAGACCACCGCCTCCTCCAGATCCCGCAGCACCGTCTCATCGATCCTCACATGCGCATCCAGCTTCGCCCCCGGATGCACCACCCGGTACCCCACCGCCCCCACCTCAGGTATCCCCGGCGCGCTCACCGCATCGACCACCAGGGCAATCGCCGCCACCTGCGTCCTTACCTCGACCTCGCGATGCCCCCCGCTCAAGTCTCGTCCTTCGCCATCCCTAAACTTGAACCTGCCCCGCTCCGTGCCGATGCCCGACACTTCTCCATCGAACAGCACCCGAAGGTCGCTCTCCTCCATCTCGAACAGGGAGAACTTGATCGACGAAGATCCGCTATTGATCACCAATATGTGCATAGCGTTACCAACCACCCGACCCTCCTAACTTACACCCCGTCCGCGCCTTGTCCCTATAAATTCCCTGCAAACATGCCCCGAAAGCAGTGCACTCCGGCAAACTTGTCTTCTGCGGCCTATGGCAACTTGTCTTCTTATACCTATACAGATGCGCCTCGAAGCTCCGCCGTGATCCTCGTCACGCAAATTTTAATTACCTCCGCTCATCACCCCTCCTCCGAACTCCCATACACTTTGCCAAGCAAAATTTCCTGCCTCCCACTACACTCAAAAGCATGTGTGGAATCGTTGGTTACATTGGTCCCCAGTCCGTCGTCCCTGTCATCATTGAAGGTCTCCGCCGCCTCGAATACCGTGGCTACGACTCCGCCGGCATCGCCGTAGCTGGTGGCCCCGACGGCCTCTCCCTGCGCCGCGCCCCCGGCAAGCTCCGCAATCTGGAGAACATCATCGCCGACGCTCCTCTCCACGGCTCCTTCGGCATCGGCCACACCCGCTGGGCCACGCACGGCCGCCCCACCGAAGAGAACGCCCACCCCCACCGCGACGGCTCCGGCACCCTCGTCGTCGTCCACAACGGCATCGTCGAAAACTAC
>JAATEV010000049.1 GCA_015655585.1 Terriglobales bacterium | reverse complement strand
TTCGCCATTATCAACTTTGTCTGGTGGATCGGTATCGGTCACGCCGGTACGCTGATCTCGGCGATTCTGCTGCTGTTCAAACAGACCTGGCGTAACTCGATCAACCGCTTCGCCGAAGCCATGACGATCTTCGCGGTCGTCTGCGCCGGAACCTTCCCATTGATTCACGTCGGCCGCCCGTGGCTCGCGTACTGGCTGATGCCGTATCCGAACACGATGAACGTCTGGCCGCAGTTCCGCAGCCCGCTGGCCTGGGACGTCTTCGCGGTCTCGACCTACGCGACGATCTCCGTGGTCTTCTGGTACATCGGCATGATCCCGGACTTCGGCACGCTGCGCGATCGCGCGCAACTGCCCGCGGCCAAGTATTTCTATGGCCTGCTGTCCCTCGGCTGGCGCGGCTCGACCCGCCACTGGATCCGTTATGAGACGGCCTCTCTGCTGCTGGCCGGTCTCTCGACTCCTCTGGTGCTCTCGGTCCACACGGTCATCAGCTTCGACTTCGCGGTCGCGGCCCTGGCCGGATGGCATACGACGATCTTTCCGCCCTACTTTGTGGCTGGTGCCGTGTACTCGGGCTTCGCCATGGTGCTGACGCTGGCGATTCCGATCCGCAAGATCTACCACATGGAAGATTTCGTTACCCTGCGTCACCTCGACAACATGGCCAAGGTCATGCTGGCGACGGGCTCGATTGTGGCCTACGGGTACGGCATGGAGGTCTTCATGAGCTGGTTCTCGGCCAGCCATTGGGAGTTCTTCATGATGTGGAACCGCATGTTCGGCCCGATGGGCTGGGGCTACTGGATCCTTATCCTGACCAACATCGCGATTCCGCTGACCACGCTCTGGTCGCGCAAGCTGCGGGTCAACGTGACGTACCTCTTCATCCTGTCGTTCATCATCAACACGGGTATGTGGTTCGAGCGCTTCGTCATCGTCGTCACCAGCCTCTACCGGGATTACCTGCCGTCGAGCTGGGGAACCTACCGCGCGACCAAGTGGGACTACATGATCTACGTCGGAACGATGGGTATGTTCACGTTCCTGTTCTTCCTCTTTGTTCGTTTCCTGCCCATGATCCCCATGTCTGAGATCCGCATGATGCTGCCTCAGACCAAGGTGACCCGGGGCGGAGCCGATGCAGAGACCATCACCGAGGAGACCGCCTGATGCCGCCGCGCGAAGGAATCTACGGACTGCTGGCTGAATTCAATACCCCCAGCGAGCTTGTGCAAGCAACGGAGGCCGCCCGCCATGCCGGTTATCGCCGCATGGAGTGCTACACCCCGTACCCGGTCGAAGAGGCAGCGGAGGCGCTGCACTTCCACAAGAACCGCGTTCCTCTGCTCTGCCTGCTGGGCGGCGTCATGGGCGTCACGACGTCCTTCCTGATGGAGACCTGGATCAATGTCTGGGCCTATCCGCTGAACATCGCGGGACGTCCGCTGTTCTCGTGGCCTGCGTTCATTATCCCGGCCTACGAGTGGACGATTCTGTTTGCGGGGCTCTCGGCGGCGTTCGGCATGATCGCGCTGAACGGCCTGCCGCAGCTCTATCATCCGGTCTTCAACGCTCCCAGCTTCCGGGACGGCGCTACCACAGACAAGTTCTTCCTTTGCCTGGAGGCGGTGGATCCCAAGTTCTCGCTCACTGAGACGAGGGCGTTTCTTGAGCAGTTCCCTACGGTCTCCGTAGTGGAGGTGGATCATTAATACGCAAGCGAAACTGACCTCCCGGCGCCTGGCTGTTGCGACTGCGACCTTTGCTTCGCTGTTTGCGCTCGGCTGCCGTCAGGACATGCACGACCAGCCCAAGTTCTTTCCGCAGCGCGGCACCGATTTCTACGCCGATGGCCGCTCCGTGCGCCCGCAGGTGGAGAACACGGTTGCCCGCACCCAGCTCCACGAGGACGACTACTTCCACACCGGGCTGATCAATGGCAAGGAGGGCGATGGAATGCCCTATGCCGTGAACCTGCAGGTGCTTCAGCGCGGCCAGGAACGTTACAACGTCTACTGCACACCCTGCCATTCACGTGTCGGCAACGGCGCGGGCATGATTGTGCAGCGCGGATACGCTCCTGCTGGAAACTTCCATACGACGCGGCTGGAGTCGGCTCCGCTCGGCCACTTCTTCCACGTCATCACGAACGGCTACGGCGCGATGCCGGACTACGCTTCGCAGGTTACGCCCGCCGACCGCTGGGCGATCGTCGCCTACATCAAGGCGTTGCAGTTGAGCCAAAAGGCGACCCAGGCGGATGTTGCCGCCGGCAGTCATGTCGAGTCGCTCTCGGAGATCGCCGAGCACGAAGGGCTGCCCGCTGGCTTCGCCAAGGAGTGGGTGCTGCCGCCGACCGCGGTCCAGGGCACGCCCGACGGCCAGACCTTTGTTCTGCCTTCGACGCAGAACGGCACTTCCGGCGCGGGTTCCGCCGCCGCAACCCCATCGACCGGCAGCGCAGCATCGCCGGCAAGACAAATTACACCGAAGCAGTAACCTCGGAAGCTTCCGAACGAAGGCCTGAAAAGCATGTCATTTGGACACGAACATCACGGAGAAGCAGGCGGGCATCACGGCCATCACGGTCCGCGTTCGCTACCGGCAACGTTTGAAGCACCGGAGATCGTCTCCGCCTGGCGCACGCGCGCGCTGATCGTGGCTGCGGTCGCCATCGTCTTCACGATTCCGTTCGCCTTCTCGCATGAGGGCAAGAACCATATCCTTCGCGCCTACCTGATGGGCTATATGATCTGCTTCAGCTTCGCCGGCGGCGGACTCGCCATGCTGATGCTGCAGTATGTCTCGGGCGGCAAGTGGGGACTCATCATGCGCCGTCCGCTGGAGGCCATGAGCCGCACCATTGGGCTGGTCGCGCTGCTGTTTGTCCCGATCATTTTCTTCTGGAAGCACCTCTACCAGTGGGCGGCCTTCCCGACGGCAGGCGCGGTGGCGCAGGCGCTGTCGAACCACGCGGTGACGCTCGAGCAGGCGATGACGCTGAACGCCAAGCGTGCGATGCTCAACCCGACAGCGGCCATCGTTCAGACGATTGCCATCTTCGCGCTTCTCTGGCTCTTCCAGTTCCTGTTGAACAAGTGGTCGCTCGAGCGTGACGCTGATCCGGAGCGCAACACCGAGCGCAGCTACGACCGCTGGCGCATCCGGTTCGAGAACCTCTCCGGCCCCGGCATCCTGCTGTACGTCATCCTGCTGACCGACGGAGCCATCGTCTGGATCAAGTCGCTTGACATCACCTGGTACTCGTCGATCTGGGGCCTGCAGTTCCTCGTCGGTCAGGGATACGCGGTGCTTGCGCTCGGCATCCTGACGCTGATCCTGCTCTCGCGCTACGAGCCGATAAAGACGATGCTGCGTACTACCGAGCAACACGATCTCGGCAAGTTCGCCTTCGCCTTCACCATGCTTAACATCTATCTCACCTTCGCGGAGTTCCTGATTATCTGGTCGGGCAACGTGCCGGACGAGATTCCGTGGTACCTGAACCGCATCCACGGCGGATGGTGGGTGGTCTGCTCGGCTGACTTCGCATTCCACTGGCTGATTCCCTTCTGCCTGCTGCTCTCGCGCGACCTGAAGCGGAACAAGAAAAAGATGATCTGGTTGACCTGCTGGATGCTCTTCGCCCGTTGCGTCGACATGTTCTGGCTGATCGAACCGAACTTCTCCGATGCTGCCGGCAATCTGCACATTACGAACAACATCGGCATTCTGGCTTATATCACCGTCCCCGTGGCCGTTATTGCCCTGTGGGTCGCCTATTACCTGACGCAGCTCAAGGCGCGTCCTCTGATCAATCTCAACGATCCTCACGTCGAAGAGCTGCTGGAGCCTGAACATGCCCACTAACGAGCACAACAATCCGAACGATCCGCACGTCCACGACGCCGATTCTCCGGGGTATGAGACGACAGACGTCAATATCGGCGGCGTCGGCGTCTTCCTAGCGGGACTGTTCGGCACGGTTTTGGTCTTCTTCGTCTTCTGCTTTGTGCTCGGCCGCGTGATTAATTCGGCGATCGCGAAGGAAGACGGGCCGGTTACGAAGTGGAACCAGCTCTCGGCCATGGACGGCGCTTCGCCGGACGGCAAGCGCAAGGACCTTGCCAGTAACCCGGAGATCCAGCAGAAGCAGCTCCAGCAGATCACTTCGACCTTCCCGGAGCCGCGTCTCGATATGGACGACGGCAACCAGGCGACGGCCGACCTGCACGCGCGCGAGGACCTTCTCCTCGATCACTACAGCACGGGCGAGGATGGAGCAGTCCGCATTCCCGTTGCGAGGGCGATGGAGCTGATCGCGCAGCGCGGTCTGCCGGTGAACTCGCAGGTGGCAGCGGGTGAGCAGTTGATGGCGGGCGAAGAGAAGCCGGAGATTCAGGCTCCTCTGACGAACGGATTTGCGCGTACCGGCTACGAGCTGGAGACGATTGAGCTTCGCGAGCAGAAGAAGAGCTACGGCAAGGCAGTGGAAGGCACGACCCACGCCGAGCTCACACCGCAGGCTAGCTTAGCGCGGTAACTTAAGATAAGAGAAGGCGGCAATGTTGAATCTGGGCACAATTCGAGGTGGATGGAAGGCGGCGGTTCTAGGCTGCGCGCTTTTCTGTACGCCGTTGTATGCCCAGGTCTCCGGCTACGGCGATAAGCAGTTCGGCGAGAACACCGGCGACCAGTTACCACAGGTACTTCAGAAAGTTGCCGTCGAGCAGCATCTCAACCAGCAGCTTCCGTTTGATGCTGCGTTCGTCGATGAGACCGGCAAGCCGGTGAAGCTGGGCGATTACTTCGGCAAGCGTCCGGCGATCCTGTCGCTGGTTTATTACAACTGCCCGATGCTCTGCTCGGAGGAGATGGACGGCCTGACCAGCTCGCTGGAGATGGTGAAACTCACGCCGGGTAAGGACTTCGATGTTGTCATCATCAGCATTGATCCAAGCGAGACGCCGGATCTCGCGGCGAAGCGCAAGGCGTTCTACCTGAAGCGGTATGGTCGACCGGACACGGCGGCGGGCTGGCACTATCTTACCGGTCAGCGTCCAGCGATCGACGCCGTGACCAATGCAGTCGGCTTCGGCTACGTCCGCGTTCCCGGACCGGACGGCAGGCTTACGCAGTTCGCTCACGCCAGCTCGATTGAGATCGTGACGACCGAGGGCCGTCTCGCACAGTACTACCTGGGCGTGGAGTACTCGCCCAAGGATATGCTGCTCGGCCTGATCGAGGCCTCGGGCAACAAGATCGGCTCGCCGGTCGCAAACATTCTGACCTACTGCTATCACTACGATCCGCAGACGAACAAGCACTCGCTGATTGTCGTCCGCGTAGTACAGCTTGGCGGCATGGTGACGGTGGCGGGTCTGGGCGGTTTCATGTTTCTGATGTTCCGGAGAGATTTAAAACTCGGGCGCGATCACGACCTGACCAAGAAAGAGAATGGATAAAGGGTAACGATGCATATAAGTCCAGTCCTGTGGCAATTTCTGGTGAAGTGGCTCAACTCCTCGGCGCTCTTTCCGCGCGAGGCGTCGACCATTGCTCCCTACGCCGATGCGCTCTACTTCTTCCTGCTGACGATCACGGTCGTCGGGCTCATTCTGGTTGCGGTGCTGGTCTTCGGCTTTGCGATTCGCTACCGCAAGGAGCGCAATCCAGTGGCCACTCAGGTGGAGGGCTCGACCCTGCTTGAGGCGACCTGGACGATCATCCCGCTGGCCCTCTTCATGGTGGCCTGGATCTGGGGCGCGCTCCTCTATTTCCGCATCTACAATCCGCCGACCAACGCGATGAACATCTACGTCGTGGGCAAGCAGTGGATGTGGAAGGCCGAGCATCCGGGCGGCCAGCACGAGATCAACGCGCTGCACGTCCCCACCGGGCGTCCCGTCCAGCTTACGATGATCTCGCAGGACGTCTTCCACAGCTTCTCGATCCCCGACTTCCGCGTGAAGCGCGAGGTCATCCCGGGCCGCTATACCACCGTCTGGTTCGAGGCTACGACCCCCGGCACGTACCACATCTTCTGCACGCAGTACTGCGGCACGAACCACTCCGTCATGATCGGCGACGTCACGGTGCTGAACCCCGAGGACTACCAGAAGTGGACGCAGGGCTCGACCAGCGGCACCTCGCTATCGCAGAACGGCGAGCGGCTCTTCGCCAGCATGGGCTGCAACTCCTGCCATTCTGGCAGCGCGGCAGCACGCGGTCCGAACCTCGCGGGTGTCTATGGCTCGAAGCTACAGTTGAGCAATGGATCTTCGGTCCAGGTCAATGAGGCTTATCTGCGTGATGCGATCCTCAACCCGTCGCAGCACATCACCGCGGGCTATGCGCCGATCATGCCTACTTACCAGGGCCAGATCAGCGAAGACGGCCTGATCGATCTCGTCGAATATATCAAGAGCCTGAAGAGCAACTATCGCGTCCAGCAGACGCTGACCACGTCACAGTCCAACCAAGCGGCGCCGACAACGCCAGGGACGGTAAATCCATGAGCGCACACACCATCGTCAATCTGCCTGACCAGCGGACGGCAACCATGCCGAAGCGGAACTACATTAATAACGAAGACGGGATCCTGAGCTGGCTCTTTACCGGCGACCACAAGCGGATCGCGATGCTCTACCTCGTCTCGATCACCTTCTTCTTCTTCATCGGAGGGGCCTTCGCAGGTCTCATCCGTCTGGAGCTGCTGACCCCGCAGCCCGACCTGATGGCCTCCGATACCTATAACAAGTTCTTCTCGATGCACGGCATCGTCATGATCTTCCTCTTCCTGGTGCCATCGGTGCCGGCGGTTCTGGGGAACTTCCTGATTCCGATCATGCTGGGCGCGAAAGACCTTGCGTTCCCGAAGATCAACCTGTTGAGCTGGTACCTCTACTGGATCGGTGGTCTCTTCACCCTGACCGCGCTGGTTCTCGGCGGCGTCGATACTGGATGGACCTTCACCACGCCGCTCTCGACCCACTACCTGAACACGCACGTTGTGACTGCGGCTGTCGGAATCTTTATCATCGGATTTTCCTCGATCTTCACCGGCCTGAACTTCATCGTGACGATCCACCGGATGCGTGCGCCGGGCATGACCTGGTTCCGTATGCCGCTGTTTATCTGGGCCAACTATGCGGCCTCGATCCTGATGGTTCTCGGCACGCCGGTCCTGGCGATCTCGCTGGTGCTCGTGGCCCTCGAGCGCACCATCGGCATCGGCGTCTTCGATCCCACCAAGGGCGGCGATCCTCTCCTGTTCCAGCACCTCTTCTGGTTCTACTCGCACCCGGCCGTGTACATCATGATTCTTCCGGGTATGGGCGTCATCTCGGAGGTCATCAGCACCTTTAGCCGCAAGCGCGTCTTCGGCTACACGGCGGTTGCGTTCTCCTCGGTGGCCATCGCGCTGTTCGGCTTCTTTGTCTGGGAGCACCACATGTTCATCATGGGTGTCTCCAATTACTCGGCGCTGGTCTTCTCGCTGCTGACCATGCTGGTTGCCGTTCCCTCCGCCATCAAGATCTTCAACTGGGCCTTCACCCTGCAGAAGGGCTCGATCACCTTCGAGACCCCGATGCTCTATGCCTTCGGATTCATCGGGCTATTCACTGTCGGCGGTCTCACCGGCGTCTTCCTCGGCGCGCTCGGTATGGACATCCACCTCACCGAGACCTACTTCATCGTGGCGCACTTCCACTTCGTCATGGTGGGCGGAATGCTGATGGCCTTCCTGGCGGGCATCCACTTCTGGTGGCCGAAGATGACGGGGCGCATGTACTCGGAGTCGATCTCGAAGCTCGCGGCGATCGTTACCTTCATCGGCTTCAATATGACCTTCCTGCCGCAGTTTATTCTCGGCTATCTCGGGATGCCGCGCCGCTATCATGCGTATCCGCCGGAGTTCCAGGTGCTCAACGTGCTTTCGACTGCCGGAGCCACCATCCTCGGCGTCGGCTACATGCTTCCGCTCCTGTATCTCGGATGGTCGCTGAAGTACGGCGCTATCGCGGGCGACAATCCATGGCAGGCGACCGGCCTTGAGTGGCAGATTCAGTCGCCGCCGCTGACCGAAAACTTTACTGAAATTCCCGTCGTGGATCACGATGCCTACGATTACGAGTGGCTCGAGCACAAGACGGCACAAGAGGTGACGACCGTTGGATAACGTGAGCGTAGCGACCCAGCCCCACACGCACGAGGAGCATCATCACGTCTCGCTGCCGCAGCACCGGCACCACTTCGAGACGGAGGAGCAGCAGCGCGAGGCCGGAACCTTCGGCATGTGGCTCTTCCTCCTGACCGAAATCATGTTCTTCGGCGGCCTCTTCTTTGCGTACCTGCTCTATCGCAACTGGTACCACGACGCCTTTGTCGCTGCCTCGAACCAGCTTAGTATCCCGTTGGGCGCAGCGAACACTGCGGTTCTCATCAGCTCCGGCTTTTTCATGGCGCTCGGCGTCTGGGCGGCAGAGGTGCGGAAGAAGGGCCTTCTGGTTCTCTTCCTCGTCATTACGACGGTTCTCGGCTTCATCTTCCTCGGTGTCAAGTACGTCGAGTACCACGAGAAGTGGGAGAAGCATCATATCCCCGGCGCGCACTTCGACATCTCGGAGTTCGTGAACCCGCAGGCCTACGGTCTCAAGGAGCAACCGCTCGCACCCGACATGGCGGCGAAGACCCAGATCTTCTTCTCGCTCTATTTCGCCATGACCGGTATGCACGCGCTTCACATGATCATCGGTATCGGCCTGCTGGTCTGGCTGACCTGGCGATCCTACCGAGGGGAATTCAGTGCCGGGTATGTTGCGCCTATAGAATACTTCGGGCTCTACTGGCACTTCGTCGATATCGTGTGGATCTTCCTGTTCCCGCTGCTCTATCTCATCAATCGCCATCCTGGCCAGTAATCGTACTTTCGTAAGGAGAAGATCATGTCCCAGTATCACGACCCGGCCAATGTGACGAACCCGGAACATGCGGAACACCATATCATCAGCCCGGCTACTTACATCGCCGTGTTCGTCACCCTGCTGATCTTTACCGGCATCACGGTCGGCGCGGCCTATATCGATCTCGGTATCCTGAATCCGATCGTGGCGCTGGCGATCGCCTGCTTCAAGGCGGTCATCGTGATCCTGTTCTTCATGCATGTGAAGTACCAGTCCAGGCTGGTCAAACTGACGGTGGCCGCTGGCTTCTTCACCTTCCTGATCCTCATTACCATGACCCTGACGGACTACATGAGCCGTGCCTGGGGTCTCTGGTAAAGAGAATCTTCTTTTCAATAAAAAAATGCGGCCGCGAGGCCGCATTTTTTATTGCCGCAATCTGTTCGACCCTTCCCGCGAAGCAAAAGCAATGGCATCTTCGTTTCCCCGCAAGGATGATGACGTTCAAGCAATCCGGGCATGATAGATTCGTGACACGCCACGGTTCTGCTCTTCATGAGGCTCCACTCATCTCCGGTTTCTTCGTGAGGAGGAGCCCTTTGTCATTCCTGAGATGAGGGGCCCTGCATCGGCTCGTAGCATCTACACATACTTCGCTGAGCAATTGTGCTGCACGTTATGGGTCTGCCCGGTTTCTCTCAACTCGCGCCCCGCCTATGGCAAAGGCTTCGCGGTGCCGTCCGCCTCTGTCTGGCTGCGTCTCTCTTCCATCTATACGCTCCCGGTCAGTCATCCGTAACGACGATCGCCCCCGCTGCGGCAAACCACGCAGTGCAGGGCCACCGATTTCTTAGCGGCCGAACGCTCTCGGAAAACCTCTCCGCCGCACAGGCTATGGTTGCGGCGCGTCGCCAGCATGTGGCGCTTCTGCCGCATCTCACCAGCCTCAGCGCCGCATGGCAGCCGCTGGGCCCCACGCGCATCGCAAGTCTTGCCTACGGCAACGTCACCGGCCGCGTCACTTCCATCGCCATCGACCCGGCGGATACCACGGGCAACACCGTCTACCTCGGCACTACCGGCGGAGGCGTCTGGAAGTCGACCAACGCCGCAGGCCCGGCCTCCGGCGTCACCTTCACCGCCCTCACCGATACGCTGCCCGTCTTCAGCGCGAACGCCAGCAGCTCCGTCATTCCCTCCCTCAGCATCGGGGCCGTCAGCGCCAACGCCGGAGTCATCCTGGCTGGAACCGGCGACCCCAACGACGCCTCCGACTCCTTCTACGGCGACGGCATCCTGCGCTCCGCCAACGGCGGCCTTACCTGGACGCTCATCCAGCAGTCATTCGACGGAGCGGCTGGCAATCATCTCTTCCTTGGTCTCGGCTTTTCCGGTTTTGCCTGGAGCACCTCCTCTCCCGGTACGGTCGTCGCGGCGGTCTCGCAGTCCGCCGAGGGTTCCCTGGTAAATGCTCCCAGTGCGACCTCCAGCGTGATGGGCGTCTACTACTCCACCGATGCCGGGCAGACCTGGCAGATGGCAACCCTCATGGACGGTGGCCAGCTCCTGCAACAGCCGCTTCCCTCCGGCGCGAACTCCGGCGGACACGCCGCCACTGCCGTCGTCTGGAACGCCGTGCGCCGCCGCTTCTACGCGGCCATCCGGTATCACGGCTATTACGAGTCGCCCGACGGCGTCACATGGATGCGACTCGCCAACCAGCCCGGTAGCGGCCTTACCTTGGCCAACTGCCCCACCGCACCCGGCACCATCGGCAGCGTCTCCTGCCCCATCTTTCGCGGAGTCCTTGCGGTTCAGCCCGCAACCGGCGATACGTTCGCCCTGACGGTCGACAGCAACAATCTCGACCAGGGGCTCTGGCAGGATGCCTGCAATCTCTCCGGCGGCAACTGCGCCAGCAGCGCGGTCGTCTTCGCCAACAGGCTTGACTCTTCGCCGCTCGAAACCGGCAACGGCAGCGCCACGATCGCGCAAGCCGGCTACAACCTCACGCTCACCGCCGTACCAGCCGCGCAGGATACGCTCCTCTACGCGGGCACGGTCGATCTCTATCGCTGCTCCCTCAACGCAGGTTGCGTCCTCCGCAACACCACCAACGCGGCCAACGGCTGCGCCACGCCCGCGCAGGTCGCGCCCGCACAGCACGCCATCGCTACACTGGCCACCGCGTCCCAGCAACTGCTCTACCTCGGCAACGACGGCGGCCTCTGGCGCTCCATCGACGGCGTGAACCAGCAGGGCTCTCCCTGCTCCGCCGCCGATGCCGGCCACTTCCAGAACCTCAACAGCGGCCTCGGCTCTCTGGCCGAGGTCGTCAGCTTCGCGCAACACCCCACCGATCCCGACACGCTGCTCGTTGGGCTAGGAGCCAACGGCACGGCCTCTACCGCCGCAGCCTCCTCGCTCTCGGCATGGCCGCAGCTCTCCGCGGGCGAGGGTGGCACCGTTGCCATCGACCCCGCCGACCCGCAGCTCTGGTACATCTCCACTGGAGCCGGGGTCAGCATCCGCCAATGCCCCGCGGGCTCCGCCTGCATGGCGGCAGACTTCAGCGGCGCGCCCACCATCGGGGCCGAGCAGACCTCGCTCGATGCCTCGCTCCTCGACGCTCCGTGGCTCCTCGACCCCGCCTCCCCGGCAAACCTGATCCTCGGCACCTGCCGCGTCTGGCGCGGCCCCGCTGGCAACGGCGCGCTCTGGTCCTCCGCAAACGCTCTCAGCAGCCTCTTCGGCGGACCCCAGAACGCGACCTGCTCGGCAAATAATCCTGTCCTCCGCTCGCTCGCTGCGGGCGGCCCGGCAAGCCTCTCCGCCACGGCGCAGAACACCGGCTCACAGACGCTCTACGCGGGTATGGCCGGTTCGCTCGACGGCGGCCTCACCCTCGGCGGCCACCTCTTCGCCACCACCGTGGCCAATACCGACAGTAGCGCGAGCGTCTGGACCGACCTCGCCGCCTCGCCCGTCAGCAACGACACCCACGCTTTCAACCCCGGCGGCTTCGACCTCTCCTCCATCTACGTCGATCCGCACGATCCCACCGGGGCCACCGTTTATGTAACCGTGATGGGTTTCGCCGGAAACGGCATCGCCGCCGCCCATCTCTATCGCTCCACCGATACAGGCGCGCACTGGACCAACATCAGCAGCAACCTGCCCAACGCCCCGGCCAATAGCGTCGCCGTTGACCCCAACGACGCCAACACCCTCTACGTCGCCATGGACACCGGTGTATATGTAACTCAATCAGTTTCAAGCTGTGCGACTGTCAACTGTTGGAGCGTCTACGGCAGCGGCCTGCCCAACGCACCCGTTGTCCAGCTCTCCGTTGCGGCTGGCCTTCCAGCAGGAAATGGCCTCAATGGCGAGTTGCGCGCCGCCACCTATGGCCGCGGCATCTGGCAGATTCCACTGCTCAACGCCGCTCCCTCCGTGCAGGCTGCGGCCACGCTCTCGCCTGCAAATCTCGCCTTTACGGCGCAGGCCGTCTCCACCGCCAGCGCTTCGCAAACTATAACGGTTACAAATTCAGGCACGATCCCCCTCGCCATCTCCCGGCTAGCTATCACGGGAGACTTCTCTGAGACCGATACCTGCGCCTCCGCCACGCTCTCTCCCGGTCTCACCTGCACAGTGCAGATCCAGTTCCTGCCTACAGCCATCGGTACCCGCACCGGTCTGCTCACTCTCTACGGCAACGTCCCCACCGGACAAGTCACGGCCTCGCTCACCGGCGCTGCAACTCCCCCCGGAGCCATCGTCCTCACGCCCGTCCTGGCCAGCTTTCCCGCCACCGTCATCAACGCGCCCAGCGCCGCGCAGAACATCACCATCTCCAATATCAGCAGCGATACCGTCACCCTGCAGCCCTCCTCCATCACCGGTGACTTCAAGATTACGGCCAACACCTGCGGCGGCACGCTCAACGCCAGCACCGGCTGCACCGTCGCAGTCGTCTTCATCCCAACGGCCTCCGGCACCCGCACCGGTCTCCTCACCATCACGGGCTCGTCCGGAACCCAGACGGCCTCTCTCACTGGCACCGGTACCTCACCTGCCACCGATGCGCTCTCGCCGCTTTCGTTCAGCTTCGCCTCGCAACAGATCACCACGGCCAGCGCGCCGCAGACCGTCACCCTCAGCAACACCGGCGACCTTCCCCTCACCCTCATCGCCGCGCAGATCACCGGCGACTTCACCGTTACCAACTCCTGCGGCAACTCGCTCAACCCCCACTCCACCTGCGCCCTCGCAGTCGCCTTCCAGCCTAAAGACGTCGGCACCCGCACCGGCGTCCTCACCGTCTCCGATCAATACCGCAGCCAAACTGTCGCGCTCACCGGCTTCGGCATCGCTCCTCCCGGCGTCACCCTCGCGCCGCTCTCCACCGTTGCCTTCCCGGCTACTGGCGTAGGAATCGCCTCCATGCCGCAGACCGTCACCCTCACCAATAACGGCGGCGAGCCTCTCCTCATCCAGAACATCGCCTTCACCGGAGACTTCTCAGTCACCTCCAAAACCTGCGGCTCCACGCTAGCCACAGGCGCGGCCTGCACCATCGGAGTCATCTTCACGCCCACCGCAGGCGGCTCACGCAGTGGTCAGCTTACCCTCACCGACAACGCCCCCAACTCGCCCCAGACTCTCGCTCTCACCGGCACCGGCATCGACTTCACCCTCGTCCCCGATGGCTCCCTCACCGTCACCACCACCAGCGGAAACAACGCCGTCTTCCCGCTTCTGATATCGTCCGCCACAAATGTAACAGAATCAGTATCTTTTTCCTGCACCGGTACGCCAGCTAACTCCACCTGCACCATCACGCCTTCCACCGCCGCTTTGTCGGGTACAACCACGATCTCGGTCACCGTCCTTACCGGCGTATCCGCAACGTCCTCCATCGTGCCGGATCATCGCGGCCAGGCGCGCTTCTTATGGTTAGCCGCAATGATTCCTTTAGGTCTCGCCGGTCTTCGCCGACGAGCATTACCGCACATCGCAGCGGCAGCATTCCTCTCGCTTTTAGTCGTCGCCTCCGGTTGCGCTGTGCCCCGCACCATCCCATTCGTAAGCAATTCCTCCAGCCCCGGCACGCCCACCGGCACCGGCGCAGTAACGCCGCCCGGAACCTATCCCATCACCGTCTCCGCTACCAGCGCCGGTCTCACCCGATCCATCAACCTCACGCTCATCGTCCAGTAGCGCTACGCCACCCGCCCCGCGCTCGCTCCCGAGGCCCAGGCCCACTGGAAGTTATACCCGCCCAGCCACCCCGTCACATCCACCACCTCGCCGACGAAGAAGAGCCCCGGAACCTTCCTGCTCTGCATCGTCTTCGCGTCCAGCTCTGCCGTGTCCACGCCTCCCGCCGTCACCTCGGCCTTGGCGTAACCTTCCGTGCCCGCAGGCCTCAGCCTCCATGCATGAATCTGCCGCTCCATCGCGTCCAGCGACGCATTCGTCCAGTCCGCGGGCGGATACACGCTCACCCACCGCTCCGCCAGCCTCCCCGGCAAGGCCCCACGCAGAGCCTGCACCGCAGCCGCCGCATCGCGCCGCGCATTTTTCTCCAGCAACGGAGCCATCACCACAGCATCCGGGGCAAGATCGACGACGATCTCCTCGCCATCTCTCCAATAAGAAGAGATTTGTAACACCGACGGTCCACTCAGTCCGCGATGCGTCACCAGCATCTTCTCGCGAAATCTCCGCCGCCTCTTCCCCGCGCCTGCCTCCGCAATTACCTCCGCCGAAAGGCCCGAGAGATCGCACCACCGCTCGCGGTCCTCCGCGCTGAAGACCAGCGGCACCAGCGCCGGACGGCACTCCACCACGCTCAGCTCGAACTGTTCGGCAATCTCATATCCCAGCCCCGTCGCGCCCATCTTCGGAATCGAGAGCCCACCCGTGGCCACCACCAGAGACTCCGCCTGCAACTCTCCTCCCGAGGTCTCCACCTTGAATATGCCGTCCCGCACCACGCGAATCACCCGCGTACTCAGCATCACGCGAACCTTTGCCTCCGCGCACTCACGCTCCAGCATCCGCACAATGTCATGAGCCGAACGGTCGCAGAACAACTGCCCCAGCGTCTTCTCGTGGTACGGAATCCCATGCTTCTCGACCATCGAAAGAATCTCCGCCGGGCTGAACCGCGCCAGAGCCGACTTCGCGAAGTGAGGATTCTCCGAGAGGAAGTTCTCCGCCCGGCAGTGCAGGTTCGTGAAGTTGCACCGCCCACCGCCCGAGATCAGGATCTTCTTCCCCACGCGCTCGGCATGGTCCACCAGAGCCACGCTCCGCCCACGCCGTCCAGCCTCCAGCGCGGCCATCATCCCTGCCGCTCCCGCGCCCAACACCACAACACCTACTCTCTGCACGCCCAACGCTCACCTGCCTCTCGCATTCTAACGGCCACGCGCCCACGTCATCTATGCGACGATTAACTCATGCAGAAGAAGCCCCACGAACGCGAGCCCGCCATCCTCCCCGCACAACCCCACGGCCCCGCCGCCGCCATCACGCGCCGCGCCGCCGACAGGCTCCGCAACGGCCATCTCTGGGTCTACCGCTCCGATATCGACTCCCTCACGCCGCCCATCGGCGCGGACAACATCGCCCCCGGCGTCCTCATCACCGTCACTGATAGCCGCGGCATTCCTCTCGGCACCGGCCTCTACAGTTCCGCCTCGCAGATCGCCGTCCGCATGGTCTCCGCCACCGCCGCGCTCCCTCGCGCTGAGTATCTCGATCAGCTCCGCAAGCGCGTCCAGACCGCGCTCCATCTCCGCGACGAACTCGCCCCCTCTTCCGCGCACAACAACGCCTGCCGCCTCCTCTTCTCCGAGGCCGACGCCCTCCCCGGCATCATTGCCGACCGCTATCATGATCTAGTCATCCTCCAGCTCCTCACCCAGTCCACCGCGCAGGAAGACGTCCGCACCGTCCTCACCGAAACACTCTCCCAGCACTTCGCCGGAAACATCACCCTCTGGGAGCGCCCCGACCCGCGCATCCGCGAGCTCGAACAACTCGCCGCGCCCTCCACCGAGCCGTTGCACCAGCCCGCCAACGCCGCCGAGCCGCAGCTCACCACCGTCTTCACCATCAACGATCTGCGCTTCCACTTCGATGCAGGCTCCGGGCAAAAGACCGGTGCCTTCCTCGACCAGCGCCTCAACTACGCCGCCGCCGCTCGTCACGCGCGCGGCATCGCACTCGACGTCTGCACCTATCAGGGAGGCTTCGCGCTCCACCTCGCGCAGCACTGCCAGCGCGTCACCGGCGTCGACGCCAGCCGTTCCGCCCTCCAGGTTGCAGACCGCAACCTCCAGCTCAACCCCAGCCTCGCCGCGCAGGTCGACTGGCTCGAAGCCGACGCCTTCGAGCTCCTCCGCGAGTACGAGTCCACCGGCCAACGCTTCGACACCATCGTCCTCGACCCGCCCGCCTTCGCCAAGTCCCGCCGCGCCGCCGAGGGAGCCATGCGCGGCTACAAGGAGCTGAACCTCCGCGCCCTCAAGATGCTCCAGCCCGGCGGCACGCTCATCACCTGCTCCTGCTCGCACCACGTCGGCCTGCCCGAGTTCACCGAGGTAGTAGCCTCCGCCGCTGCCGACGCCAGCCGCACCGTCCAACTCCTCGAAGTCCACGGCGCGGCCCCCGACCATCCCGCCATCCTCACCCTGCCCGAGACCAGCTACCTCAAATGCCTCATCTGCCGCGTGGCATAAGAAGCACTTAGCCGCTCCGTCTCAAGGAGCGGCTTTTCTTTCCCTTATAAGTATCGTGTTACGATATAAATCGAAATGCCACCCCTCGCCGCGCAAAAAAAATCGCAAGTCACCTCCTCGCCCATTCCCATCCTGGCCGAGTTCCGCTACAACCTGCGCAAGTTCCTCCACTTCAGCGAAGAGGCCGTAGCCCGCGTCGGTCTCACTCCGCAGCAGCATCAGCTCCTCCTTCACATCGCCGCTGCTCCTGAAGATGCAGTCCCCACCGTAGCCTATCTGGCCGAGCGTCTCCGCCTCCGCCATCACAGTGTCGTCGAGCTGGGCAATCGCTGCGAACACGCCGGTCTCGTCACTCGCCAGAGCGATCCGCACGATCGCCGCCTCTCCGTCCTCCAGCTCACCCGCGCCGGTCAACGCACCCTGCAACTCCTCTCCGAAGACCACGCCCGCGAGCTGCACGAGCTGGCCCCGGCACTCATCCAGGCCCTGAAAAAACTCACCGCCACCCGGTCATGAAACAGCAGAAGCAAAACCCGCAGCAACGCTCTCTTCTCCGTCGCTACCTCCCGCTCGTCCACTCCGACCTCGCCGAGACCTACACGCGCAACCTGCACAAATGGCTCATCCTCGCGCCGCTCATCGGCGTCTTCGTCGGACTCGCCATCACGCTCGTCGCCACCGTCGTCCTGCATCGCATGTGGCCGCCCATTCTGGACTTCTACCTGCACCATCACTGGGCCATCGTTCCCTGCCTGGTCGTAGGCTTCGCCCTCACCGGCCTGCTCATGCAACTCTTCGTCGCCAATCCCAACGAGCACTCCACCGAAGAGGTCATCCGCTCCTACCACGAGCATCAGGGCCGCATCGACATGCGCTCCTTCCCCGCTAAAATTCTCGCCTCCATCGCCACCGTAGGCCTCGGCGGCAGCACCGCGCTCGAAGGCCCGGCCATCTACGGAGGCGCAGCCATCGGCTCCTGGCTCTGGTCCATCTTCCGCAACCTTCGCCGCTTCCGCCTCGAACCCCGTGACCGCCGCATCATGCTCATCTGCGGGGCCGCCGCCGGCATGTCCGCCGTCTTCCGCGCTCCCCTCACCGGCATCGTCTTCGCGCTGGAGATGCCCTACAAGGACGACCTCGCCCACGAGGCGCTCCTCCCCTCGCTCATCGCCTCCGTCGTCTCCTACGTCACCCTCGGGGCCTTCCTCGGCGCAGCCCCGGTCTTCGACTTCCCCAGCCCCACCTCGTACACCATGCGAGACCTTCTCTGGTCCGCGCTCCTCGGTCTGCTCATCGGGCTCGTGGCGATGGCGTTCGTCCTCACCTTCCGCCGCCTGCGCCGCCTCGTCGTCCGCTGGAGCGCGCCCCACTGGACCAAGCTCGCCCTCGGCGGCCTGCTCACCGGCCTCTGCGGGCTCGCCTTTCTCCAACTCTACCCCGGCAACCTCATCCCCATCGGCCCCAACTACGAGTTCGTCGGCGAGATCCTCAACCGCACCCACACCTCCGCCGAGCTGCTCACCTTCGCCCTCTTCAAACTAGCCGCCACCGCCTTCACCGTAGGAGCCGGAGGCGTCAGTGCCATGTTCGTCCCGCTCTTTCTCTCTGGAGAAGGACTAGGCGTAGTCTTCGCCCAGTCCATCGTCCACGCGCCCTCGTCGGAGCTATACGCCGCCGTAGGCATGGCCTCCTTCATAGCTGCCGCCTACAAAACCCCGCTGGCCGCCGTAGTCTTTGTGGCTGAAGCCACCGGAGGCCACGCCTTCATCATTCCCGCGCTAGTAGGAGCTGCCGTAGCCTACGCCGTCTCAGGAGACGCCTCCGTATCCGCCGACCAGCGAGTCCACGAAACCCCACGCAGCGACGAATCCTAAGCCGTATCGACTAGAGGCCAATCGGAAGCAGTTGCTTCTGCTGGTTTTGTTTGTCATTCCCGAAGAGAATCTGCGCTTGTCGTTGCTGTTGTTCTTGTCGTTGCTCTTTTTCGCGCAACCTAAACTCCGTCATTTCGACCGGAGCAGCGCAGCTTCATCGCGCTGCGGAGCGGAGAAATCCGCTTCTCTACCCATACCTGACCCAAGCCCATAAGCACTTGCTTTGCTGTTGTTCTTGCTGTTGAGACAAAGCCCGACTCCGCAGCTACTCCGGCCACCGAGCCCCCGTCATCCCCACAGACATCTCCCAAAGCCGCCGAGCCGCTTCCAAATCCAAAGCCTTCTTAGGCACAAAAGCCTCCTTCACATCACCCTTCAGCTCAAACACCCCATCCGGGCTGTAATACCCGGCGTTCTTCGCCGCCAAAGAAGTCGCGGCATAAAGCTGCGGCAAAGCCCCCGCTGCCGCCGACTGGCTAAATAACGGCTCCAACACCTTGCCTAAAATCCCAACGTTCCCCGGCCCATTCGGAATCAACTCCGTCAAAGCATACCCCGGATGCGCCGCATTGCTCATCAGCCCCCACCCATTCGCATCGCTCCGTCTCTGCAACTCAAAAGTAAACAGAAGATTAGCCAGCTTAGATTGTGCGTATGTCCTGGCCGGCCCATACGTCTTCACTCCCTGCAGGTCGTCGAAGTTCATACTCCCCATCCGAGCCGCACTGCTGCTCACATTCACGACCCTCGGCTTCGCGCTCTTCCGCAGAGCAGGCATCAGCCCCGCCGTCAGCAGAAAGTGGCTCAGGTGGTTGGTCGCAAACTGCATCTCGAACCCATCCACCGTCACCCTCCGCTCCGGCAAAGCCATCACGCCCGCATTGTTGATCAGCACATCCAGCGCGCGTCCCTCGCCGACGATCGCCTCCGCGCCCGCCCCCACCGAGGCCAGGCTCGCCAGGTCTACCTCGGCAAACCTCACCTTCGCCGCCGGAGCCGCCTTGCGGATCTTCTCCACCGCCACACGCCCCTTCTCCGGATTGCGCCCCAGCAGAATCACCTCCGCGCCTGCCCCGGCCAGCGCCAGAGCCGTCTCGTACCCCAGCCCGCCGGTCGCGCCCGTCACCGCTGCCAGCCGCCCCGTCTGCGGGGGAATGTCCTTCACCGTGAACTTCGGAATCACCATTTCGCTCTCTCCCGTCCCTCAGGAACCTCAAGGGTCATTCTAATAGGTGAGTAATTACTCACTCAACTAAAAGATGCCTCCGGTCTGCCGCCGATGCACTTTTTCTCCATCACCCACCCACACAAAACCATCCGGCACCACCCATAAACTCCACCGGAAAGGCCACGCCAAAAAGTCGGGAAGGTTAAAATATGAGTGAGTTGTTGTCAGGTTTTAGCAACCTGAACGAGCCGGACGCGTCTAATCAACTGAGATCAAACCGCTCAAGGTAGATCAAGATAGTGTGGTACCGGGAAAATCCCGGAGAAGAGGACCTGTGTATGGCGATCAAGTGGGATAAGTTGACGATGAAGTCGCAGGAGGCGCTCCAGCAGGCCAGCGGGCACGCCGCGGAGAACGGCAACCCCGAGGTTCTGCCGTTGCACCTGATGGCAGCCCTGCTCGAAGACCGCGAAGGTGTTGTAATTCCAGTACTTGAGAAGGTAGGCACCCCGGTCGAGCAACTGCTCTCCGGCGTAAACACTGCAATTCAAAAGCTCCCCAAAGTCCAGGGCGGCACCCAGCCCGGCATGTCCGGAGCACTGCAAAAAATTCTCGAACAGGCTTTCAAAGAAGCCGAGAACTTCAAGGACGAGTTCTGTTCCACCGAGCACCTCCTCCTGGCCCTGTCCAAGGCCAAGAACGACCCCGTCCAGCTAGCCCTGACCGCCCTCGGAGCCACCCACGAGGCGATCCTGAAGGCTCTGAGCGCGGTGCGCGGCTCACAGCGTGTAACGGACCAGAACCCCGAGGGCAAGTTCCAGGCGCTCGAAAAATACGCCAAAGACCTCACGGAACTGGCCCGCCGCGGCAAGCTCGACCCCGTGATCGGCCGCGACGAGGAGATTCGCCGCGTCATCCAGGTTCTCAGCCGCAGAACAAAAAATAATCCTGTGCTCATCGGAGAGCCCGGCGTAGGCAAGACGGCCATCGTCGAAGGTCTCGCACGCAGAATCTTTCTCGGCGACGTGCCGGAGATCCTGAAGGGCAAGCGAGTCTGCGCGCTCGATCTGGCTTCGATGGTGGCCGGAGCGAAGTTCCGCGGTGAGTTCGAGGAGCGCCTGAAGGCCGTCCTGAAGGAGATTGAAGACTCGAACGGAGAGGTGATTCTCTTCATCGACGAGCTCCACACCTTGGTAGGGGCTGGAGCCGCCGAAGGCACCATGGACGCCAGCAACATGCTGAAGCCCGCGCTGGCACGCGGCGAACTGCGAGCCATCGGCGCAACCACGCTGAACGAGTACCGCAAGTACATCGAAAAAGACGCCGCACTGGAGCGTCGCTTCCAGATCGTCTATGTCGGCGAGCCGAACGTAGAAGATACGATTGCAATTCTGCGTGGCCTGAAGGAGAAGTACGAGGCGCACCACAAGGTCCGCATCAAGGACTCCGCGATTGTGGCGGCTGCGACGTTGAGTCACCGTTACATCTCGGACCGCTTCCTGCCCGACAAGGCGATCGATCTGGTCGATGAAGCGGCCTCCGCGCTGGCGATCCAGATCGGCAGCGTGCCGGTCGAGATCGACGACCTGGAGCGTCGCGCGACCTCGCTGGAGATCGAGCGGGCTGCGCTACGGCGAGAGAAAGATGCCGCCTCGCAGGAACGTCTGGAGCTCGTCGAGAAGGAGCTGGCCGAGGTCAAGGAGTCGGCTGCGGCTCTGCGGGCGCGCTGGCAGAAGGAGCGCGGAGCCATCGGCAAGATCGCCGAGCTCAAGGAGAAGCTGGAAGCCTTGCGTTTCCAGATGCAGGAGGAGACTCGCAAGGGTGACCTGCAACGCGCTGCGGAGTTGCAATATGGTGAGATTCCGAAGCTCGAAGCCGAGCTGCGCGAGCTGACCGACCTGCAGGATGCGGCCGTGCGCGAAGACAACGAAGAGGCCAAAACGGCCAAACCTTCGCGGATGTTGAAGGAAGAGGTGGATGAAGAGGACATCGCCGCCGTAGTCTCCAAGTGGACGGGAATCCCTGTCTCGAAGATGCTCGAAGGCGAGATGCAGAAGCTGGTGCAGATGGAGGATCGTCTGCGCGAGCGCGTCGTCGGGCAGGACGAGGCTCTCGGCGCTGTGGCGAATGCAATTCGCCGCTCGCGTGCAGGGTTGAGCGATCCCAAGCGTCCTATCGGCTCGTTCATCTTCCTCGGCCCCACCGGCGTAGGCAAGACCGAGACCGCAAGGGCTCTGGCCGAGTTCCTCTTCGATGACGAGGCCGCGATGGTGCGGATCGACATGAGCGAGTACATGGAGAAGCACGCTGTGGCTCGGTTAATTGGAGCGCCTCCCGGCTATGTGGGATACGACGAGGGTGGGCAGTTGACGGAGGCTGTGCGGCGTCGGCCTTATGCGGTGATCCTGTTCGATGAGATTGAGAAGGCACATCCGGATGTGTTCAATGTGCTGCTGCAGGTGCTCGATGATGGCCGGCTTACAGA
>JAATEV010000084.1 GCA_015655585.1 Terriglobales bacterium | reverse complement strand
GTAGTCGGGGCGGAAGTCGTGGCCCCAGGCGCTGATGCAGTGGGCTTCGTCGATGGCGACGAGGGACGGCTTCTTCTTCGCGAGCATCTCGGGGAAGCCGGGGACGCGCATCCGCTCGGGGGCGATGAAGAGGAACTGGAGGGCGCCGGAGAGATAGTCGCGGCAGGCCTGACGGGAGTCTTCGCGGGAGAGGCCTGAGTGGATACGGGCGACTTTGAGGCCGAGTTGGGAGAGCTTGTTGGCCTGATCGTCCATGAGGGCGATGAGGGGGCTGATAACGAGGGCAGTGCCTCCGCGGGCGATGGCGGGGAGTTGGTAGCAGAGGGACTTTCCGGCTCCGGTGGGCATGACGAGCAGGACGTCGCGGCCGTCGGTGGCGGAGTGGCAGACTGCCCGCTGGTTGGCGCGGAAGTCTTTAAATCCGAAGGTCTGGTGGAGGAGAGTTTCGAGGTTCATCAGCCTGCTTGAGTTTCGCATATTCTTCGTGCCCGTGGTGATGGTGAGTCGGGTGCGAGTGGGTTGGGAGTGATGGGTTGGGAAGATGGGTGAACCGCCGGGGCGGGATGCGGAATCAGATAATGGAAAGTGCTGGAGGTGAGGGATGTGGTTGATTGCGATCTGCGTGGTTGGATTTGTCGCGCTGGTCTTCGGGATCTACCGGATGCGTGTGCTGAAGCGGCGCAGGGACCTGGAAGAGCACAGCATTGAGCCGGAGGAGCTTCATGCGCTGATGGAGGCGAAGGAGGAGGTTCTGCTGTTCGACGTAAGGCAGCCGCTGGATCTGCTGGCGTACTCGGAGATTATTCCGGGGGCGACGAGGATTCCGCCTAAGGAGATTCTGGAGCAGCATACGCTGATTCCGAAGGAGAAGGAGTCGATTGTGTATTGCACATGCACGAGCGAGAAGACGAGCCGGATGATTCTGGAGCGGGCTCGGGAGCTGGAGTTTACACGGATTAAATTTTTGAAGGGCGGGCTGGCGGCGTGGAAGGCCAAGGGGTATCCGGTGGAGCCGTATGAGAAGCCGTTCCATCTGGATACGATCTCCTGAGGGGACTTTTTGCGGGCGGCTTTGAAAAAACCTTGTGTTTGCAGAGGGTTTCGGGGGTAAGATGATGCAATCCACGAGATGTTCTGGGAAATGTTCTGCCTGAAATTCAGAAATGCAAGGTTAGGAGCTGTCTTGATGATTCTGCGGGAATCGGTGTGTGGGAGTGTGGTTTTGCGTGGCTCGCGTGTGGCTGCGGGGCTGGTTTTGCTGGGTGCGTTGAGCGTTTCGGGGCTGGCGCAGGGGAATCGGCAGCAGAGGCCAGCCGGCGCGGCTCCGGCGGACCAGCCGGAGGAGCAGAGCAAACCGATTCCGGCGGAGACGACCGCGGTGTCGAAGCATGACTGGACGGCTGGGGGGCAGACGATCCACTACACGGCCACGGCGGGGAACCTTCTGATCCGCGACGATCAGGACAAGCCGAACGGAAGCATCTTCTACGTGGCTTATACGCAGGACGGGGTGGACGCGAAGACGCGGCCGGTGACGTTCTTCTACAACGGCGGGCCGGGGTCGGCTACGATCTGGCTGCACATGGGATCTGTTGGGCCGGTGCGGGTGGTATCGGCGAGCCCGGAGGCCACGGGACCGGCTCCGTTCGAGATTGTTCCGAACCAGTACAGCTTGCTGGACAAGAGCGACCTGGTGTTTATCGACGCGCCGCTGACGGGCTTCTCGCGGGCGGTGGGCAAGGGTACGGCGAAGGACTTTGCCGGGACGGATCAGGATATTCGGGCGTTCGAGAAGTTTATTGTGCGGTACATCACGGCGAACGAGCGGTGGAACTCGCCTAAGTTCCTGTTCGGGGAGTCGTATGGGACGACGCGCTCGGCGGGTCTGGTGAGCGTGTTGCAGAATGATGGGATCGAGTTCAACGGGGTCACGCTGCTGTCGTCGATTTTGAATTACAACCGGCAGTCGCCGGGGATCGATGAGGAGTCGATCGGGTACTTCCCGACGTATGCGGCGATTGCGTTCTATCACCACAAGGTGAAGACGAGCGTGAGCATGGCGGAGTGGGTACAGCAGGCGCGATTGTTTGCGCGGGGGCCGTATGCGGAGGCTTTGCGGCAGGGAGATACGCTGCCAGCGGCGGAGTTTGATGCGATTGCGGCTAAGGTGGCGGCGTTTACCGGGTTGAGCGTGGAGTATGTGAAGGAGTCGAAGCTGAAGATCCAGTCGACGCGGTTCCGCAAGGAGCTGCTGCGCGGAGATGAGCGGACGCTGGGACGGTACGATGCGCGGTTCGAAGGCTGGGACGCGGATGCGGCGGGCGAAGGGCCGGGATATGATCCCTCGGATACGGGGATCAGCGGGGCGTATGTGGGGGCGTTCCACGACTACATCGTCAAGGAGCTGAAGTATCCGAGCCAGGAGCAGTATTATCTTTCGGGGCCGGGGATCAGCCAGAACTGGGACTTCAAGCATCGGGCGTCGGGCGGCGGCGGTGGACGCGGGGGCGGGGAACAGGTGAGGCCGGATACGGCGGTCGACCTGGCGGACGCGATCCGGAAGAATCCGAAGCTGCGGGTGTTCTCTGCGAATGGGTACTTCGACCTGGCTACGCCGTTCTTTGCCACGGAGTATGACCTGAACCACATGGACCTTCCGGCGAAGCTGGTGGGGAATGTGCAGTTTGGGTACTATCCGGCGGGCCACATGGTGTATCTGAATGTGGATGCTCTGCGTGAGCTGAAGGCGGACATGACGAAGTTTTATGCACTGGCGCAACAGCGGTGAGATGAGGGATTTAGCTGGATTTGGGCCGGGCAGGACGAGGTCAGGCAGCTTGATTTGTATATATAACTGCCGTAGAATGAAGAATACGTTACTTTCGTGCTATTTATCCCGTAGGTAGCCTGAGGATAATGCGCGTGAGACTACACTACTAGAGGTACTTATACAGAATGGCAAAGCGTCGTGGCAATCCCAACTGGGGCAAGCCTGAGCCGATTGGGCCGGTTGTTCCCACAGTGACATCGTTTGAGCAGGTAGTGAAGGAGTTCAAATTGACACCGGACCAGTACATTCGATCGACGAGACTGCGCGAATGGGCCCGGCGCAATAAGAACTCGAAGTACATCCCGGAGGCGCTGCTGGAAGCCTGGGGATTCGAGATTGAGTCCACACTGTAGAGTTTCCGATCTCGATTTTGTCGTTTGATTGTAAAAAGGAATGCCGCCCACTCCGGGCGGCATTTCTTTGTCTGCGACCAGCGTAGGATTAAGGACGTCGAATGACTTGGAAGGCGAAGATATGTTCTCGAATGTGACGGATGCGATTGCGGAGTTTAAGGCTGGGCGGATGGTGGTGGTCGTCGATGACGAGGACCGCGAGAATGAAGGCGACCTGACGCTGGCGGCGGAGTTTGTGACTCCGGAGGCGATCAACTTTATGGCGGTGCATGGGCGCGGGTTGATCTGCCTGACGCTGACGGAGGAGCGGGCGGACTATCTGCGGCTGGCTCCGATGACGCAGGAGAATACGTCGCGGTTCGGGACGGCGTTTACGGAGACGATCGAGGCCCGCGAGGGTGTGACAACGGGAATCTCGGCGGCGGACCGGGCGCATACGATCAAGGTGGCGATCGATCCGCGGTCGACGGCGCAGGACCTGGCGAGGCCGGGGCACATGTTTCCGCTGCGGGCGCGAAAGGGCGGGGTGCTGGTGAGGGCTGGGCAGACGGAGGCCTCGGTGGACCTGGCACGGATGGCAGGACTGATTCCGGCGGGCGTGATCTGCGAGATCATGAACGACGACGGGACGATGGCCCGGGTGCCGGACCTGGTGAAGTTCTGCGAGAAGCATGAGCTGAAGATGGTGACGGTGGCGGATTTGATCCGGTATCGGTTACAGAATGAGCGGTATATTCATCGGGTGGCCGAGTCGGCGTTGCCTACGGCGTATGGCGAGTTCCGCATGATCGCGTATGAGAGCGAGATGGATGGCGGGGAGTCGCATGTGGCGCTGGTGTATGGCGATGTGACGGGGGACGAGCCGCTGCTGGTGCGGGTGCAGACGCATTGCCTGGCGGGAGAGATGTTTTCGACGACGCTGTGCGATTGCAGGGCGGCGGTGGATGGCTCGCTGAAGATGATTGCGGAGGCGGGGCGCGGGGCGTTGGTGTATCTGCATAACGGGGCGGCGGGGTTTGGGGTGGATAAGACTGCGGAACGGATTGTGCTGCATAAGGCTCGGGAGGGGAACGAGGAGAAGGGGCAGAAGACGCTGCGGCAGGTGGGTCTGGGTGGGCAGATTCTTTCGGAACTGGGGATTCATAAGATCCGTCTGCTGACGAATACGCCTACGCATGTGCCTGCGTTGCAGGGATTCGGGATTGAGATTGTGGAGCAGGTGCCGGTTACGATTCGGAAGGTTCCTTGTTAGGGATTGGCGGATTCTTTGGGATTTTGCATTTCAAAAGACAAGAACAAAAGCAGCGGAAAAACTAAATACTGGGTCTCTCCACTCCCTGGGCGACGAACGATAAGACCGTTCCTTGCTTCGGTCGAGATGACGTGGATTTGTACTGCGTGGAATAGATAAGCAAAGTCTAAAAGGACGTATGAATTGACCTAATGGTTCGACCATTAGGTCAATTTTGTGTTTTTGGCATGACGAGAGGGAGGACGTTTCATCGGAAACCGGAGATTCATGGATTGAAAGAGATTAGGTTACCGATAAAGTCTGGATGAAATATCCAGATGGGCATTGACAACTGCTCCTGGCTGGTACTACCTTTGGCGGCGCTCCGAAAAAGAATCCTGTGTATGTAGCGGGATCAAATCTGAGGTGAGTGCCGTGAAAACTCTTTTTGAGGTCAGGATCGTAGCGCGCTTTGTCTGGATGATGCTGTTGACTGCCGGGTTTCTCCATGCCCAGGTTGAGTCGGGACGCTTCGTCGGACGCATTACAGACCAACATGATGCCGTGGTGGTGAAGGCGGCAGTAAAGGCAACGAACGTTGGAACCAACGTTTCCCAGACCGCGGTGACGGACTCGGATGGAAACTTTGTGATTACGCCTGTATCGGCGGGCACGTACAACCTGAGCGTGAGCTCCTCGGGATTTGCCACGACGACGGTGAACGGCGTCGAGGTACAGGTGGGCCAGATTGTGCGTGAGGACCTGCAACTGAACATCGGGTCGGAGTCGACTACGGTGATGGTGACGGCGGCGGCTCCTTTGCTCTCTACCGACTCGGCCACGATTGGGCAGGTGATTACGAACAAGCAGTTGACGGGGCTGCCGCTGAATGGGCGCGGTTTCTATAAGCTGGCTGAGTTGACGCCGGGCGCATCGTTGCAGGCGGCGACGGGCAACTCGCTAGCGATTCGGCCGGAAGTGGTGAACGGGAACGTGATCAGCGGTATCCGCGGAAGCGCGACCTCGTTCCTGCTGGACGGTGTGGACGTCTCGGAGCAGCATCAGGGCGGTACTTTCATCCAGGCCTCGATTGATGCGTTGCAGGAGTTCTCGGTGCAGCAGAGCCCATACTCGGCGGAGTTCAACCGCGGCGGCGCATTCTTCAACGCTACGACCAAGAGTGGAACGAACAAGTTTCATGGCGGACTGTTCGAGTTCATCCGCAACGACAAGCTGGATGCACGCAACTACTTTGCGCTGACGCGGCAGATTCTGAAGCGGAACCAGTTTGGCGGCGACCTGGGTGGGCCGGTGACGGTTCCGCATATTTACAACGGAAAAGACCGGACCTTCTTCTTTCTGGATTATGAGGGGCAGCGGCTGCGGCAGGGGCTGATCTTCAGCGATACGGTGCCGAGTGGCGATCAACGCGGCGGATACTTCGGCAGTACGCCGATCTATGATCCTATGTCGACGCGTATGGTGGGCGGCAAGCTGGTACGCGACCAGTTCCAGGATGGCGGGGTCATGAACAAGATTCCGCAGCGGCGGCTTTCTCCGCAGGCCCAAGCAATTCTGAACTATGTGCCGCCCTCGAACAACGGAGCGAACACGGCGAGCTTTACGCCGTCGCAGGCGATTGACTGGGACCAGTTCACGGTGCGTCTGGATGACCAGATCACTCCGTCGAACCGGCTGTTTGCACGTTGGCTCTACATCCGGAACCGGGAGACCGATCCGAATTCGTCTCCGCTGCTGGGGACTGCGAGCCTGACCTCGATTGGGCAGGACATTGCGGCGGGTCTGATTACGAACATCGGCTCGAACAAGGTGAACGAGGTTCGGGCGCACTATCTGCCCAGCCATGTGCGCCTGTCGGCGTTTTTGCAGGGGCCGGACTGGAATGGACAGTTCGGGGTCACGGGACTCTCGGCAGAGCTGAGGCCGGGAGTCGGAGGAGCCTTCCCAGACTATGCGTGGAGCGGATATACGTCGATTCAGGGTTCGGCGTTCGACCAGCGTCCGAAGTCGCAGGACCGCAAAGCCTTCGAAGGTACGGAGGACTTTACGATCCTGAAAGGAAAGCACTCGATCAAGTTCGGCACGTTGATTCGTTACTACCAATGGCTGGGCTATGACAGCGAACAGTTTGCAGGTTCGTTCTCGTTCAGCGGGAATTCGACTCGCGGTTACGACACGAACGGGAACCCGGTCTCTTCGAGCGGCGATGCCTTTGCCGACTTCCTGCTGGGACTTCCGTCGTCGGTGCAGCGTGCGTATCCGGCGCAGAACTTTGGCGGCCAGCAGACTTACTATCAGTTCTTCGTGCAGGACGATATACGTCTTACGCCGAAGCTTACGGTGAATGCGGGTATTCGCTATGAGTATTCTCCGTGGTTGAATGGCTACAAGGGGCAGGTTGGCACGTTCGATCCGTCGCTGTCGAAGCCGATCGTTGTTGGCGGCAATGGCCCGGTTCCAGACCTGAGCGCGCAGCAGGCGGCTCCGGCGGCGTACCAGTTCTTCGGGCAGTACATCCAGACGAGCTCCACGGCGAAGCTGCCGTACAACCTGACCTATACGGACAAGCGTCAGTGGGGGCCGCGTATCGGCTTCTCTTACTCGGCGAGCGACAAGACGGTGGTTCGAGGCGGCTTTGGCATGTTCTATGAGCCGGAGGGAACGACCGGACGTGTGAACCTGAACATGCTGCCGTTCCGGTTGAACGAGACGGTAAACCAGACGCAGAACGTGGTGCCAACCCGTACTCTGGCGGACTTCTTCCTGGGAACGGCGCTTGGTTCCGCGCAGGCCAACCCGACGCTGGTGCCGACGAAGCTGCACCTGAACGTCGGCTATAACGAGCACTACAGCCTGGGGATTCAACAGCAGTTCTCGCAGAAGGATTTGTTCGAGATCAGCTATGTGGGGAACCACGGCGTCGACCTGAACGGATCGAACGACTTCAACGATCCAGACCCCGGGCCGGGAGCGATTCAGGGACGCCGCCCGTATCAGCCGTGGGGCACGATTACGTTCAACACGCAGGACGTTTCGACGAGCTACAACTCGCTGCAGATGAAGCTGGAGCATCGTGAGAGTCACGGGTTGCAGGCGCTGGTGGCGTATACGTGGTCGAAGTTCATGCAGTTCAACCAGGCACCCCCGCTGGGTGGAAACCGCGGCTATGAGTACACGCTGTCGCCGTATGACATTCCGCAGAACCTGGCGATCAGCGGCAGCTATGCGTTGCCGTTCGGCAGGGGGCGTCCGTATATGAGCCATGCGAACTGGGCGGTGAATGGGGCGCTTGGCGGATGGCATATCCAGACGATCGTCGTGCTGCACAGCGGTGTTCCTTATACTCCGATCATCTCCTCGGACGTGGCGAATACGGGCGTTGGCAGTCAGCGGCCTAACCTGAATCCAAACGGCGGCAACAGGAACTTTGTGAAGTCGGTGAATCACTGGTTCGACAATACGGCCTATGTGCAGCCTTCTTTGTATACGTACGGCACGGTGAAGGCGAACACGCTGCGCTCGGATATGTATCGCCAGTACGACGCTTCGATCTTCAAGGACTTCACGATGCGGGGTGAGCAGGTACTGTCGTTCCGCGCGGAGTTCTTCAACCTGTCCAACACAACGAGCTTCAGCGCTCCGGGCGCGAGCATTACGAGCTCGGCCTCAACTGCGCCGGTGGATACGTCTACGTGGGGCCGCATTGTGAGCACTTCCGTTCCGTCGCGCGATATTCAGTTCGCGCTCAAGTACAACTTCTAACGAGAGAAAGAGACCCAATGCGTTTTCTGGCGACTGTACTGCTTGGCGTTGCTGCCGCTCTTCCGGGGGCGGCACAGACCCCGGTTTCGATCAATGTGGACCTGACGAAGCCGGAGGGTGTTTACAAGCCGATTTATAGCTGGTTCGGCTATGACGAAGGCAATTACACGACGATGAAGCGCGGCACGGAGCTGTTGCGTGAGCTGCATGATCTGAGCCCGGTGCCAGTGTACATCCGGGCGCATCATCTGCTGACCTCGGGCGATGGAGTGGCGGAACTGAAGTGGAGCTCGACGAACGTGTTCACGCTGGATGCGAATGGAAAGCCGGTGTACAACTTCAAGATTCTGGATGGAATCTTTGATGAGTTCAAGGCTGCCGGAGTGCGTCCGATGGTGGAACTGGGATTTATGCCGAAGGACCTGGCTGCGGATTTGCCTGAGCGGCAGGTGCCGTACCAGGTGCATTATCCGAAGAGTACGATCTCGGGTGCGTCGAACAATCCGCCGAAGGACTACAAGGTATGGGGCGAGCTGGTGCGTAAGGTCACGGAGCACCTTGTCCAGCGCTACGGCAAGGACGCGGTGAATACGTGGTACTTCGAGGTATGGAATGAGCCGGACATCGACTACTGGCACACGACGCCGGAGAACTACTACAAGCTCTATGACTATGCGGTTGCAGGGGTGAAGGCAGCGTTGCCGACGGCGAAGGTTGGAGGACCGGCGAGCACGGGGCCGAGTTCGGTGAAGGCTCGGACTTTCTTCGATAATTTTCTGAAGCATGTGAATACTGATAAGAGCGCGGCGAATGGCGGAGCTATTCCGATGGACTTTATTTCGTTTCACGTGAAGGGTCTGCCGAAGATTGTGGATGGTCATGTTCAGATGGGGCTGAAGAAAGAGCTGAACGATACGAACGAGGGATTTAAGACGATCGCGAAGTATTCGAAGTTCATTCATCTGCCGATCATTCTGAGCGAGGCGGACCCGGAGGGTTGCGCGGCTTGCTCGTCGAAGGTGAATCCGTCGAACAATTATAGGAATGGGCCGCTGTATCCGGTGTATACGGCGGCGGCGCTGAAGGGGATGTTTGAGCTGGAAGATCGCAACAAGGTCAACCTGATCTCGATGTTGAGCTGGTCGTTTGAGTTTGAGGACAAGGATTATTTTGAGGGCTTCCGTTCACTGGCTACGAACGGGATTGATAAGCCGGTGATTAATGTCTTCCGAATGGCTGGGTTGATGTCGGGTGAGCGCGTGGCGACGACGAGCACGGGCAAGCAGACGCTGGATTCGATCATGCAGTCGGGAGTGGGACAGGCTCCGGATATTGATGGGATGGCTACGAAGGCGGAGCGTGAAGCGGCGGTGATGCTTTGGAATTATCACGATGATGATTTGCCCGCGGCGGGCGCGCAGGTGACGGTTACGGTCAAGGGGATTCCGGCTGGGGTGCATCGGGTTCTGCTGGAGCATTACCGTATCGATGAGAACCATAGCAATGCTTATACGGTGTGGAAGGCGATGGGATCGCCGCAGAGCCCTTCTGTCGAGCAGTATGCGAAGTTGAAGGCCGCGGGGCAGCTTGAGTTGCTGGATTCGCCTCGTTGGTTGGATGTGGAGGGTGGCAAGGTGGCGATTCCTGCGGAGATGCCTCGCCAGGCTACTTCTTTGATGCATTTGAAGTGGTAGGGTGCCTTAGATAACTGGTTTTCGAGCTGCGCCCGCTTTTCTCTTTTTGGGGATGGCGGGCGTTTGCTGTTTCTTCTGGCATGGAGCAAGTTGAATTCGCAGGCTCGGGTTGGTCCACAGAAATTGGGGCAGAGTGACGGGAAGCGCGTTTATCGGGAATAATCTGGAAATAAGTGCGCAAAAAGTCCTGATGAGAGTGCGATTTGACCGACGCGGTATAGTGAATCGATGAATCCTGCTACCTATCGTGTGATCGTTGTTGTGGATCGGGGTTTCGGTGAAAAATTGGAATCTATGCCACGTGGCATTCCAGTCTGGATCATCGACTCGCCGCTGAACAGGAGTGCTGCGGAAAGAGTGTGGGCAAGGTTTCCAGAGCCGAACCATCTGAAAGGCATAACCATCTTCAAGTCGCCAGAGGATGCCTCCCCTGAGAGATCGCTGATCGGTCAACTCGATACCATCGATCTGCACCATGGCGTCTATTCATCTGACCCTCCCTATAATGTGCTGGAGGTTGTCGGTGTTGCGCTCACAGAAGCAATCCGATCCGCTCTTGCACAAATGGGCTTTACAGAAGTCCAAACCACTGAGTCAGGCTTCTGCGTTGTGCAGACTCTGTAAGAGCTTGCCCCGCTTTAGATTTGTCCAATTTGGGATTAGTCCTCGCAAGTCGGCTTGCGGGAAGATGTCGTCGCTACCGAATGATGGTCATTGGTAGCTGTGTATTCAAATTGACCTGGTACCAATTTGCAGAACGGTTTAGTTGCTGGTGGTGATGGGGGTGGGGGATTGGGTGGACTTCAGGTAGTTGCCGTAGCCTACTACTACTGTGGAGGTTATGAGGAGGAGGAGGCCGGTGGTTACCAGGAGTTTGGTGCGGCGGCTGGTGCCTTGCCACTCTTTCAGGATGAGTCCCCATAGCGTGGCGAAGATGATGATGGAGGCCATGTGGAGGGTCCAACTGGAGAAGTCGTATTTTCCCATCCTGGTCTGGCCCATGGAGTAGAAGAAGAACTGGAAGTACCAGATGACTCCGGCGAGGGCGGCGAAGAGGTAGTTGGAGACGAGGGTGCGCGGGGCGAGGTGGTCGTAGGTGGAGGGGTCGAGGGGGTCGAAGTCGACCATGGTGTGGCCGGAGACGTGGGACGAGCGCATGGGGTTGAGGCCGGGTTCTCCGGCGAACTGGCGGATGGAGCGGTTCTTGAAGATGAGGATGAGGGACCAGACGAAGTTGGTGAGGAAGCCTCCCCAGAGAACTACGATGAGGATGGGAAGGTTCTGCCAGAGGTCGGAGCGGTGGGTGGAGAGTAGCTCGGCTTTGGCGAGGTCGCCTATGGGTTTGCCTGCGTCGAGGCCGAAGGCGAAGAAGCTGCTCATGATTCCGGCGAAGACGGCTACGGCAATGCCTTTGCCGAAGTTGTAATCGACTTCTCCGGCTTCGGCTTTCTCTTCGGGGGTGATTTCGTTCTCTTTGGAGAGGCCGGCGGCTCCGTTGATGGCTACGGCGATGAGGCAGAGGAGGACTCCGGCGAGGATGATCCGGCCGGAGGTCTCGTGGAGGATGGCGGACATCTCGCCGTGGTAGATGGGCGGGATGATGGTTCCGAAGACCATGCAGAGGCCGAGGGCGATGGCGTAGCCGAGGGCCAAGCCGAGGTAGCGGATGGCGAGGCCGAAGGTGAGGCCGCCCATTCCCCAGAGGACGCCCCAGAGGACGGGGTAGAAGATGCTGCCGGGGTCTTTGGCGTAGGCGGTTTGCAGGATGGCGATGGGGTGGGGGACGAAGATGCCGGCGAGGACGATGGGGGCGACGATCCAGGCGGCGAAGCCCTGGATGATCCAGTAGACCTCCCACGACCAGCGCTTGATGGCGCGGAAGGGAATGAAGTTGGTGGCGGAGGCGAGGCCGCCGATCCAGTGGAAGATGACGCCTAAGAATGGATTTGGTCCCAATGCACCCTCTATCGTTCTTCGATCTGTGTATGCATCCGTCTCTCTGGACGGAATGATACTTCCATTGGTGAAGCGGGTACCATCGTATCTGACACGCGTTGAGTTTGGGAAATATACTCTCTATTGAATTTGAGTTGGTGTGAATCTGGCTGGCCGGAGGTTGTTCTGCGAGTTGCGTTGTTTATTACCTGCTATAACGACACGTTGTTTCCGGAGACCGGCATGGCCGTGGTGAGGGTCCTGGAGAGGCTGGGACATACGGTTGAGTTTCCGGCGGGGCAGACCTGCTGCGGACAGATGCACTACAACACGGGGTATCAGGCGGAGGCGCTGCCTCTGATGGAGCGGTTTGTGGCGCAATTTAAAGATGCTGAGGCGGTGGTGGTGCCTTCGTCTTCTTGCGTGGCGATGATGAGGGAGCATTATCCGAAGATGGCTCGGGGGACGGGGAAAGCGCAGTTGATCGCGGAGGTGGACGCGCTGCTGTTGCGGGTATTTGAGTTCTCGGAGTTTCTGACGAAGCGGCTGGGGCTGGAGGACGTGGGGGCTTATTATCCGCATCGGGTCACTTACCATGCTAGTTGTCATGGGCTTAGGAATCTTGGGTTGGGGGATGGGCCGCTGCGGCTGTTGAAGGCGGTGCGGGGGATCGACCTGGTGGAGCTGGAGGGAGTGGAGCAGTGCTGCGGGTTTGGCGGGACGTTCGCGGTGAAGAATGCGGAGGTTTCGAGCGCGATGCTGGCGGAGAAGACTACGGCGGTGCTGAATACGAGGGCGGAGGCTTGTACGGCTTGCGATAACTCCTGCCTGATGCATATTCAGGGGGCGCTGCATCGGCAGCGGACGGGGGTGAGTACGGTGCATCTGGCGGAGATTCTGGCTGGGGATGAGGGGGGACGATGATTAACCCTGGGGGGAGATTGGCGGGGGCGGTTTGCGCTCTTTGCGCGCGAAGGCCCATGTCCGAAGTTCCGGACATGGGGCACCCGGCACCCGGATTGGTGGCTGCTATGAGCGGGACTGCTTTAGACCCTAAGACGGCTCCGGCGTTTCCGATTGCGGCTCAGGCGGCTATGCAGGATACGCAGTTGCGGAAGAATGTTCGGCACGCTACGGAGGTGATTCGGACGAAGCGTGCTCGGGTGGTGGGCGAGATGCCGGACTGGCAGGAGCTGCGCGAGGCCGGGAAGCAGATTCGCCAGCACACGATGGAGCATCTGGATTTTTATCTGGAGCAGTTCGAGGCCAACTGCACGAAGGCGGGTGGGGTGGTGCATTGGGCCGCGGATGCGGACGAGGCCCGGCGGATTGTGATTGGGCTGGTGAAGGCGTCGGGATCGGACGAGGTCATCAAGATCAAGTCGATGACGACGGAGGAGATTCAGTTGAACGCGGGTCTGAAGGCCGCGGGGATTCATGCCTACGAGACCGACCTGGCGGAGCTGATTATTCAACTGGGGCAGGACCGGCCTTCTCATATTGTGGTTCCTGCTCTGCATAAGAATCGGCAGCAGATTCGGGAGATCTTCCGGCGGGAGATGAATCTGCCGGAACTGGGGGAGCGGCCGCAGGACCTGGCGGATGCGGCGCGGCGGTTTTTGCGGGAGAAGTTTCTAAGAGTGAAGACGGGGGTGAGCGGGGCGAACTTCCTGATCGCGGAGACGGGCGGGGTGTGCATCGTCGAGAGCGAGGGCAATGGGAGGATGTGCCTGACGCTGCCGGAAACTCTGATTACGGTGGCAGGGATTGATAAGGTGCTGCCGCGATTTGAGGATTTGGAAGTGATGTTGCAGTTGCTGCCTCGGTCGGCTACGGGGGAGAGGATGAACCCGTATAACTCGATCTGGAACGGGGTCCATGCGGGGGATGGGCCGAAGACGTTTCATGTGGTGTTGATGGACAATGCTCGGACTAGCGTGCTGGCGGATGAGGAGGGGCGGCAGACGTTGAACTGCATTCGCTGCGCGGCCTGCCTGAATGCTTGCCCGGTGTATCGGCAGACAGGCGGCCATGCTTATGGGAGTGTGTATGCCGGGCCGATTGGGGCGATCCTGACGCCGCAGTTGCAGCAGATGCACCATGCGCAGAGTTTGCCGTATGCGTCTTCTTTGTGCGGGGCCTGCTATGAGGTTTGTCCGGTGAAGATCAACATTCCCGAGGTGCTGATTCATCTGCGGAGCAAGGTGGTGGAGCAGAAGGGGATGTTTGATGTGGAGGCAGCGGCGATGCGGGCGGCGGCGGTGGTGTTTCGGAGTGAGAGGAGGTTTCGGGCGGCGCAGAGGCTGGCGCGGGCGGCGGAGTCTCCGCTGGTGGGGAAGGATGGATGGATTGGGTGGTTGCCGGGGATGCTGGGTGGGTGGACGAAGGTTCGTGATCTGAAGGAGATCCCGAAGGAGAGCTTTCGCGAGTGGTGGGAGAAGAGGGGGAGGTCGGAGTGAGCGCGCGAGGGGAGATTCTGCGTAGGATTCGTAATGCCAACGGCGGTGCTTCGGATGAGACTGCGGCGGTGGCGGGGTGGAACGGCATTGCTCGGGCGTATAAGCGGGTGGGGCTGCGGGGGCGGGATGAGACTCTGCATTTGCTGGAGGATCGGCTGCGGGACTATGACGCTACGGTGTCGCGTTGCAGCGAGGGCGAGGTGGCTGCAGTGGTGGCCAGGAGACTTTTGGAGCGGGGGAAGCGTCGGATAGTTGTGCCTGTGGGATTGAAGCCGGAGTGGCTGCCTGCGGGGTTTGAGTTTGTAACGGACGAAGGTCTTTCGGCGAAGGAGCTGGATGGGGTCGATGGTGTGTTGACGGGCTCGACGGTTGCGATTGCGGAGACGGGGAGTGTGGTGCTACAGGATGTTGCTGGGCAGGGACGGAGGGCAGTGACCCTGGTGCCGGATTATCACCTGTGCGTGGTGCGGGTGGCCGATGTGGTGGAGACGGTGCCGGAGGCGTTCGAACGTCTGCGGGCTACGGAGGGGCTGGCTACGACGTTCTTCTCGGGGCCTTCGGCTACGGCGGACATTGAGATGACACGAATCAAGGGAGTGCATGGGCCGCGGTTTCTGGATGTGGTCCTGGTGGATTGAGGATGTTTTTAAAAAGATTTATGGCAGAGGGCCGGACTGCCTGTTTCAATAGAGGGTATATTTCTGTGTGGTGTTGGAGATTGAGGGAGCTATGGCGATAGGGAATGCAGTTGAGGTGGAGAGAATCTGGGCGGCTCTGGATGAGTTTCGGATCGAGGTGCCGTCATGGGGATTTGCAAACACGGGGACGCGGTTTGGTAAGTTCGTGCAGGGCGCGGCGGCGGGGACGATTGAGGAGAAGTTCAGCGATGCGGGGAAGGTGCATGAGCTGACGGGAGCGAGTCCTACGGTGGCTCTGCATGTGCTTTGGGATTTGCCGGGTGGGACGGCGGATGTGCCTCAGATTAAAAAGCTGGAGGTCAAGTACGGCGTTCGGGCGGGGTCGATCAATCCGAACCTGTTTCAGGCGCAGGAGTATAAGTACGGCTCGATTGCGAACCCCAGTGCGGAGATTCGTGGGAGGGCGGTGGAACATCTGCTGGAGTCGGTGGCGATCGGGCGGGAGCTAGGGTCGAAGGACGTTTCGTTGTGGATCGCGGATGGGTCGAACTATCCGGGGACTCAGGACATGAGGAAGCGGATGGGGTGGGTGGAGGAGGCGCTGGGGGCGACTCATGCCGCGTTGGGCGACGGACAGAGGATGCTGGTGGAGTACAAGCCGTTTGAGCCGTACTTCTACCATACGGACATTGCGGATTGGGGGATGGCGCTGGAGCTGGCTCGGCGGGCGGGGCCGAAGGCGAAGGTGCTGGTGGATACGGGGCATCACTACCAGGGGACGAACATTGAGCAGATTGTGGCGTGGCTGCTGCATGTGGGCGCGCTGGGAGGGTTTCACTTCAACGACCGGAAGTATGCGGATGATGACCTGACGCTGGGTTCGATAGATCCCTACCAGGTGTTCCGGATCTTTCATGAGATTTTGAGCACGGAGGCGGGGGAGCGGTCGGGGATTGCGTTCATGATCGACCAGAGCCACAACCTGAAGGGCAAGATGGAGGCGATGGTCCAGACGGTGGTGACGGCGCAGGAGCTGTATGCGAAGGCCGCGCTGGTGGACCGTGAGCGGCTGGCGGAGTTGCAGCAGGAGTGCAGGCTGGTGGAGGCGGAGGAGTGCTTCCGCGGGGCTTTCTGGCAGGACGTTAGACCGATTGTGCGGGAGTGGCGCGAGGCGAAGGGGCTGGCGGCGGACCCGTTGGCGGCTCTGGAGGCTGGCGGCTATGTGGAGAGGATTACGCGGGAGCGGGAGAGCAGGAACCGGGAGAGTGTTTCTAGCTATGCGTGATGGAAGTTGGCCGCAGGAGCTTTGAATTCTTGGTTTGTTGCGGGCTGGACTCGAATTTCATTAGCGAAACATGCGCTTGCTCGCGCATAATGGAGCGATTGAGTGTGTGTGTTCCGCGATAGGAGAGTATGGCTGTTCGTAAGACGACGAAGAGACTTTATCTGATTCCGGTGCTCTCGAAGGCCCTGGATATTCTGGAGCTTTTGCAGGCTGAAAACCAGCCGATGACGCTGGAAGCGATCCATCGGCAGACGCGCGTTTCGAAGACGACGGTGTACCGGGTGTTGAAGACGTTTGTGCATCGGGGATATCTGTCGCAGTCGCCGGATGGGCTTTATCGCGTGGTGACACGGCCGAAGAAGATGATGTTCGGGTTTGCCGGGCAGAGCGCGGACATGCCGTTTTCAGTAGAGGTGACGGAGAGTCTGCGGGAAGCGGCAGCGTCGGTCGGGGTAGACCTGATGGTGCTGGACAATCGCTACGACGCGGCCACGGCGGTGAAGAATGCCGAAGAGTTTATCCGCGCCAAGGTAGACCTGGTGATCGACTTCCAGGTGGAGCAGGAGGTCGCGCCGGTGATTGGAGACAAGATCGCGGCGGCGGGGATTCCATTTATTGCGATCGATATTCCGCATCCTCATGCGACGTACTTTGGGGTGGACAACTATCGCGTTGGGATGGAGGCCGGGGAGCTGCTGGCGAGCCATGCCGCTACACAGTGGGGCGGAAAGATCGACTGGGTGATCGGGCTGGATCTGCCGGAGGCCGGACAACTGGTGCAGAGCAGGATTACAGGCGTGTTCGAGGGGATTCGGACGGCGTACCCAGAGCTGCCGGTGGAGTCGTTTGTGCGGATCGATGGGCGCGGGCTGCGAGAGCGGAGCAAGAAGGTGGTTTCGGAGTTTCTGGATCGGCACCAGAAGGAGAAGCATATTCTGATTGGCGCGGCGACGGACTCGAGCGCGCTGGGCGCGGTGGATGCGGTCCGCGAGCAGAAGCGCGAGCGGCATGTGGCGGTGGTGGGGCAGGACTGCATTGCGGAGGCGATGGCGGAGATGCGGAAGGAGCGTTCGCCGCTGATCGGGTCGGTCTCGCATGAGACGAGCTCGTATGGGCCGGGGCTGGTGTATCTGGGGCTGGCGCTGTTGCGCGGGCAGACGGTGCCTCCGTATAACTATGTCGCGCACCGGATGGTGACGCGGGAGTCGCTGCGGCAGAGTAAGTGATTTTTCACATTGGGAATAGTTGCTGTATTGGGTATCCGTGTGGAATCATGGTTGGGGCCGTAAGGGCCCTATGACAGGGGATGAAGATGACAGCACAGAGCAAGCTCCGGTTTCTGGAGGATCGTTGGGATGACGCGGTGGCGTCGAAGCTGGATGAGCCGGAGCTGTTGCGGTACCGGTCGAACCTGCTGGGTTCGGACCTGAGAATCACGAACTTTGGCGGTGGGAATACAAGTTCGAAGCTGGAGCAGGTCGATCCGCTGGACGGGCAGACCAAGCAGATTCTGTGGGTAAAGGGAAGCGGCGGCGACCTGGGGAGCATCAAGCGGGCGGGGTTCGCGACGCTGTATCTGGAGAAGCTGCTGGCGCTGGAGAAGGTCTATCGCGGGGTGGATCTCGAAGACGAGATGGTGGACATGTATCCGCTGTGCACGTTCGGGAATAATCCAGTGGCGGCCTCGATTGATACGCCGCTGCATGGGTTTCTGCCGTTTCCGCATGTGGACCATCTGCATCCGGACTGGGGGATCGCGCTGGCGGCCTCGGCGAACGGGAAGATCAAGATGGAGGAGTTCAACGAGGAGTTCGGCCACAAGCTGGCCTGGCTGCCTTGGCAGAGGCCGGGCTTCGAGCTGGGCATGATGCTGAAGAAGATCGTTGCAGAGACTCCGGGATGCGACGGTGTGGTGCTGGGCGGGCATGGGCTGTTCACGTGGGGGCAGACGCAGCGCGAGAGCTACCTGAATACGATTACGATCATCGACCAGTTGGGACAGTTTATTGAGCGGCATGGGTCGGCTGAGGGACACAGGGCCTTTGGCGGCGGCAAGGTGGAGACGCGGGAGGACCGCAGGGAGATTGCGGCGGGGATTCTGCCGTATTTGCGGGGAGCGGTCTCGCGGAAGCAGCGGTGGATCGGGAGCTATTCGGATTTGCCGCAGGTGCTGGAGTTTGTGAACTCGGAGAGCGCGGAGAGGCTGGCTCACCTGGGGACGAGTTGCCCGGACCACTTTATCCGGACGAAGATTCGGCCGATGTTTATCAAGTGGAATCCGGCGGGCGATCCGGCGGAACTGAAGGAGTTGATCGAGTCGGCTCTGGAGACGTATCGCGCGGAGTATGCGGCTTACTACAACAAACATGCGGGGAAGGACTCGCCTGCGGTGCGGGATGCCAGCCCGACGGTGGTGCTGGTGCCGGGCGTGGGGATGTTCAGCTTTGGCAAGAACAAGACCGAGTCGCGGATTACGGGGGAGTTCTACATCAACGCGATTGGCGTGATGCAGGGCGCGGGTGCTCTGGGTGCGGGCGTGGACTGCACGGAGATTCCGCAGGCTGGGCCGGCGGCTTCGGCGGACCAGTTTACGGTGTTTCAGAACTATGTTGCTCTGCCGCCTAGCGAGGCGTTCCGGATTGAGTACTGGAAGCTGGAGGAGGCGAAGATTCGCCGCCAGCCGCCGGAGAAGGAACTGAGCCGCCGTGTGGCTTTGATTGTTGGTGGAGGCAGCGGCATTGGCCGCGAGGTGGCTCTGCTGGCGGCGGAGAAGGGCGCGCATCTGGTGATTGCCGACCGCGATGTGAAGGGCGCGGAAGCCGTTGCGGAGGAGGCCAAAGCGATTGCTGGCAAAGAGGCCGTGATCTGGACTGGCGTTGATATTCGCGACCGCAAGACGATCAAGGCGATGCTGGAGACTGCTGTTAAGCAGTTTGGCGGGATCGATATTTTGATCAATACGGCGGCGCTGTTTCCTTCTTCACCGGACGGGATTATCACGGATGCTCAGTGGGCGTTGACGCTTGAAGTGAACGTGACGGCGAACTATCTGCTGGCGGATGAGGCGGCGGCGATCTTTGCCGATCAGGGGATTGATGGAAGCGTAGTGCTGACGAGCTCGGCGAATGCAGTGGTAGCGAAGCGGGGCAGCGAGGCCTACGACGTGAGCAAGGCGGCGTTGAGCCATCTGGTGCGGGAGCTGGCGGTGTCGATGGCTCCGAAGGTGCGGGTGAACGGGATCAGCCCGGCCACGGTGGTGAAGGGTTCGACAATGTTTCCGCGGGACCGGGTGATTGCGTCGTTGAAGAAGTACAAGCTGCCGTTTGAGGAGACGATGACGGATGATGAGCTGCGGAATGTGCTGGCGCAGTTCTATGCGACGCGGACGCTGACGCATCAGCCGATTGATCCGAAGGACTGCGCGCAGGCGGTCCTGTTTCTGGCGGGGCCGCTGGCTCGGTGCACGACGGGGCATCTGATTCCTGTGGATGGCGGGTTGACAGAGGCTTATCTGCGATAACGAGGTGAGGGGACCGGCGATGAAGCTCGCGGCTGAGAAGACGCTGCTGCCTGTCGATAGACGGGCGTTGATTGCGGTGGATCTTGGGGCGGAGAGTTGCCGGGTCTCGCTGCTGCGATGGAACGGCGACGCTCCGGCGGTTGCGCTGGTGCATCGGTTCGCGAACGCTCCGGTGAAGCGGGAAGGCGGGCTGCACTGGGACCTTGCTGCGATTGAAGCGGGGCTGGAGCAGGGGTTGCGGGCGTGTGCGGCGATTGCCGAGGAGGGCGTGCGTTCGATTGCGGTGGATGGCTGGGCGGTGGACTATGTTCGGCTGGATGCGCAGGGGAGGGCGCTGGCCGATCCATTTTGCTATCGCGATGAGCGGACGGTGAAGGCGGAGCGAGCACTGCATCGGAAGATCTCGCCGGAGCGGTTGAGGGAGCTGACGGGAGTTCAGGTGCTGCGGATCAATACGCTGTACCAACTCTATGCGGACAGGTTGCAGGGACTGCCGGAGGGGAGGCAGTGGCTGAATCTGCCGGAGTATGTGCTGTCGCGCTGGGGCGGGGCGAGGGTGGCGGAGCATACGAACGCTACGCATACGGAGATGGTCGCGCTGTATGAACGGGAATGGTGCAGGGAGATCTTTCAGGCGGCAGGGTTGGACCTGGCCGCGGCGGCGAAGATCGTTCCACCGGGAACAGAGGTGGGGCGGCTGACGGGGCCGCTGGCGGAGCTGGAGGCGTTTCGGGACACGGCGCTGATTGCTCCGGCGTGCCATGATACGGCTTCGGCGATTGCGGGGATTCCGGCGATTGGGAATGACTGGGCTTATATCAGCTCGGGGACGTGGTCGCTGGTGGGGACGCTGCTGGAGCAGCCGCGGCATGGTGATGCGGCCAGTGGCGAGAACTTTACGAATCTTGGCGCGGTGGGCGGGAAGATTTGTTTCCACAAAAATGTGAATGGAATGTGGCTGCTGCGGCAGTGCATCGCTCGCTGGGCCGAGGATGGCCGCGAGTGGACGGTTCCGGAGCTGGTGGCCGCGGCGGAGACGATGGACAGACCGGCGGGGCTGCTGGATGTGGACGATGCAGACCTGATGCTGGCGGGGCGGATGCCGCAGCGGATCAACGCGCAGCGGGTTCGCAAGGGGCTGGAACCGCTGGATGAGAGCGCGGAGAACGCTCCGGAGTTTGCGAATTTAATTTTTTATAGCCTGGCGGCCCGTTATGCGAAGGTGCTGGAGCGGGTGGCTCTGCATAGTGGGAAGCGGCTGAAGCGGTTGTTTGTGGTGGGCGGGGCCAGCAGGAATGAGTTTCTGAATCGGCTGACGGCGGAGGCTACGGGGCTGGAGGTGTTTCGCGGGTCGCCGGAGAGCTCGACGGTAGGGAACTTCGCTGTGCAACTGGCGGTGCTGGAGGGCGGCAGGGACGAGCGGACGGGAGCGTATGCGGAGCAGGTCTCGCGGTGGGCCGGGATGCTGGTGGGGGCTATGGAGCGGTGTGCGGGGTAAGGGGACTTTCTGGATATCTATCTGGTTTGTGAACCCAATGGATGCGTGTGATCTTTTTCTATTTCGTCATGCAAAAGGTAGCCAGTGACGGCACGAACCAATTCTTTGGTGAGCGCTCCTGAGCTGATGCTTGCTGGACGTTCCTGCAAGACTGCATGAACGACACTCTCCACCATGTGCATGACAAGAAATACGGCCAGTCTTAGATCAGGAACGCGAATGGATTTCCGGTGCCGGTTCAGCAGATCCAGAAGTCCGTCGGTCACGACCCGATCCAGAAGCTCTTCCTCTCCATGAGCATCGAGTCTTGCCACTTCGTCCACGAGAAGCTTGTGCAGTTTGGGATTTACGCGATGCACTTCAAGATCGGCTTCGACGATGGTTCGTATTGCGGTTTCGAAGCTCTGGCCGCGGGCAGTTGCAAATGCGCGTTCCATGATCGCAGACAAGTCATCGAGATGTTTCTGCTGGATCGCCGCGATCAAGGATTCCTTGTTTGGAAAATATTGATAGAGCGTTCCGATGCTTACGCCGGCTCGCTGGGCCACCCGGTTTGTGCTGAATTTTCTGAGTCCATACTCCTCGAGAACCTGAGCACTGGCCTCAAGGATGGAGTCCACAGATACGCGGGCGCGTGTCTGTAAAGGCGATTTACGGGCCTTCAGAGGCTTGGTCATAGGCAGGGGCAAATGCGAGCTTTATCAGAGTCGGATTGCGATCTCATGGTAATAGAAAAACCGTTCAGTGGACGGCATTTGATAACAATGGCGGCAAGGCTCGCCGGGAGACTCGGAAATGATTTTAGTGACTGGAGCAACAGGCGGAAACGGTACGGAATTAATCAAGCAGTTGGAGCCGCTTGGCATTCTTATTCGAGCAATGGTGCGCAAACTGCCTACAGAGGCGGGATTTCGCTCAAACAATGTAGAGTTTGTGTCGGGCGATTTCGATGATCGGGAGAGCCTTGTGAAGGCGCTTCGTGGGGTGGATAGAGCGTTTCTTACGACGAACTCTTCTGAGCGTGTCGAAGAACAGCAACTCCGATTCGTCGAGGCGGCGAAGGAGTCGGGTGTGCGTCATGTCGTGTATCTCTCGCAGTTGCACGCCGATCAGGACTCGCCCGTGCGCTTCCTTCGCTACCATGCAATCGTAGAAGAGGCGCTTGCGGCTTCGGGGATGTCATTTACCTGCTTGCGCCCGAATCTTTACATGCAGGCTCTGCTGGGTTTTGCGGGATCTATCGAATCGGAAGGTCGTTTTTTCGCACCGGCGGGCGATGCGCGGGTGAGTCTGGTCGATGTTCGAGATATTGCCGAGGTGGCGGCTGCAGCGCTTACGGGGGAAGGTCATGAAGGGAAGGTGTATGACATTACCGGCCCCGAAGCCCTTACGCATCGGGAGCTGGCCTCGCAGTTTTCAGAGGCACTTGGCAAACAGGTTGACTACATCGACGTACCGGACGCGGCTATGCAGGAGGCCCTGCTCGCGTATGGGATGCCGCTCTGGCAGGCTGAGGGGCTGGTCGAAGACTACGGCCACTATCGGAGAGGAGAGGCGCCCGGCGTATCGGGCGATGTTCAGAAGGTGACAGGTCATGCACCGCGATCCTTCCGGAGTTTTCTGAAAGACTATAAGGCGGTCTTCTCTCAAAGAACACTATTGCCTGTTGGCTGATTATGAACAGCTAAGAGCTTCAGCTTTCGAATGGCGCGTGACGCATTGGTGTGAATGCGTCACGCGCTTTGAGAGAGAGGCTAGGCGGTTGCGGCGCTTAGGCCGTCGAGTTTGGCTAAGGCTTCAGCGGGTAGTTTGAGCGTTGCGGCCTTGAGGTTCTCGCGGAGGTGTCCGACCGACGAGGTGCCGGGGATCAGCAGGATGTTGGGGGAGCGGTGAAGGAGCCAGGAGAGCGCTACCTGCATGGGAGTGGCTTCGAGCGATGCGGCCACTTCGTCGAGTTTGGACGATTGCAGCAGGGAGAAGCCTCCCAGTGGGAAGTATGGCACGTAGGCGATGCCTTGTTTGGCGAGGTCGTCGATGAAGGCGTCATCGCTGCGCTGGGCTACGTTGTAGAAGTTCTGGATGCAGACGATCTCGGTCAGCTTTTGTGCTTCGGCTAACTGCTGGGGGGAGACGGTGCTGAGGCCGATGTGCTGGATCAGTCCCTGCTGCTTGAGCTCGATGAGCGCGGTGAGCGGTTCCTCGAAGGGCTCGTCGACTGGCTCGGAGAAGCCGCCGATGCGGAGATTGACGACGTGGAGGGTGTCGAGGCCGAGGTTGCGGAGATTGTCGTGCACGGCGTCGATGATCTCCTGACGGGAGCGGGCGTGCGGCCAGGAGCCGTCGCTGGCACGGCGTGCGCCTACTTTGGTGATGATGACGAGATCGTCGGAGTAGGGGTGGAGCGCCTGCTTGATGAGCTGATTGGTGACGTGGGGGCCGTAGAAGTCGCTGGTGTCGATGTGATTGACGCCGGAGGCTATGGCTTCGCGGAGGACGTCGAGGGCTGCGGGGACATCGCGCGGGGGACCCCAGACTCGCTTGTTGCCGTCCTGCCCGGCTAGCTGCATGGCACCGTAGCCCATGCGGTCTACGGTGAGGGAGGTGTTGGGGAAGGTAAAGGGGGAATTCGATGGCTGCGTCATGTGTCTCCTGTTTCCGGGGTACTGCTTACAATGGGTTAGATGAAGAAAACTTCAGATTAGGAGTTCGCATTTGGAGAAGCGATTGCAAAGTACGTTGGAGCCGCGAAAAACGCCGGTTCAGGCTCGCTCGGTTGCGAGCGTGGAGGCGATTCTGAAGGCTACGATTCAGGTTTTGCTTCGAGTGGGCAAAGAGCAATTGACTACGACGCGGGTTGCGGCTCGCGCCGGAGTTTCGGTGGGTACGCTCTACCAGTATTTTCCGAATAAGAGCGCGTTGCTGCGGGCGGCTTTGCAGCGCCACATGGATGAGGTTTTTCTGGCTGTGGAAGAGACCTGCCGCGAGCAGGAGGGAGCTTCGCTGGAAGAGATGGCGGTGGCTCTGGTGACGAGCTTTATGGCGGCGAAGATGAGAGACGCGAAGGCCAGCGCCGCTCTCTATGCGGTCAGCTCGGACGTGGATGGAGCGAAGGTTTCACGGGAGACGAGCCGCAAGGTCAATCGGATTGTTGTTGCGATGCTTGCGACTGCTAAGGAGGAGCTGACGACCGATCCGCAGATGGTGGCTTCGATGTTGCAGGCTACGATGGCGGGCGTCAGTCGCCGGTTGCTGGAGTTTGGGGCGGCGGAGAGTTCTTATGAAGCTTTACGCGATGAGCTTGTGTTTCTTACGCGGGCTTATCTGAGGGCTTGTACGAAGGGGAATGCTGCTTAGTTGTCGGTGCGTTCGCGCTGGTAGGGTTTCTGCATTAAAGCGCGGGCTTCGTTTACGGCTCCCTGAGTGTTGTCGTTGGTCTGGACGGCTAGACGGTACTCGTTTACGGCTCGGTCGCGCTGGCCGGTTACGTCGAAGATGCGGCCCAGCTCGATGTGGCTCCAGACCTCGGTCCACTTGGGGTCTAAGTCGCCGCGGAGAGAGTCGCGGAAGCTGTTGGCGGCGGACTGGTAGTTGCGCTGCATGAAGAAGATTTCGCCTATGCGGTAGGAGGCGAGAGAGCTGTTCCTGTTGGAGTCGAGGGCCTTCTGGTACTCGGCTAGCGCGCCGGTGAGGTCGCCTTGCGCTACCATCTGCTGGCCGCGCAGGACAGCTACGCGGACGGCCAGGTCGGGGGTGCTCTTGAGGAGCCAGCCGTCGGGATCGACGGTGATGCGGCGGGGGCGGCCGAAGGTCTCTACGGTGAATTGGGAGTCGGTGCCGGAGACGTCTACGCGGCGGATTTCGGTCTTGCCGTCGGTCTCGATGCGGAGCTCGATGGGCATACGGAAGAGGTCGAGATCCTGATTGACGGCTCCGATGGTGCGGAAGCCCTTGTTACTGCCGAGACGGAAGACGGTGTACTTGTTGGTGAAGGTGGGGGCTCCGGTGCCGTCGATCCACTGGGCGAAGAAGGGTTCGAGGTTGAGCTTGGACTGGTCTTCGGCGATCTTCTGTAGGTTTGAGGTGCGGATAGATTTGCCGCCGTACTCGGTGAGGAGGGCGCGGAGGAATTTGGCGAAGATCTCGTCGCCCATCTCCCAGCGGAGCATGTGGAAGACCATCGCGCCCTTTTCGAGGGTCATGGATTGGAATTGCGGGGAGTAGGGATCGAGGCGACCGAGGGTGTTGAGGGGCTCAGTGTCGTAGGCGAGCGCCCCGGCGGAGACGTCGGTAATGGCGGCCTGGAGGGCGGTTTTTCCGGCGGAGTCTTCGAGGTACATGAGCTCGGAGTAGCGGGACATGCCGTTGGTGATCCACGCGTCGTTCATGGTGGCGGGGGAGACCTGATTACCCCACCACTGGTGGGCGAGGGTGTTGGAGAGGAGACGCTGTTCGTTGCGGGCAATGATGCGGTTTCCGGCGATGGCGGCGATCTCGGGGGCCCAGGTGGCGGATACGGCGTCGTCGGGAAGCTCGACGAGGTTGATGCGGGCGGATTCGGGCTGGCCGAAGGTGGCGGACATGTAGAGGAACTCACGCTCGGCCTGACGAGCGAAGTCGGCGGAGGCCTCTTTGGTTCTCTCGGTCACGTAGACGTGCATGTTTCCGGCGGTGGTGGGTTCGAGGAACTTGCCTGCGATGATGGTGCCGGGGAAGCCGGGTTTAGCCCAGTTGAAGGTGTACTCGGTGCGGTTGCCGGGGAGGGACTTGGTGGCGGCGACTCCGCTACCGGAGCCTACGACGCGTTCGTCGGAGGGCACGCGGATGTGCATCTCGGCGGTGAAGCGGTTGGTGTAGAGGCCGGTCATAGGGAACCAGGCTCCGGGGTAGAGGAGGATGCTGATGGGATCTTCGACGGAAGCCATCTTGATGCCTTCGACGGGGCTGGTGTCGGAGCCTTTGAGGGTGCCGGCGTACTCGAAGTGGAAGGTGGTGGTGGTGCCTTTGGGGATGGGGTTGGTGAGGGTGAAGCGGACGGTGCTGTTGCTGGTGAGGCGTTCGGATTCGAGCGGCTGGTTTTTGGCGTCAGTGGCCTTGGTGAGCTGGAGGCCGTTGTTGAGTTCGAAGCTGGGGGAGGTGACGTCTTCGAGGGTGGTGAAGGTGACGTCGGCGGTGGCTGTGAGGCGATTGGATGCGGGGTCGAGATCGGCGGAGATGACGTAGCCGGTGATCTGAAGCTGCTGGCGTGTGGCGGGAGGAGCGGCCAGTGCGGGAACGGCGAGCAGGCAGACGGAGAGTTGGACGATTGGGGAGCGGAGAATCGGTGAGCGGAGAATGCGGGAGAGTGCAGACATGCTGGCCAAAAGTTCCTCAGGGATCATGGTACCGCGTCAAGGAGTTAGACGCGGTTGACGAAGATTGGGCCACGTGGATCAGCGCGTTGAGGCGTGGTTGCGGAGGTAAAGTCAGGGAGTGGATGGAGTGATTTCGAGGTAGTCGATGTCGAGGGCGTAGGCTCCGCCGGTGATTTCTATAGTGTTGATGCCTGCTTTTAGATGGGCGGAGGTGGTGAGGGTGATGCTGTCTCCGTTGCCGCGGGTGCCTAGATCTCGGTTGCGGAGGGTGGCGGTTGCTTCGTCGGGTTTGGAGATGAGGGTGGTTCCTTGTAGGGCTTCGCCGTTAGCGGTCAGGCGGGGAGTGGCGGGAATGCCTATGTCGCTGTAGCTGACGGCTAGGTGGTATGGGCCTGCTTTGGCTAGATAGATGTGGAAGGTCAGGTGGCCGATCTCTTTTGCGCCGAGGCGGACTTTGGCTCCGTTGGACATGGCGGGATCGCGCATGAGGGCGGAGCCCTGGCGGGCGGCGTCCTCGGCTTCGTAGCGGTTGAGGTCGAGAGCGGCTGTGTTGAAGAGGATCTGGTTTTTGGATGGGGTGTTGAGGTCGTCGGCGGAGGCGGAGGAGGTGATGTGGAGCATCCTTCCGTCAGGGCGGAGCATGAGGGCCTGGGTCCAGCCGCTGCGGATGTTGAAGAGCTTCTGCACAGGGGCGGGAACCTCCCACCAGGGGCCTTCGCCGTTATTGGCGTTCCAGAAGAGCGAGCGGCCACTGGGGTCGCCGCCTCCGCGTGCGGAGCGGGAGCTGACGATGAGGACTCCGTTGGGGCCGAGGAGCGGGAACCAGCTTACGACGGGGGTGTTGACGGGGTACTCGCCGCCTTCGGACTGAATGGGCGTGCCGCGATCGGTGGGGTTCCAGTGGAGACCGTCGGGGGAGTATTTGAGGTAGACCTGATCTTCGATGGGACCTTCGACGGCCTCGTAGCTCATGACGTAACGCTTGTCCGGCAGGCGGGCGATGACGACCATGCCGGGACGCTCGACGCCGCCGGGAAAGGCTGCGTCGTAGACCTCGGAGCCCCAGGTTTTGCCGAAGTCAGTGGAGACTTTGTGGGCGAGGAGTTGGTTGTAGCCGTCGGTCTTGTGGGTCTCGGAGGAGTAGAAGATGACTAGTTTGCCGTCGTCGAGGAGGAGGAGGTTGGGCTCCCAGACGGGGAGCGCGGCGGTGCCGTCGATGACGGAGGAGAGGTATTGCCAGGTGCGGCCCAGGTCGGTGGAGGTGTAGAGCTGAAGCTGCATGGAGGCCATGCGGCTGTGGGTGTCGTTGCAGACGTCGCTGGCAGAGAGGAGGAGGGTTCCGGCTTTGAGAGGGCCGATGGTGCGGGGGAGTTCTAGGAGGTTCGGCTGCCAGTGGAGGTTGCAGGTGGCGTGGTCGGAGTGCTGGGAGTCGGTGGCGTAAGTGACTAGTTGCCAGGAGTTGCCTTCGTCGCGGCTCTCGTAGATGGGCAGGCCCTCCATGCCGTTGGGCTCGAAGGAGATGAGGATGCGGCCATTGTCGGCGGGGTTGGGCTGGTGTTGGAGGCGAATGAGGGTGACGTAGGCCTGGCCTTCGGCTAGTTTTGTGCCCACGGCTACGGGAGCGCGATTGGGCCGCTGGGCTTGCGCGGAGAGGAGGAGGATTGTGGTGAGAGCGGACAGGGCTTTGAGGCTGCGCGTCATGAAGCGGGATCTCCTGCCGGCTTTGATTTGGCTGATTTCGAAGACCGGATCAGCATAAGCCGATGCAGGGAAAAGAAAAAGATCAGGAGGAGAGGAAGGGTTCTACGGCCTGGGCTACTCGCTGGATGGAGGTGATGCTGGAGGTGGGGTGGAGGCTGCGGCGGAGGTCGGCTAGATCGGTGAGCATTTGGGTTCGCTGGGGCGTGTCTTCGAGCAGCGGCTGGAGGGTTGCGGCGAGTTTTTCGGCGGTGAAGCTGGTTTGCAAGAGTTCGGGGACTATGCGGCGACTGGCTATGAGGTTGACCATGCCTATGGGGAGGTTGCCGTCTTGGTCGAGATCGTTGGCTGGCCAGATCTCCGGGGGATAGTGGACGAGTTGTTTGGCCAAGCGGAAAGTTAGGGGGGAGACCTTGTAAACGACTACGAAGGGGTTGCCGATGACGGCGGCCTGAACGGTGGCGGTGCCGCTGGCTACGGCGGAGGCTCGGGCGTGGTGGAGGGCTTCGCGGGCGTTGGGAACCAGGTGGATCTGGGCTGGATTTGGGGATGGCAGGAAGGACCGGATGAGCTCGGTGGGGATGGTGGAGGCTACGGGGATTAGAAACTGGTAGCGGGTGGGGTTGGAGGCGTGGAGCGTGCTGGCGGTGCGGAGCAGCTCGGGGAGGTTCGCCTTGATCTCCTTGGTGCGGCTGCCGGGGAGAAGGGCGATCCAGTGTTTTTGCAGGTCTAGCGCGTGTTGTTGGGCGTAGGCCTCGCGGGAGATGGTGGGGAGGGGGAGTTCGGCTAAGGGGTGGCCTACGAACTCGGCGTTTACGTTGCGGGCACGATAAAAATTTTCTTCGAAGGGGAAGATGACTATCATGCGGTCTACGCGGCTCTGGACCCAGCGGAGACGACGGCGCTTCCAAGCCCAGAGCTGGGGGCTTACGAACCAGAGGACGGGGATGTTTAATTTTTTCAGGTGGAGGGCGAGGCGGAAGTTTACGTCGGGGAAGTCTATTAGGATGGCGGCTTTTGGGGGATTTTTTTTGATGGAGGCCACCAGGCGGCGGTATTGGCCGTAGATGTAGGGCATGTGGCGGATGACCTCGGTGATGCCCATGTGGGCTACGTCTTCGGCGCGGACGATGCGCTGGAGACCGGCGGCTTCCATCTCTAAACCGCCTAAACCAAAGGCTTTGAGGCTGGGGTGGCGGGTGCGCAGCTCGTGGAGAATCTGGGCTCCGTAGTGGTCTCCGCTGGCCTCGCCTGCGGAAAGAAAGATGCTGGGGATGGGGTCCATGCCGTTGCTTATGAGTGTAGATTCTTCTCGGGGGAATTGCATGGCTGGTCGAGTGAAGCGTTTTCGGGCGGTGCTGGAGATGGTGGGTGGCGAGCTGGGTTGGACGGTGGCTCGGGTGCCGTTCGATGTTGGTGGAACGTGGACAAAGATGGTTCGGCTGCGGGTGAAGGTGACGGTGGCGGGAGAGGTCTTCCGGACTTCGCTATTTGTGGATAACGCGCATGGCGGCCACTTCGTTCTGGTGAACAAGAAGATGCAGCGGGTGGCTGGTGTGCGGCTGGGAGGGATGATCGAGCTGGCGGTGGAGCCGGACCTTGAGGAGCGCGAGGTGGAGCTTACAGTGGAGTTTGCACGGCTGCTGAAGCGAGAGAAGAGGCTGGCGAAGTGGTTTGCGGAGCAGACGGAGTCGGTGCGGCGCGAGGCGGGGAAGTGGCTGGCGGCTCCTAAGAGCGAAGAGGCGAGGCAGAATCGCGCGGAGCAGATGGCCGAGAGGTTGATGCTGGCGATGGAGGGCGAGAAGGAGCTTCCGCCGGTGATGGAGGCGGCGTTTCGGAGGCAGCCGATGGCTCGCGAGGGGTGGGAGGCGATGACGCTGACGCGGCGGCGAGGGGCGTTGATGGCGGTGTTCTATTACCAGAGTCCGGAGGCTCGGCAGAGGCGGGTAGAGAAGCTGGTGGAGGAGTGTGTTTGTGCAGCTAAGAGGCTAAATAAAAGCTAGATAGATGGTTTTAGGGAAGGGATACTTGAGGAGTTCGGGCTGGGATTTTCGCTGGGGTCGTTGGTGTGCAGACGAGGTTTGATGCTGCGTGATCGGTTGACAGGGGGTTGGATTAATCGTCCCGACCTTTTCAAGGCAATACTTTGGCGCGGATAACGCGGCCTGGCGGCGCGGACTCTAATGGTTATGGGCCGTTGTGGTTTGCTGCGACATGCAGAACGGCCTGGAATGGAGGGCTTTATGCTTACGCTGATTCTGATTCCGGCTGTAGCGATGATGTTGGCGCTTGGCGGCGTGCTGGCGATGAGGGCGGACGAGCATCGCCACAGAGGCGAGAATGTTCTGCCGGCTGGGGCTCGCCGGGGCTGAACTTATTTTGACTGGGTTACGGTGGCGGCCGGAGCCCAGTTGACGCCGGTGGCGGTGATGTCGATGACGAGAGGGCCTTCGGCTCCCTCGCGGAGGGTAGGGCCGGTTTCGGTGTGGTCGTGGTGGGTGGTATCGGTGTAGAGGATCTTCATAGGGCCGCTGCCGAGCACCTTGAAACGATAGCTGTAGTGCGCGCCGGGGGCGAGGTTTTGCGTGCCGAAGCTGGCGCTGGGGTAGTCGACCTCGATGAGGTCGAGTGTGCCGGAGGTGTGGTTGGTTACGGTGGCGGCGACGTAGGGGGAGTGGCAGCCGGTGGCGGCTGTTAGAGCAATGCTTATAGCGATTGCGTGGTAAGGACGCATGAGGTTTAGGGTATCAGGTTGGGGATGGGGCTTTTGGTGGTTGATTTCGGACAACGGTAAAAGCAAGAACAAACAACGGCAAAAGCAATGGCAATGATTCAGTCGCTTCGCTCCGGCCTTCGGCAGAGTGGTGGTCGCTTCACGATGGCTTTGTGAGGCCCAAGGCTAAAGCCTTGGGGTACCTAGATGCAAAGGCAAACGCAGGTTCCTTTCGGGAATGACACCCCTCCAAAACAAGCAACAGCGAAGATAACGGCAAGAACAACTGCAAGAACAAAGGCAAAAGCAGGGGCTTATGGGTTGGAGTTAGGCATGGGTCGAAAAGCAGATTTCTCCGCTTCGCAGTGCGAAGAGGCTGCGCTGCTTCGGTCGAAATGACGGGGTTGGTGGCTGGTTGGGTGAAAACAACGGCGACAGCGGTTGCAGTAACACGTTTTGACTCGCAATGACGAGGGTTGGTGGTGAGGGATTTCCTTGAGGGATTGTGGCTTAGGTAGAGAAGGCGGTTCGCGCTTTGCACGAATGCCCCATCTTAGCGCGATAAAGCCGCACGAAGATGGGGCACCCGATTTTTGGCGGATTGAAGGTGGATCGCTAGCAGGGGACGATGTTGGCTTGTTAAGCGTTGAAAGAGTTTGTGCCGGGAGCGGTGGTTCTTTCGAGGACTCGGGCTGTGAGGACGGCTCCGCTGCGGTTGTCGTGGAGGGTGATGGGGAAGACGATGACGCTCCAGATGAGGTTCTCTTCATCGGGGCGGGGGGCGTTGAAGAGGCCGCGGTGGGTGCGGTCGATGTAGGTCTCGCCGTTGAGGCAGACGGTGTGGATGATCTTGCGCCAGTCGCGCATGGTGCCCTGCATCTCCTGATGGATGTTGCGGCCGATGAACCAGACGGGAGCCTGCTGGAGGTATCCTGCGGCAGCATCGTTGCAATACTGCCAAGTGCCGTGCTCGTCGAAGACCTGGACGAGGGCGTCGGAGCCGATGGCGAGGGCGATGCGGGAGTAGTAGAAATCGCGGGCGTCGACGACGACGGAGGAACTGCCGCGTTTGGCCTCGAAGGAGCTGAGGGCGTTGAGGAGGTCTTCGGCGGAGCTGTAGCCCTTGAGGAGATGCATGTCCTCGACGCCGCCGTTGAAGTGTTCAAGCGTGGCGGAGAGGATGATGATGGGGACGTGGGGACGGCGGCGGCGAAGAAGCTCGGCTACCTCGGTGCCGAACTGGCCGGAGCCCAGATGGTAATCGAGGACGGCGATGTCGATGTGGTTGAGGTGCTCGGTGGCTTCTTCGATGGAAGAGGTGGGGATGCAGTGGTATCCCTGCTGGCGGAGGATGGTGGTGCGGAGGAAGAGATTGTCCTGATGGTCGTCGAGAAGCAGGACGCGGATGGGCTGAAGAGTGGAGGACGCGAGGGGTGAAGAAGCGCCGTTTGGAGGAGGGAAGATTCTGGGCATGGTTCAGGAGCCTGATTTCAGCTATGCAACTATGGTAATCGATTTTTTGGTTATTTTGGTGCTGATTTTATCCCCCGAAGTACCTCCGGCAGTCGGTTGAAGAGGGCGACGGCACGCAGCCACTGGCGATTGTCGATGGCAGGGTATCCGCTGACGACCTTGCCGGGAGCCACATCGTTGGGGATGCCGGACTGGGCGGTGGCGATGGCTCCGTCGCCGATGGTGCAGTGTCCGGCGACGCCGACCTGCCCGGCGAGGATGACGTTTTTGCCGATGGTGGAAGAACCGGCGAGGCCCACCTGGGAGCAGAGGAGGGTGTTCTGGCCTACGTCGGAGCCGTGGCCTACCTGAACTAGATTGTCGATTTTTGCCCCGGCGTGGATGCGGGTCTCTCCTACGGAGGCGCGGTCGATGCAGGCGTTGGCCTGGATTTCGACGGAATCTTCGAGGATGGCGGGGCCGGACTGGAGGATCTTGTACCAGGAGCCGTCGGACTGTTTGGCGAAGCCGAAGCCGTCGGCGCCGATGATGGCTCCGTTCTGGAGGACGACGTTGTCGCCTAGCTGGCAGTGCTCGCGGACGACGGCGTGGGCGTGGGCGAAGAGATGGTCTCCGGCGCGGACGTGGGGGTAGAGGACCACGTGGGGCAGGAGGGTGGCGTTGTCGCCGAGGACTACGTGGTCTCCGACGACGGCATAGGCCCCGATGTGGGCGTTGGCGCCGATCCGGGCGGTGGGGGAGATGACGGCGGTGGGGTGGATGCCGGGGGCGTAGGCGGGAGGCTGGTAGAAGAGCTCGATGGCTCGGGCGAAGGCGAGGTAGGGGTTCGCGATGCGGAGGGTGGCGGTGGTGAGCTCGGGGAAGGAGGGCTCGACGAGGATTGCGGTGGCCTGGGTGGTGCGGGCGAGGGAGGCGTATTTGGGGTTGGCGACGAAGGTGAGATGGCCGGAGGAGGCGGTCTCGATGCCGGAGATTCCGGTGATGTGGGCGGCGGGGTCGCCGTGGAGGGTCGCGCCCAGATGATCGGCTAGTTCGGCCAGAGTCTTCATGGGGCGATTTTATAGGAGTAGAGCACGAGGCGCAGGGCACAGGATTGAAAGCCTAAGGCAGCCTCTAAGCTCCTAATTGGGGCGGTTGGTGGGTGGGAGGGTGTCGAAGAGGTCTTCCTGGAGGGTGGAGGCTTTGGCGGCGGGGGGAGCGGGCTTGCGGCGGGAGGGGCTGGTGATGACGGCGAGGAGGTGCAGCTCGGTGAGGGAGGTGCGGGGGATGTAGATGCGCTGGGTGTTGGAGCGGGTGTCGGGCGGGATGACCTGGAGGCCGGCGTCGTGGATGAGGTCGTCGGCGAGGGTGAGGTCGGTGGGGGCGAGGCCTTCGAACTGGTCGCCGGTGCGGAAGGTCATGCGGAGCCAGAGGCCTTCGGTGCGGGGACGGGCGAGGAAGGTGCGGCGGGTGAGGCGCTCGGGGTTGTTGGAGTCGTTGAGGTTGAAGTCGCGGACGAAGCTTATGTGCTTGATTTCATTGAGAGGAAGAGGGAGGATGCGGCCGCCGAGATCGAGCAGGCCGATGTGTCTCTGTCCGGACTGGAGGGCGACGAAACCTGAGAGCGGCAGGTAGCCGGGGAGGGGGTCGCCGAAGAAGCGACGGACGATTACTTTTTTGTGGGCGGCGGACATTGGACTCGCGATTGTCGCATGGGAAGCGAGGAAAGCAACGAAAAAGGTGCAGAAAGAGTAGTCAATTCGCTACTGCTGTGTTACATTGGCCTTCTGTGTCTGACTGTTTGGATGTTTCTAAACACTTTATTTGCTTTAACTTAGTTTGGTCGATCCGGTTCAGGTTGAAAGGCCCGTGCGTGAGGGCGTCCCGGTAACTACCGGCTTGGAGTAAACGTAACAGACTATGGCCGACTATATCTATTTACTTGAGAATCGCCTTTCGCAGGCTCAGCAGTCCTCGTTGAAGAAAGTCCGGGAAATTGCTAAAGATAAAGGACTTACCGTTTTCCTTGTAGGCGGAGCGGTGCGCGATTTGACGAGCGGCTCGCCGGTGCGGGACCTGGATGTAGCAGTTCAGGGAAATGCTCTCAAGTTGAAGAAAGATATAGAGAAATCCGGGGGCGTGATCGCCGGAGAGCATGACGCGACCCAGACGCTGTTTGTGACGTTTCCGGGTGGCGTGCGGATGGAGATTGGCGGCACGCTGTCGGTGACGTACCCGAAGCCGGGTAAGCCGGTATACAAGCCAGCGACGATTCTGGACGACCTGCGGCGGCGGGACTTTACGGCGAACGCTATGGCCTTGTCGCTGAACGATGGTTCTTATGCGCTGCTGATGGACCCCTTGAACGGGGTAGCGGACATCGAGAACCGGGAGCTGCGTCTGGTGAACAACTACGGGTTCATCGAGGACCCGGCGCGGATGATCCGGGCGGCACGGTTTTCGGCGCGGCTGGGTTGGCTGATGGATGAGCGCACCCAGGCGCGGTACGAGACGGGCAAGCAGGAGGAGTACATTACGGCTCTGGACGACTTCCATCGCGGGTATGAGACGGAGGAGATCTTCCATGAGGAAGATCCACTGCGGGTGCTGCGGCGGTTGGAGTCCGAGGGGTGGATGAAGTACCTGTTCCCGGCGCTGACAGTGGCGAAGGCGAATGTTCCGGAGATGGAGCGGCTGCGGGATGTGCAGGGGCAACTGTTGACGCAGGGAATTCATGCCGAGACGGCAGCGGCTAGCTTTCCGCTGCTGACGGCGAAGCTGGCTCCGAAGGACGTTGCGGCGCTGAAGGCGAGTTTTGTGCGGCCGGGATTCGTGGCGGAGGTCGAGGCGCTGGAGGGTGAGGGGAAGGCGTTTGCGGCGGAGCTGGCGGGCAAGAATGCGTCGTCGCCTTCGCAGGCGTGGAAGCTGCTCCATGCGTCGAAGCCGGAGTCTGTGCTGTGGGTAGCGTTTAGCAGCAAGAATACGGCGATTCAGGCTAAGTTCAAGGGGTTCTTCTCGGAGTGGCAGCAGGCGAAGCAGAAGCTGCCGTATGCCTTGATGCAAGAGATGAGGATTACGCCGGATCTGCCGGTGTACGAGGAGTTGCTGGATAAGCTGTTCTTCGAGCTGATGGACGGGAAGCTGACGACGACGGAGGATATGAAGGCGTTTCTGGAGCCATATTCGCCCCCGGCACCGCCTCCGCCGGTGCATCTGCGGAGGGCGCGGGTGGCCAAGAAGGACGCCAAGCCTAAGAGCAGGAAGAAGGCCGCGGCTCCGGTTGTTCCGGATGCTGAGCCGGTGGCCGTGGTGCATGTGGCTGCGGCTAAGTCTGAGGTTCCGGTGAAGGTGGTTGCCTCGACTAAGCCTGCTCCGGTTAAGGCGGCTGCGAAGAAGGTTGTGGCTCCGGCGAAGAAGGTCCCGGTAAAAGTTGCGAAGAAGGTTGTGAAGGCTCCTCCGGCCAAGGTCGTGGCTAAGAAGACCCCGGTGAAGCCTGTTGCGAGGAAGGCTGCGAGCAAAGCCCCAGCTAAGAAGGTTCCGGCTAAGGTGGTGAAGAAGGCCGCTGTGGCTAAGAAGCCGGTGAAGAAGACTGCTCCTGTTTTGAAAAAGGCGGCTAAGACCCCGGTGAAGGCTTTGGCTAAGAAGAGTCCGGCTAAGAGGCGGTAGGTTTTGGGTTCCTGCTCGCTGTGGAGTGTTTGGGGTTGGATGTTGGCGGTGATTCTGGTCGCTTCTCCTGCGGCCTTCGGCAGAGGGGTAGTTGCTTCGCGACGGTTTTTTGTGGTCAGGCTAAAGCCTGGCCCTATCTCAAAAGCAAATGCAAGAGCAACGGCAAGAACAAACAACAGCAAACAAAGGCAAGAACGACAACAGGAAAAGTAACGACAGGGGCCATTGCAGAGGCTAAAGCTACACCTGCCAGGAGCAAGGCAATCGTTGTCGTTGTTTTTAGCGGTGACGTTTTAAGAGGTAGACGGTGGTCAGGAAGAGTCCGCTGGCGGCGGTGACCATGAAGAGGATGGCGTGGCGGTAGGCGGCCTGTACCTCGGGTGGAGTGGCGGCGGTGTTGTCGCGGCATTGGGCGCAGCCTTGTGGGTGGGCTGCGGGGGTTAGCGCCAACAGGACTATGAGCAGGGCGGATTGTCTGAGGGAGCTTTGGAGACCCTCGTTCCAGAGGCGGGGGAAACCTATGTTCGAGGGGCGGGACGTGATTTTATTGTTTTCTGGGGTGAGATGTCTACGCGGAGGAGCGATCTGCGATCTGCACTCTTCCGGTGAGGCGTTTGGAAGATCTTCCGAGGGTTTCTCGTTTTTCTGGCTGGCCGGTTTGGGGGATGCAGGGTGGATCATTGGCAGAAGGCCAGCAGGGCGAAGAGGAAGATCCAGAGCAGGCCCATGGCGTGCCAGTACCAGGAGGCGCTGTCTACGATGATCTGGCGGGTTTCCAGTTGGCGGGAGAGGTAGAGGCCGGTGAAGGCGGCGATGAGGATCGCTATGCCTAAGAAGAGGTGGACGGCGTGGACGCCGGTGATGAGGTAGAAGAAGTGGCTGCTCTGGTTGGTGCGGAAGAAGACGTGCTGCGCGGCGAGTTGACGCCAGGCGGTCCATTGACCCGCTAGAAAGGCGAGACCGAGGATGATGGTCGCGATGAGCCAGGGGATGGTGCGGCGGGTGATGGGTTTGCCGAGGCCTAGCCACTCGTCCATGGCGTCGTGCTCGCGGAACATCTGGCGGCGGGCCATTTCCATGGTGAGGGAGCTGATGAGGAGGACGAGGGTGTTGAACCAGAGGATGCGGGGGACGGCGGTTGGGGTCCAGTCGTTGACGTACTGGTTGTAGACGTTGATGTGGCCGGTGGACTGGTTGACGAAGAAGGTGCTGACGATAGCGACGAAGAACATCAGGTCGCTGGCGATGGCGAAGAAGACGCCCATGCGGGCGCGGCGGAGGCGTTCGCGGGGGCCGTAGTTGCCGCGGGATCGATCCCAGTTGTCATTGTCACCGCCGCCGCCGGTGCGTTTGTCGGTGGGTGGGCGGCGTCCTGAACCGTTGTCGTGGTCTTCGAGGTGATGCCTGCGGTCGGGTTCGACTCGGTTTGGGGTGACGGTGGCTGGCATGGATGGCCTTCTAGCGACGGGGCTGTGGACAGATTACTCCGGTTTGGGATCGATGGAGGCGTCGGGCATCCATTGAGGGATAAATATAGTTCCGCTGGGGGGTGCGTGATAGTGACAGGGATCACGGTAGACGATGATTTTTTCTGTCTCCTCATCTGATGCGGGAAGTGGGAAAAAAGGATTCGTGAATTGAGGGTGCCATTCGAGGGTGGTGGATTGCCAGGGATTCTCAGGGGCAGGGGTTCCGCGGAGGAGGGTTCGGACGAGGTTATAGAAGAAGAGGAGCTGGGCGGCGGCGAGGACGAAGGCGCTGTAGGTGGTGTGGAGATTGGCGGGGATGGTGCGGGCGAGGAGGGCAGTGGTGGGGGTGAGGGAGCCGGTGGTGAGCTGGGCGTAGTGGCGGGGTTCTCCGGCTAGTCCGGAGAGGTGCATGGGGAGGAAGACGGCGTAGGCGGCGAGGATGGTGATCCAGAAGTGCCAGCGGCCGAGGGATTCGGAGAGGATGAGGTTGGGTTTGCCGAGGGCGGCGGAGATTTGCGGAAACCAGTAGTAGGTGGCGGCGAAGAGGCCGAAGACTCCGGCCATAGCCATGATGAGGTGGAAGTGGGCTACTACGAAGAGAGTGTTGTTGAGGTACTGATCCAGAATTGGCTGGGCGAGGATGGGACCGGTGAGGCCTCCGGCGATGAAGAGGGAGACGAAGCCGAGGGAGAAGAGCATTGCGGTGGTGTATTGGGGCTTGGCGCGCCAGATGGTGGCGAGCCAACTGAGGACTTTGGCGGTGGCGGGGATGGCGATGGCGATGGAGGAGACGGAGAAGGCGGAGCTGGCGAAGGGATTGAGGCCGGAGACGAACATGTGGTGTCCCCAGACGAGGAGGCCGAGAAGGCCGATGAGGAGGGTGGTGTAGATCATGGTGCGGTAGGCGAAGGGGCGGCGGCGGGAGAAGTTGGCGAGGAGCATGGAGGTGAGTCCCATGCCGGGAAGGATGGCGATGTAGACCTCGGGGTGTCCGAAGAACCAGAAGAGATGGAGCCAGAGGAGGGGGCTGCCGTTGGCTCCGCGGTGGAGGACTCCGTTGACGAGGTCGCCGGTGGGGACGAAGAAGCCGGTTCCGCAGTGGCGGTCGCAGAAGAGGAGAAGAAGGGCGGCGAGGAGGACGGAGAAGGCGATGAGGCTGAGGAGAGCGGCGGTGAACCATCCCCAGACGGTGAGGGGGAGGCGGTCCCAGGTGAGGCCGGGGCAGCGGTTGCGGATGATGGTGGTGAGGATATTGATGGAGCTGGCGGTGGAGGCGAGGGCGAAGAGGGAGATGCTGACGAGCCAGAGATCCATGCCGAGTCCCTGGCCGGGACCGGCGGCGGCTACGGCGCTTAGGGGTGGGTAGGCTGTCCAGCCGGAGATGGCGGCTCCGTTGGGGACGAGGGGGGAGCTTAGGAGAGTGATGAGGGCTGCGGCGGTGGTCCAGAAGCTTAGGGCGTTCAGGACAGGGAAGGCCATGTGGCGTGCGCCTAGCTGCGAGGGGAGGATGAGGTTGCCGAAGCCTGCCTGCGGCGCGGTGGTGAGGACGAAGAAGAGCATGATGGTGCCGTGGAGGGTGACTACGGCGAGGTAGTCTTCGGGCAGGATGAGCCCGTGCAGGGGGAGCGGCCATGTGGGCCAGACGAGGTGGATTCGCATGACTAGCGAGAGAAGGGTTCCGATGGTTACGGAAAAGAGGGCGAGGGCGAGGTATTGGAGGCCGATGATGCGGTGGTCGGTGGTGAAGAGTCGGGTGTAGAGTTTCGGGCTTAGGACTTGCTGATTGGGGAGGGTCACTGGTGGGCCTCGGTGGGTTGCGAGGCTAACCAGCCTATGTAGTCGCCCCAGGGGACCACCTGGACGGTGGCGTTCATGCGGAAGTGTCCGAGGCCGCAGAGCTGGGTGCAGAGGAGGGCGTAGGTGCCGGGGGTGGTGGCGGTGAAGTGGAGGTGGACGGTTTGGCCGGGGATGGCGTTCTGCTTGAGGCGTAGCTCGGGGATGGAGAGGCCGTGGATGACGTCTTGGGAGCGGAGTGTGAGGTCGATCTCGCGGTTGGCGGGGAGGACTAGTTTGGAGGTTACGCGGTCGTCGATGGAGTGGGGATCGGCGGGGTCGATGCCGAGGGGGTTGGCTTCGGCGGCGGAGACTAGCTGGGGGCGGGTGACGCCGAAGGTGGCGTCGGGGCCGGGATAGCGGAAGTACCAGGCGAACTGGACGCCGGTTACCTCTATCTGGAGGGCGGTGCGGCTGGGGCCGGTGTAGCGGTTGGCGGCCCAGAGGCTTTCGGCTCGGACGGCTAGGGCGATGAAGAGAGTGGTGATGATGGCCAGGGGAAGGTATTCTATGCGGCCGATGTGAGTGGGTTCGGAACGGAGGCGGAGGATCAGGCCTGTGAAGAGGATGAGGTGAGCGAGGGTCAGGAGGGCGAGGGCTATCCAGAGATTGAGGAGGAGATGGTGGTCGAGCGCGGGGCCGTGGGCCGCGGCGTCGATGGGGAGATACCAGAAGGCGGAGGGTGAGGTGGCGGTCGGCGCGCTGGCGAGGATCACGCGTTTAAGGATACTGCTTTGCGTGGCTGTGCCGAGAGCTGGTTGTGTCTAAGGAGGCTGTTGGCCTGGCAGAAAAAGACCCGGGGCTGAAGCCCCTTGTATTGCGGTTTATTTTTCGTGGGGCTAAAGCCCCACGCTAATCCTTAAGAACAGAAGTCCTGAAGCCTCGTACTTCTATAGAGGGTCATGCGCCTGGAGTTTTGATTAAGTCGAGGAAATATTGGTGGACGCGGGTGTCCTGACTTAGCTCGGGGTGGAAGGTGGCGGCGAGGAGGTGGCCCTGGCGGACGAGGACGGGGAAGCCGTTGCGGGTGGCGAGGGTTTCGACGGCGGGGCCGGTGCGGGTGATGCGGGGGGCTCGGATGAAGACCATTTCGAGAGGGCCGCCGGGCAGGGAGGTGGGCTCGGTGAGGATGGAGGAGTCGATCTGGCGGCCGTAGGCGTTGCGCTCGATGGTGATGTCTAGCGCGCCGAGGGAGGTCTGGGCTGGGTGCTGGACGTCTTTGGCGAGGAGGATGGCTCCGGCGCAGGTGCCGAAGGTGGGGGTGGTGCGGACGAAGCGCTGGAGGGTGTCGAGGAAGTGATTGCGCTCAAGAAATTTGAGCATGGTAGTGGACTCGCCGCCGGGAATAATGAGGCCGTCGATTTTTTCCGGGCCTTCGAGGTCTTCGGGGGTGCGGATGAGTCTGGTGGTGGCGCCGAGGGTGGCCAGGGTTTTGGCGTGGGCCTCGTAGGCTCCCTGAAGGGCGAGGATGCCGATGGTCAGATTGTGGTGATTCGGTGATTCAGACGATGATACGGACATGCCCCCACCCTACCTCTTCTTGCGCAAAGTATTCATTTTAGAAGCTTTATGGTCGGACTTCGACGCGCGCTTTTCTGGTGCGCGGGGTGGGTCTTTTCCCCTTTTTGCTTCTGTTTTAAGTATAAGGAATTCGGTGGGGAAATGTGCCATTCGTAAGTTGTTGGGGTGCGAGGGGTCGCCGGGATGTGGGGGTTGACAGCTTCTTGAGGCTACTCCTTGCATCTACGCAAACGCAGATTCCCTGCGGGAATGACAAACCAAAGGTTGAGAACTTCTTGAAGCTTCTCCTTGAATCTAGTCGTGGGAGCATCAGTTCTCGGTCGGTTGGCGATTGATGCTGTCTATGACGATGATCTTTGTTGGGACTTTGGCGCTTTGAAGGCGCAGCCCTAACTTCTCCTGCATCGCGGAAAATACTGTGGAAGGAAGGCTATCTACATCGAATCCATATTGCTTCCCATAGTGCCTCTGTTGTTCCAGTTCAGCATTGTCAAGCGCACGCCATCTCAAGTCGATATCGTATTTTCCGGAAAGATGGGTTGCGTCTACCACTGGCTTTCCTAGTACTTTTTCCGTCGTCTCCGCAAGTTCTGACATCGTCAAATTTTTGCCATTGATCAGCGTAGGCCCCCAACCCATTCCATGACTGTTCAGTTGTTCCAGCAGCCCCGTAGGCTTGACCAGAACCTTCTTATCGGGAACCAACTCATAGCCGGGGAGGACCTGGGTCTCCTCGTGCCACTTCAAACCGAATCGCTCGATCAGGAGCGCCTTCATCATTTCGGGGGTGGGGGGGCGACCTTTGTAGATGGGCATTCTTGCGTTGAGGTCGAATCTGGCTGTATCGAGCCAGGAGGGGGCTTTTAGAGCATAGTCCGGGATGGACAGTCCTAGCTCTACCCACTGCTTTAGAGGCATATTCGTGATATGGAACTGTCCTCCGGGGGCTCCGCCTGAAGTCCCATATGCATACCCCGTTCGCGGGGTTCCGGGTTTGATGGTGGCCGCTTCAAACGCCGGGTGGGCATCTGTGGCCGCTACTTGTGCCTGTACGCTTGCATCTATCTGTCCGAATGTGAGCGGAAGGAGCGCGGTTGCGATGACTGCTGTGAGGAGAAGCAGGCGCTTTGGTGTGCTCAATCTTTCTCGGCGGGGGGACATGATGGTGCGGACTCGTTGGTTGAGGTTGGAGCCGGTGATGCCGGAGACGCAGAAGAGGCGTGGCTTCAGGACTTTTGTGAGTAGAGAGATTTTGATTGGGGTGGTCATAGGTTGCTCTCTTGTGGGCTAGTTTGCGGAGGGTTTTTCGATGTGGTCGATGACGAGGACATCGGCTGGTCCTTTTTGAGGCTCGAGTTTCAGACCTAACTGCTCTTGTAATGCGGTGAAGATAGAAAGGCCCGAAATCGCGGTATCTGTTGTCGGATCTTCGCGTTGCCATGTCAGTTCAAAGTCGTAACCGCCATGCAGACCTGTTTTATTGATCACCATTCTTTGAATGTTTGACTGTTCTTCTAATGTGGCAGCTATGCCATCCATGGGTTCGTTCTTAGCTATCAACTTAAGCATTGAGCCATCTGACGAGCTGTGCACAGACGGGCCTTGATCGGGCTGGTTCACGACAGCCGGGGTAAGCTTTGGCCCATTTTTCGCTACTACGAGAGCGTAGATCGGCATCTCTTTCGTCTCGCGCTTTATCTGTAATTTAAATCTGTCTGTCAGAAGGGAGCGCAGCATCAGCCGATACTCGGCGTCCTGCTGCTTTTCAGGCATTTTCTTTATTGCCGCGATCCGTGTTTGATCTACCTTTGCGAGGATGTCAAAGCGCTGGGTGCGGGTCCAGTCTGGTCCTCCGGAGCAGTAATACTGCGGCTTGATATCGTATGCGTAACATGCCATCCACTGGACTGTCGCGGTCAGGGCGAGACGACCAGCATTGGGGTCGAGGATGTAGTCGATTCCCCTATCGGTCGAGAGATTGGGCTTGATCGTTGCAACCTCAAACTGTGGGAGAGGGCCTGTTGTTGCAGCTTGTGCGTGTATGCTTGCGCTGATTTGTCCGAAAAGGATCGGGACTGTCAGGGCTGAAATGATTGTTGTGGTCAGTAGAAGTTTTTTTGCAGTGCCTAATTTCTCAAGTTGAAGAGACATGATGGTGCGGACTCGTTGATTTAGGTCGGAGCCGGTGATGCCGGAGACGCAGAAGAGTGGCGAGCTTAGGCAGAGGCGATGGGCCTTCGTCAGTAGAGAGGTATTGGAGGGTTTGATCATTGTTTGCTCGCTTGTCGGCTAGTTGGCGGTGGGGCGCTCGATGTGGTCGATGACGAGGAGATTTACAGGGGCTTTTGTAGCCTGGAGCTTCAGGCCGAGTTGCTCCTGCAAAGCGGAGAAGATGGAAGGGCCGGAGGTGTCGGATTGCATCTCTTCCCGCTGCCATGTCAGATCGAAGTCGTAGCTATCCTTGAGACCGGTTCGATCCACAACCATTCTTTCGATACTCGATTGTTCGCCCAGATGGGCGGCGAGCCTTTCCATGGTTGCGTTTTTGGCCGTCAACTTACTTGTTGTCCGATTCGAAGAACTGCTCATCGATGATGATCCCTTCTCTTTTTCAATCGAGATGGCGGGAGTCAGCTTCGGCCCACCTTTAGCCACTACCAGTTCATAGATCGGCAATTCTTTTGTATCCTGCTCGACCTGCAACTTGAAACGGTCGTTCAGGAGCGATCGCAGCATCAGACGGTACTCGTGATTCTGCTGCTCGTGTGGCATTTTATTGATTGCGGCAGCTTGCTCCGCATCTACCTTTGCAACGATGTCGAAGAGGTCGGAGCCGGTCCAGTCCGGTCCTCCCGTACAGTGTCGAGGCCCGATGTTGTAGGCATAGCAGGTCATCCACTGGACTGTGGCCGTCATGGTTAACCGACCGGCTGTGGAATCGATGTGGAGGTCATGATCTACTCCATTGGTCGAACCGCTGGGTTTGATGGTTGCAACCTCGAACTTAAGGTTGGAATTCAGTGTTGTGTCTATAGTTCCTCCGATCTGTCCGAACAGGATCGGGACTGCCGCTGCGAAGATGACCGCTGCTGTCAACAGCAGTTTTTTCGCGAGGCTTAGACGTTCCAACCGCAGAGACATGATGGAGTGGACTCTGAGGCTTAGGTCGGAGCCGGTGATGCCGGAGACGCAGGGGAGTGGGGATTCGAGGCAGAAGCGGCAGGCTTTTAATAGGCTTTCGGCGTAGGTGCCGGGTTTGCTGCCCATCTGGACTACGGCTTCGTCACAGGATCGCTCGCGCTCTTCGAGCATTCGCTTTTCGATCCACCATACGAGTGGGTGGAACCAGAAGAGGGCTCCGACGAGCATGTGGAGGGCGGCGGTGAGGTTGTCGCGGCGGCGGACGTGGATGAGCTCGTGGGCGATGATGGCTTCGATGTGACGGTCTTCGAGGTGGTCGGAAAGGCGCTCGGGCCAGAGGAGCGTGGGGTGGAGGATTCCGGCGATGCCGGGCTCGATGGGGTCTTTTGAGAGCTTGAGGGTGATGGGTTTGCGGATGCTGGTTTGTTGTTCGAGGCGGCGGAGGATGTCGTGTTCGCGTCCGTGATGGCTTGGCGTGGAGATGCGAAGGGTTGCGGAGAGTTGATGCCAGCGTATGGACCAGATGAGGAGTAGAAGGGCGGCTCCGCAGAGCCATGCTGCTGTGAGTGCCAGCGGGAGGATGGGTGTTTTTGGAGAGGATGGCGTTAGGGTGGGTGGGATGGTTGGGGTGAGGTTGGAGAAGGGTTGGCCTACGGTGTCGATGGCGGTGTACATCGTCTGTTGCGAGGGCGTGGCGATGCGCTGCGGCTGAGGAAGGAGCGTGCCGAGGGAGATGAGGAGAGAGAAGGGAAGAAGGAATTTGAGCGACGCGGCGAACCAGAGAGCATAGCGGATGCGGGCGTGGTTTCTGCGAAGGAGAAGCGTCATGAGCCATACGGCTGCGACGAAGACGGTGGATTGCCAGAGGTGATTGGCCAGGGCCGAGCCTGCGGATGCCAGGACGTAAGGGATCATTGCTCGTCTCCTTCTTCCAGCTTCCTGAGGGTCTTTTCGGCGTAGGCTACGTCGTCGAGGGTGAACTTGCCGGATTCGATGAGATGGGCGACGACGGGACGGGACTGGCCGCCGAAGATGGCGAGGAGGTCGTCTATGAGGCGGCGCTGGGCGGCTTCGCGGGTGATGGTGGCGGCGAAGAGATGGAAGTTGCCGAGCTTGCGGACGCGTCGGACGACCTTCTTGGCTTCCATGCGGTAGACCATCGTCTGGATGGTGGTGTAGCCGGGGCGCTTCTTTGCGGGGAAGGCCTCCTGCATCTCGCGGATGGAGGCTTCGCCTCGAGTCCAGAGGGTCTCCATGATCTGCATTTCGAGTTTGCTGAGTTTGACTTCGGCCATGCTGTTACGACTCCAGTCTTTTTATCTATGACAGGTGTCGTTATTAATACGACTGGGGTCTTTGTTGTGTCAAGGAGAAAGATGGCTGGAGATGACGGAGGGGGAAGGGGCTCTCCTGTTCTGGATTGAGAGCGAGCGTGGAAAGAAAAGGTTTACATGGTTGCCTTCGCGAATGGTATCGAAAGATAGGGATTAAATTACGACATATCCAGTCGTAATTTAATAGATAAGACACGAAAAACAGGCGAGGTGAAATTGAGTGAAAAAGTGACTCATTATCGCACTCTTGAGATAACGTTTTATTCGGGGAAAATTACGGTTCTGTAATTTCTCGTTTTTTTTCTCTTGACACCCCCCTCTTTCCTGATAACTTCAGAACCACAAAACACAAATTATTTCCCGATTGGAAGGCAACGCATGATCAAAAAGATTGCTTTTGCGGTGTGGTGTCTCTTTTGTTGTCTGTTATTCGTGGAGGCTCGTTATGCAGGGGCTCAGGCCAGTACAACAGGAACCCTTGCCGGTACAGTAACCGATCCAGCGGGAGGCGTGATTCCGAGCGCTACGCTGGTGATTGTGAACCCGGCTACGGGTTCTCGTAACACGCAGAAGACGAACTCGCTGGGTGCGTACTCTTTTGCAGACCTGCAGGTGGGCACTTACGAGCTGACGACGACAGCACAAGGATTCGCTACGACGGTTACGAAGAACGTCGTGATTGAGACGGGGCGCAGCTCTAACCTGAACGTGCAGATGGTAGTGGGCACGGCGTCGCAGGAGATTTCGGTGACGTCGAGCAGCCAGGTGCTGGAGACCACGACGAACACGCTGGCCGCGACGATCAATCCGGACTCGGTTCAGGACCTTCCTTTGAATGGCCGCGACGCTTCTAGCCTTACGCAGCTTGCGCCGGGATCGCAGGCCGCAGGCGATGCTCGCTATGCGACGTTTAACTCGCTGCCCGCAGCGTCGATCAACATCACGGTTGACGGTATGAGCAGCAACTTTGAGAAGTTCAAGACGAGCACCTCGGGTAATTATTCTCCTGCTCCGGTTCGACTAGGCGCGGTGGAAGAGGTCTCGGTTTCAAGCTCGAACCTGACGGCCGATGCAGGCGCCGAGGGCTCGGTTGCGGTTCGGTACCAGATCAAGCGTGGTACGAATAAGTTCCACGGCAGTGCGTTCTGGCAGTATTCGAGCAGCTTCCTGAATGCCAACACCTACGGAAACAATGCCGCGGGCATTCCTAAGACGAAATCCCATACCAACGACGAAGGCGGCAACTTCGGTGGCCCGCTGTGGAAGAACAAGATCTTCTTCTTCGGGAACTACGAGCAGAACTTTGCTAATGGCAAGACGCAGGTAACGGCGTATGCGCTGACTCCTGCAGCACAGGCCGGAAATATTACTTATACGAGCGCAGGTCCGAACGAGAACGATCCAAATGCCGCTCCTGCTGGAACACGGGTAACGGTAAATGTGCTGTCTGCCGCTCAGACGGGTGGATTGCCCTCTGCGATCAATGCGCGCATTGCGAGTGAGATGGCGTCGGCTAACCAGTTCAATCAGGCGGCTCTCACAAATTCGACAAACCTGCCTTATCAGAATCAGGAGAACTGGACGTTCGCGACAACTACTAAGAATGTCTATCCTACGGGTCGCGTGGACTACCAGATCACTCCGAAGCTGGACGTTCACGTGGCGTATGACTTGTGGTGGCGCAGCCTTCCGGGCTCGCAGGTCTATCCGGGCGATCCGACGCATACGGAGTTCAAGTCGAGCTACTCGACGCTCACCGCCGGTTCCAACTGGGTGTTCACGGACCACCTGACGAACCAGATCAACGCCGGACTGCTGAATGACCAGGAACATTACCAAGTTACGGGAAGCTATAACCCATACACTTCGATCAACAACATCATCTATGCGAGCCCTTCGTTTACAAATGGTGGATCGCTGATTGCGCCTACAATCAGTACTGGCCAACTTCCTGAGCCGCGCAACAACCCGATGCGCGATATCTTCGACAACTTGACCTGGAACAAGGGCAAGCATACGTTCACGTTTGGCGGCGACTTCCGCTACACGACGGCGCATGACCTGAACGTTTCTAACCCGTCTTCTGCTTCACTTGCGCCAGTTTCTACAGATAGTGCAGTTAATAACTTTTTCACTACGAAGAACTTTCCGGGATTGATTACATCTGCAAGCAGTACGCCGGATTTGAATAACCTGAAGACGCTCTACACGACTCTTACGGGTCGCGTAAGCTCATTCACGGGTAACAATAACCTGGATACTGCTACGGGGAGCTACAAGGTTCTGGGAATCAGGGTAGTGCAAGAGGCCCAGAGCGTTGGTGGTTTCTATATGCAGGATGCGTGGCGTCCTACGCCGCACTTGGCAATTAACTATGGATTCCGCTGGCAGTTCTCCGGCACATCGCATAACACGAACAACATCTACACGAGCCCAACGCTCGCTGATCTGAAGGGGCCTTCAACCCAGGAGTTCAATCCAGGGCAATTGAACGGTATTATGAATCCGCAAATCTACCTGCGTCCTTCGACCTACTATGCCGATCTGAAGGAACCGGCCCCGAACGTAGGCGTTGCTTGGAATCCGGGCTTCGATGGAGGGAAGTGGGTGTTCCGCGGCGGCTTCGGCATCTCGTACTATGACGAAGGCTGGGGTAATTGGGAGGCCGGATCGAGCAGCAATCAGGGTCTCCGGCAGAGCGCCAGCATGACGGCTGGTAACCAGAGCAACCAGTTTGTTCCTGGATCAATTTTCCTGGGAACCGTGCCTGCTTTCAATTCGTTTCCGACGAGTTTCAAGTTCCCGATTGCGCAGTCGAACTATACCTTCCTGAATACCTTCTCGACGGTCGATCCAAACATCCGTTCTCCGTATGTTGAGAGCTGGAGTGTGGGTATTCAGCGCAAGTTCGGAGCGAACACGGTGCTTGAGACGAACTACGTGGGCAACCATGTGGTCCACATGTGGCAGACGTATGACATCAACGAAGTGAACATTTTTGAGAACCACTTCATTGATGATTTCAAACGAGCACAGGCCGATCTCGCCAAGAATGGTGGAACTACTGCTGCGTCCCCGTCTTTCTACGGTTCGGATCTGACGATCCTGAGCCAGGCTTTTGGATCACCTACAGCGACAGGCACTCCCTTCAAGAACTCGACGTTTGTGAACTACGTGGCGACCGGACAGGCTGGAGCGCTGGCTAATGCGATTGCTACGAACAGCAACTATATGTGCCCTCTGGTAGGAGGTGGAGCATTTTCTCCATGCGCGACCACAAACAACTCAACCACGCAGTATCCGATCAACTTCTTCATGATGAACCCTTACTCGGCCGGTCCGACCAGGCTGGTAGGTATGCCGGGAAGCTCGCAGTATAACGGCCTGCAGACTACGCTGAAGCATCCGACAGGCCATGGGCTTACCTTCATGCTGACCTATGCGTACAGCCATTCTTTCAGCACGCGCTATACGACGACGTCGGACTCCGGCACGGTGGACTTCATCACGTTGCGGAATACGAGGATGAATCGCACTCCTTCGCCCTCGGACCTGCGGAACGCCTTCAAGGGTTACGCGGTGTACAATCTGCCTTTCAAGGGACACTCCTACCTGATGAGGCAGCTTGTGGATGGCTGGACGGTCTCGCCGGTCTTTACGTGGCAGAGCGGCCGCAACTTCAAGCTGATTGGCGGCACCAGCACGGTGAATCAGTTGGATGGCGGTGTGGTGCTGACGGGAACAGATGCGAAGCTGCTGCAGAAGTCGGTCGGCAGATATCGGGGGCCGTCGGTGACGACTCCGGTTCTGCTGATGAACCCGGCGGTCTTTGCGAAGCCGGCTACGGGGCTGCCTCAGGTATCGAGCGCGGCTACTCCGGGAGCCTTCGGACAGACGATCTTCCTGACGGCTCCGAAGTGGATCAACACGGACTTCTCGGTTTCGAAGCTGCTGCCGGTTTCGGAGTGGGTGAAGCTGAACTTCCAGGCTGAGATGCTCAACATCTTCAACCATCCGAACTTTACCGTTGGCTCGGGGAGCCCGGCGAACTCGGTAGCAGTCAACGCTGTACCGGCGGTTCCGGCGAGCACCTCGCCTGGAACGTCTCCGGCGCAGAGACAGTTCCAGTTCCGTTTGCTGGCAGTTTTCTAGACTGCTATCTTCACTGGATTGGTTCCACTCAACTCATGCTGCCGCAGTCCTGAACGGGACTGCGGCAGTATTTTTGTTGGCGCGTCCGGCAGAAGGCGTAATGGCGATTGGAGGGAGAAAGGTAGATAAGAGTTGATTTTGATCGCGGATTGCGCGGATAAAAATGGATTTAGGTTGTTCTAAGTCCTGGAGCCGCTTTTATCTTTTTGAGCCTCGGTCGTTTGGTCTTTTGCTTTTTGGGACTGGCTGGCGGAGTAGTCTATTGCCAGAGACCGTTATGTGTAACGGTTCTAAGGAGATCAGAGATGAAGGCAGCGGTGGTGAGGAGCTTCGATAAGGCGCCGGAGTATGGGGAGTTTCGTGATCCGGTGGCGCAGGCCGGCGAGGTGCTGGTGAAGGTGACGGCCTCGGGGTTGAGCAGGCTGGCGCAGGCGCAGGCTTCGGGGAAACACTACAGCAGCGGAACGGAGCTGCCGGTGGTTCCGGGAGTGGATGGCGTGGGGCGTCTGGAGGATGGGACGCGGGTGTACTTTGCGCTGCCGAAGGCTCCGTTTGGGGCGATGGCGGAGCTGGCGGTAGTGCCGCAGGCTCAGTCGGTGGCGCTGCCGGATGAGGTGGATGATGTGACGGCGGCGGCTATTGCGAATCCGGGGATGTCGTCGTGGGCGGCGCTGACGGAGAGGGCGAAGTTTGTGAAGGGCGAGACGGTGCTGATTCATGGAGCTACGGGCGTCTCGGGGCGGCTGGCTATCCAGATTGCGAAGTTCCTTGGGGCAGGGAGGATTGTGGCTACGGGTCGGAATGAGGCGAGCGTTGCGGGGCTGGGGGCGCTGGGTGCCGATGAGGTGATTGCGTTGGATCATACTCCGGAGAAGCTGGTGGAGGTGTTTCGGAGCCAGATTAAAGAGAAGGGCGTGAATGTGATTCTGGATTATTTGTACGGCCCTTCGGCGGAGCTGCTGATTCAGGCAGCGGCGGGACATGGGTCGGGAGAGAAGAAGCCGCGGGTGCGGTTTGTCCAGATTGGGTCTGTGGCGGGGAATACGATTTCGTTGCAGGCAGGTGCGCTGCGGAGCTCGGGACTGGAGCTGATGGGGAGTGGGTTGGGGAGTGTCTCGAATGCCGGACTGGTGGGAGTGATTGGAGAGATGATGAAGGCGGTGGCTCCGGGTGGGTTTCTGGTGGATGCGGAGCCGGTTCCTTTGGCGCAGGTGAGCGAGGCTTGGGGAGATAGGACGGGGCGGAGGATTGTGTTTACGGTTTGAGAAGCGTAACGGTGATAAAGAGGACTTAGAAGGCTGATTTTTTAAGAGTTGACCGCGGATTTCTCGGATTTTTACGGATTTACAGGAGAGAACGATTTAAAGACAGATGCGGATTAAAGGCAAAAGCAAAAGGCAAAGGCAATAGATTAGTCGCTTTGCCCTTCGGGCTTCGCTCCAGCCTTCGGCAGAGCGGTAGTCGCTTCGCGACGGTTTTTTGTGAGACCCAGGGCTAAAGCCTTGGGGTACCTGGATGCAACGGCAAGAGCAAGAACAAAGACAATAATAAAAGCAAGGGCTTGTGGGCTTTGGAGGGGTATGGGTAGAGAAGCGGGTTTCTCCGCTCCGCAGCGCGATGAGGCTGCGCTGCTTTGGTCGAAATGACGAGTTTCTGGGTGGCGTGAAGGAAAGCAACAACAACAGCAAAAACAATGACAAGAGGTGGCTGGGGAGAGGTTTACATTCCCATCTTAGCGACGATGAGGCCGTCGCTAAGATGGGGCACCCTTTTGTGGATGGGTTGAGAGTTTAACAGCAACAGCTTATGGCTGTGGGGGGCAGATTTTTCCGTTTTGCAGCTTACGGCGTGGCTGTGAGCTGCTTTGGTCGAAATGACGGTTCTGGTTGAATCGGAATGACGAAGTTTAGGGAGTGGCGTGGGAGGCTACTCCGAGGCGGGAGCGGCAGAGGTCGATGATCTCCTGGCGTTCCTGGTCGGTCTGGTTCCAGATCTCGGGGAAGCGCAGGCTGGAATGGCCGTGGCTGCCGCGATGGACTTGAATGAGGATCGCGTTTTTTACCTTGGGGTCGAGGTCTACTCCGTCGATTTGGCTCCAAGTGGCGGTCCGCCAGCCCCAGAGGCGGCGATAGCGGAGGCCACCGTCGCCGATCTCGCCATAGGTGTAGCGGAACATGCTGGCGGTGACGATGGCGATGACGGCAGCTAGAAGCGGAAGCACGATGAGCACTTCCGCTGTTTCGAAGGGGCTGAGGGCGTAAAGCGACATGCCGAGCATCATGACGCCGCCTCCTATGCTGAAGGCCCAATCATTCAGTGCGCTGCTCGGCCGTCCTAGCTGGATGGGAAACGTCAATGTGCGACCTCACCCCGATGAAATTCAGGTTTACTTTACCACCCTCTGGTCTGCATGAGCTGATTTTCTTCGATGGCGGCGGCGGCGAGACCCTTCATCGTTCCCGTTATGGCTTCGCTGGCTTCAGCTACGATTTTGGGATCGTTGAAGTGGGTGGTGGCGAGGACGATGGCCTTGGCGCGGGAGATGGCTTCGGCCCGCTCTGCGGGGTCGTTCTCGATGTCGAGCGGGGTGGCGCGCTCCTTCATGAAGATGCCGGAGCCTACGAAGACGGTTTCGGCGCCGAGCTGCATCATGAGGGCAGCGTCGGCAGGGGTGGCGATGCCGCCCGCACTGAAGTTGGGGACGGGGAGCTTGCCGGATTTTGCGACCATGCGGACGAGCTCGTAGGGAGCGCCGTGGACCTTGGCAGCGTTGTAGAGCTCGGCGTCGTCGAGGACGGTGAGTGCCTTGATCTCGCGGACGATCTGGCGCATGTGGGTGACGGCGTGGACTACATCGCCGGTGCCGGGTTCGCCCTTGGTGCGGATCATGGCCGCGCCTTCGGCGATGCGGCGGAGGGCCTCGCCGAGGTTGCGGGCGCCGCAGACGAAGGGGGTGGTGAAGGCGTGCTTGTCGATGTGGAAGGTCTCGTCGGCGGGGGTGAGGACCTCGGACTCGTCGATGAAGTCGACGCCGAGGGTCTGGAGGACCTGGGCCTCGGCGAAGTGGCCGATGCGGGCCTTCGCCATGACGGGGATGGTGACGGCGGCCATGATCTCTTTGATGAGCTTGGGATTGGCCATGCGGGCTACGCCGCCTTCGGCGCGGATCATGGCGGGGACGCGCTCAAGGGCCATGACGGAGATGGCTCCGGCCTCTTCGGCGATGCGGGCCTGCTCGACGTTCATGACGTCCATGATGACGCCTGCTTTGAGCATCTCGGCGAGGCCGAGTTTGAGGCGGAGGGACGGGGAGCCGAAGTTTCCGTTGCCGTTGAGGGTGTGGTCTGCCATGGTGTCTCCTTGATTCTTGACTCGGGTGTTGCTGGTGCGCGGGCGGTGGCGCGCTTGTGTGGCTTATGTCCGCAAGACTTTTAAGTTTAGCAGGTCACTTCGTGACACGTTTACCCCTTCGGTGGGCTCTTCCGTTGGTCGCCAGGAAGAATCTTTCGCCGACCAAGGGGAGGCCACCAGGCGAAGCCGGTATACGCCCCACGAAGTGGGCGCCCCCCGCGCAGGGCGCACGTGCGGCTCGATTAGCGATTTAGAATGGCGTTTATGGAGATCAAGAGCAGCGGCTCG
>JAATEV010000052.1 GCA_015655585.1 Terriglobales bacterium | reverse complement strand
CGAAGTGCTGATTCAGAAATTGGGCAAAGAGCGTCTGTGTCGGCATATAGAAAAATCAGTAAATATCTTCTTTTGAATCTGGCCCTTCAGGTCCGATCAGACAGTCCACGCCTTCATCAGCCTCAACCCTTCGATCGTAAGTGCAAACACACCCAGAGCGAGGCCCGCGGCAAGCGCATAAACCGAACCATTCAGTACCTTAAGGCTAACATAAAGCAGCACTACGGTCAGCCCCAGCCGCAGGAAGAACCCCACAAGCACCATCCCCATGGGCCGGGCCTTTTCGCCACCATCCATCCGTGCCATCACGGCCGTCATCAGGCGCAGCCACTCCCACAGGCTGGAGCCCGAGATCACCGCCCCCACCAGCAACAGCGCCGCCGACTGCCAGCCCAGCTTCCACCACACCAGCGGGGCCGCCACCACCACGATCCACCCCAGCAGGCGCAGCGCGCTCCAGATCGTCCGCTTGAAGTCCTCATCGCTGAAGTTTTCCATCGCCTTCAAAGTTCCATCCTCCACGTTCATGAGCGGTCGTTCTTCAGGTAACGCGAGGCCGTCCGGAAGATCTGGATGAACCCCGCCAGCGCGCCCAGCAGAATCCCCACGATCCCGATCCAGTTCTGCTGGAAGTGCCGATCCAGCCAGCTTCCCGCCAGCCATCCGATCACGCATCCGGCAGGCAGCGCCACGGCAAGCTGAATCATCGATTCGGCCTTCACCAGTTCGCCCAGCGCGCCCCGCTTTTTTTTCTCGTCCGCCATAACATCTCATTACATCACGCCGCAACCAAAACCCGCCCGTTTCCCCGGTACACTTCCTCTATGCCCACTCCTCAGGCAGTGCTCTTCGACTACGGCATGGTCCTCTCGGCTCCCGCCGACCCCGCCGCCTGGGCGCGTATGCTCTCCATCACCGGCCTCACGGAGGAGGCGCTCCATCGCGAGTACTGGGCGCATCGCCATGCTTATGATCGCGGCGACCTCAGCGGCGAAACCTACTGGCAGGCCGTCGCCCACGGTGCAGGCATCGACCTCAGCCCTTCCCAACTGGACGACCTCATTGCCGCCGACGTCGATCTCTGGGCGCAGCTCAACCCGCCGATGGTCGCCTGGGCGGCGCAGCTCCAGCAGGCGCGCATCCCCACCGGCATCCTCTCAAATATCGGCGACGCCATGGCTCTCGGCCTGCTCGCCCGCCACACATGGCTCGCCAGCTTCGACTACTGCCTCTGGTCGCACAGCCTGAACATGGCCAAGCCCGAGCCCGCGATCTACCTCGCCGCCGCCGAGGGTCTCAGAACTGAGCCCGCCAGCATCCTCTTCATCGACGACAAGGCCGAGAACATCGCCGCCGCGCTCGCCACCGGAATGCAGGCCATCCAGTACACCAGCCATCCCGCCTTCGAGCGGGAGATGCACGCACGCGGCCTCACGTATCTTCTGGAGCCCGGCGGCTTCACCGTCGACTAACCGCGCCGAGCCGCCGCCTGCCTCAACATCTCCGCCGCAGTCTCCGGCGTGATGTCACGCTGCGGGCCGCCCAGCAGCTCAAATCCCACCATAAACTTCCGTATCGTGGCCGAACGCAGCAGCGGCGGATAGAAATGCGCGTGGAACTGCCACTCCGGGTGATCCTGCTCATCATACGGAGCCGGATGCAGCCCCATCGAGTAAGGAAACGGCGTATCGAAGACCTGATCGTAGGTCGAAGCCACCTCGCGCAGAATCGCCGCGAAGTCGGTCTTCTCCACGTCCGTCATCTCTTCCAGACGAGCCACATGCCGACGCGGCAGAATCATCACCTCAAACGGCCACACCGCCCAGAACGGCACCACCACCACGAAGCTCTCATTCGCCGTCACCACACGCTCTCCGAGCTTCTCCTCCAGCGCAAGATACGCGCACAGCAGCACCTCGTCCTTCTCCTCGAAGTAGACCTTCTGCCCAGCCAACTCCGCAACGATCTCGTTCGGCAGCGAGCGGCTCGCCCATATCTGCCCATGCGGATGCGGATTGCTCGCGCCCATCATCGCGCCGCGATTCTCAAACACCTGCACGTAGGCAATGCCATCGCGCGCGCCCAACTCCACGCACTGCGCGGCCCACACATCCACCACCGGGCGAATCTCCTCCACCGACATCTTCGCCAGCGTGAGATCATGCCGCGGAGAAAAGCAGATTACGCGACACACGCCGCTCTCGCCCTCGGCCACCAGCAGCCCGGCGTCGTCCTCGTCGCTCTCGAACCGCGGAGCGTCCGGCTTCAATGCCGCAAAGTCATTCTCGAAGACATACGTGCTCGTGTACTTCTCCGTGCGCACGCCGCCTGCGCGCAGGTTCCCCGGACACAGATAGCACTCCGGATCATAAGACACCACATCCACCGCGGCCTTCGTCTCCGTCTGCCCCTGCCACGGCCTCTGCGTCCTGTTCGGCGAGACCAGCACCCACTCCCGCCGCAGCGGATTGAACCGCCGATGCGGATTCTTCTCAGCCAAAGGATTCATCGCGCACCTTCCTTCTTCGCCAACGCCAATGCGCCATCCGAGGGCTCGCACACAAAGCACTCCGCCGCAATCCCCGTCCGCTCCCGGTAAGCTTCGCGCACCGCCTCGGCAAAGCGCTCCGCCTCAGCCGCGGCAACCAGATTCACCGTGCATCCGCCAAACCCTCCGCCGGTGATGCGAGCGCCAAGGCATCCCTTCTGCTGCAACGCAATCTCCACCAGAGTATCCACCTCCGCCGCACTGGCCGCGAAGTCGTCGCGCATACTCGCATGAGCCTCCACCATCAGCCTGCCGAACTCCGCAACATCGCCGCGCAGCAGAGCCTCCCGCGCAGCCAGTACGCGTCCGTTCTCGGTAATGATATGGCGACAACGCAGAAAACTGACCTCGCTCATCTCCCCCTTGCAAGCCTCAAGGTCTGCCAGAGTCGCGTCGCGCAGCAGCTCCACTCCCGGCCGCAGACTCCGCAGCACCGACTGTCCGGCGGCAACCTCGTCGCTCCGGCTGCCATACTCGCCCGTCGCTACCGCGTGCTTCACCATCGAGTTGCAGATCACTACCTTCACCGCGGCAGGCAACGGCAGCAGTTCAAACTCCAGCGCCCGGCAATCGATCATCATCGCCCGCTCGCGCACCGCGCCCGTCACCACGAACTGGTCCATGATGCCACTCTTCGCGCCCACGTATTCGTTCTCTGCCCGGCGGCACAGCGTAGCGATCGACTTCAGAGGAAGCTCCTTCCGCACAAGCCCAAGCAGCGCCATCGCGGTTGCCACTTCCACCGAGGCCGACGAGCTCAACCCCGCGCCCACCGGCACATCGCCCGCAAGGCTCAGGCTGAATCCGCCCACCGCAACGCCTTCCTGTGCCAGACTCCACAGCACGCCCACCGGATAATCGCTCCAGTGCCCACGCGGCTCGCGCTTCAGGCCAGCTATCTCAATCGCAACCTCTTCGTCGAAGTTCGCCGAATAGATCACCGCCCGTCCATCCTCACGCGGACTCACCACCGCCAGCGTGTGGAAGCCGATCGCCATCGGCATCACCAGCCCGCCCGTGTAGTCGGTATGCTCCCCAATCAAATTCACCCGCGCCGGGGCCGCATACAAACGCCCCTCCGCGCCAAAACGCTGACGATGCGCCAGCAAGACCTCTTCTTCAACGACCTTCATCCACCGCTCCAACACGAATTATTCAGACAGAAGCCATCTTATCAATCCGTCTCAATTCGCCGCCGTCACTCCTCGCGCAACACCTCAAGCGGCTTCTGCCCCAGGATGCGATAACTCGCCACCCACCCCGTCGCCACCGTCACAAGAGCCGTCCCCACCAGCGCCGTCAACGTCCACCCCCAGTGGAAACGATACGTCACCGAGAGCCTGCCCAGCAGGACCCGCGCAATCCCATTCGCGAAGATCACTCCCACAAATACCGCCACCAGCCCCAACACGGCAAACTCAATCGAGAACACCGCCGCAATCCTCGCCCGCGTCGCTCCCAGCGTCTTCAGCACCACCACCTCGCGAATCCTGCGATACCGCGTCCCCGCAATGCTGCTGGCCAGAATCACCACGCCCGCAAAGATCGAGAACGCGGCAAGAAACTGGATGACATACGTGATCTGAATCACCACGGCCCTCACCGTCTCCAACGCCTGCGCCACATTAATCACCGTCACCGTGGGATACGCATCGTAGAGCACACGCTGCAACTCGCCCACCCGCGCCGGATCGGCATGAATGCCGCCGTACCAGACCACAGGCATCCCGCGCAGCGCCGCCTCCGGCATCAAAAAACTCACCCGCGCATACGTGTGCTGGCCATCGGATCGCGTAATCGCCGCCACTGTGGCCGCCATCGTCGTATCCTGCGCGGCAAACGTAATGCGCGACCCCACCTTCACCCCCAGCCGTGCCGCCGTGTGCTCATCCACCGCCACCACCGGCCTGGTTTCATCTCCGCTCCACCACGCCCCCTCCAACACCTTCGTCCCCACAGGCGGCGCGGCAAACCACGAGAGATTGATCGACCGCAGCATCCTCTTCGGAAAGTTCTTCAGCTTCGCCTGCTCCGCCGTCATCCCGTCAATCGCAACAATCCTCGACGAGATCACCGGCAGCAGTTCAGGCTCCGCCGTCACCGTCCTCTGTGCCTTCAGCAGCCTCCGCACTCCGTCGATCTCGTCCTTCGTAATGTCCACAAGAAAGACGTTCGGCAGATTCGGCGCGCTCGTAACATGCAGCTCCGTCACCACCGCCTGCTGCACCAGGAACACCGTCATGATCTGCATCACACCCAGCCCCAACGCGGCCAGCAGCGCCGCCGAAGGACTCCCCGGACGATAAAGATTCGCCAGCCCATGCCGCACCGTCGAAGGCAGCCGCAACCGCGTCTTACTCAGAAAATATCGAATCCCCGCAAGCATCGCACTCGAAGCCGCCAACAGCACCGCAAGCACCGCCGCCAGTCCCAGCGCGAAGATCCTCCCTACCTCCGCCGAATCGCTCAACGTAGTCGCAATCGCCGCCAGCCCCGCAAGGATCAGCAATGCCGCGCCCACCTGCGCGAAGTTCTTCGTCACCTTGCGCCACAAGCCCACAACAAAGGGATCGTCGCTCTCCTCCACCGCGCGCCGCAGAATCAAAATCGGCCGCACCGCGCGAATGTCCAGCAGCGGAGGCAATGTAAACAGCAGCGTCGTCAATATCCCCGCGGCCAGCCCCGTCCATACCGCGCCAAAGCCAAGATGCAGGTCGGTGTCCACATGGATCAGCTTCCCCAGCAGATAAGGAAACGCCCGCTGCACCGCCGCGCCCAACGCCACACCCAGCACGCCTCCAGATAGCCCCAGTAGCAGAGTCTGTAGCAGGTAGATCTTCATGATCTGCCCCGACCGCGCCCCCAGCGACTTCATGATCGCAATCGTATCCATCCGCTGCTGCAGATGCGCCCGCATCGCCATCGCCACACCCACCGCACCCAGCACCAGGGCCACCAGACTCATCAGCGACAGAAGCCCCGTCGCTCGATCCAGCCCCTGCGTCAGCGCGGGATTCGTCTCGCGGTAATCAACAATTTGTGCCTCTGGCAGGAGCTTTTCCAATCGCTCCTTCATCTCCGCAACCGCAGCATCCGAGACCGTCCCGCCACTCTGAGGCACTCTGAAGAGATACCGCTGCCCCGCATGACTCCCCGGCCCAAGCAGCCCGCTCGCCTCCAGCCCCTCTCGCGTAAGGAACACACGCGGCCCCGCCGCAAAGCTCCCCGAAAGCCGGTCCGGCTCGTTCACCACCACCGAGGCGATGCGAAATACCTTCGTCCCGATCTTCAGCGAATCGCCGGTCTTCAAGTGCAGCCGCACCAGCAGATCATCCGCGACCACCACCGTATCCGCCGTCAAAACGTCCTTCAGCCTCGCCGCCGGACTCAGTTCCACATCGCCATAAAACGGATACTTCGCCGGATCGACCGCCTTCAGAGACACTAAAAGCGGATCGAACTTCTTCTCTCCCGAAGCCATCGAGAGCATCTCCGTCACCGGCGTCATCTCCGCGCCGCCCGCAACGATCGCATCCAGTCCCTTCTGCTGCTCCGGCGTAGGCTGCTGAAACATCCGCGCAGAAAGATCCGCCGCCATAATGCTCCGCGCCCGCGTCAGCAGAGCATCGCGAAACGACGAAGAGAACCCGCGCACGCCCGTCAGCGCGGCCACACCAATTGCAACCGAAATAATTACAAATAAGAATTTCCCGCGCGACGACCGCATATCGCGCAACGCAATCCGTGCAGCGGAACGATAACTGAGCGCTCCCATGCTATTCCTTCGCCGAGCCCGCATAACCTGCGAGCACAGCCGGAGCAGGATTCATCTCATCCGCAACAATCAAGCCATCCCGCAGCACAATCCGCCGGTTCGCATACCCCGCCAGCGCCGGATCATGCGTCACCAGCACCAGCGTCGTTCCCTCTCTGCGGTTCATCTGCAACAACAGTTCCAGAACATGCGCTCCATTTGCACTATCCAGATTCCCCGTAGGCTCATCCGCCATCACAATCGGCGGGCGTAGAACAAACGCCCTCGCCAACGCCACCCTCTGCTGCTCGCCGCCGGACAACTGCACCGGATAATGGTCCATCCGGTCCTCCAGCCCGACGTTCTTCAGCAACTCCCGAGCCCGCTCCAGCCCGCTCTCTTTCGCGTCCGCATTCAGCTCATGCGGCAGCAGCACATTTTCCAGCGCGGTCAACGTAGGGATCAACTGGTACGACTGAAACACAAATCCAATCGTCCTGCCGCGCACCTGCGCCAGTTTGTCCTCCGGCAGATAGCTGATCGCCGTACCGTTCAGCGAAACCTCTCCCGCGCTCGGCGTATCCAGCCCCGCCAGCAAACCGAGCAGCGTAGACTTCCCGCTTCCACTCGCCCCCATGATCGCGGCAAACTGCCCCTGCGGAATCGTAAAATCCAACCCCTTCAGGATCTCCACCGTGCGCGCGCCATTCCGTATGGAACGGCGCAGCCCCTCTACCTTGATCATCGTCGCCTTTCCGCGAGCATCATCACATCGACAACTGATAGATTCATATCTATGCTGCGGCGATACAGTATTTTCCTCATCATAGCGGGTCTCATCCTCACGTTCACTGGCTGCAAGTCAGACCGCTCCTCAACCATCACTCCCACTGCTCCGTCCGAAGCACCCGCGCCCGCAGCGGCCGAGACTCCCGACAATCGTCCCCTCATCGTCTGCTTCGGCGACAGCCTCACCGCAGGCTACGGCACCGATCCCGGCCACAGCTACCCGGACTACCTCCAGACTGATCTCGACTCCCTCGGTTACAAATACCGTGTCCTCAACGAAGGCATCAGCGGCAACACCACCAAGGACGCCCTCCAGCGACTCGGCGACATCCTCGCCCTCAAGCCCGCTATCGCCGTCGTCGAGTTCGGCGGTAACGACGGTCTGCGCGGCCTGCACATCGACGCCTCGCGCAGCAATCTCAGCCGAATCGTCGCCACCCTGAAGAACAATGGAGTTCAGGTCGTCCTCGCCGGAATCACCCTGCCTCCTGACTACGGCCCCGACTACATCCGTCAGTTCAACGAGACGTACACCCTCATTGCGAAGCAGTCTCACATCCCCATGCTTCCCTTCCTGCTCCAGGGCGTCTACGGAGTCGACGGCATGATGCAGGCCGACCGCACCCACGCCACCGCAGAAGGCAACCGGATCGTAGCGAAGAACGTCCTCGCGCTCGTGAAACCTCTACTCAAAAAGTAGCCGCTACCCCATCACCACAATCGGCTGCATCAACGTCCCAGCCACACGCCGCGCAACCGCCATCATCTCCGTGGGCGCGGAGAACACCTTCACCAGCGGAGCCTGCGAGAACTCCGGCAGATTCACCTGCATCCCATTCCGCAGCCGTCCCGCCATCTGCTCGTCCACCGTCACCGAAGGCATCTCCGGCAGCAGCGTCCGCGGATGCGGCAGCAGCGCCTCCAACTCCTCTGGAGTAGCTCGCTTCAGTTGCTCCACCGTGATCGCATCGGCCAGCGTAAACACGCCCGCCTGCGTGCGCCGCAAGCTCGAAAGATGCGCGCCGCATCCCGCCAGTTGGCCCAGTTCATGCGCCACCGAGCGTACATATCCGCCCGCCGAAACCTCCATGCGAAACGCCGCGGTATCGCCCTCCAGCGACACCAGCTCGAAGCGATGAATCGTAATCCGCGCAGGCTTCACCGGCACCTCCGCGCCCGCACGCGCCAGCTTGTACGCCGGAACCCCATTGATCTTCTTCGCCGAAAACGCCGGAGGCATCTGGTCGATCTCGCCATCAAAGCGCCTGCTTAACTCCCGCAACTCTTCAAGCGTATGCGTCAGCGGGCGAGGGTCCGCCTCCGCAATTCCCTCCGCGTCAAACGTATCCGTGGCGAATCCGAAGCGAATATGCCCCTCATAATGCTTCTCCGACTGGCCAAAGAACTGTGCCAGCCGCGTGTACTTCCCCAGCAGCAGAGGCAGCACTCCCGTCGCCATCGGGTCCAGCGTCCCCAGATGGCCAATCGATTTCTCACCGGCCGCGCGCCGCACCATCGCAACCACATCGTGCGAGGTAAGCCCCGCAGGTTTATCCAATACCAGAAGACCGTTCATGCACTCCCTAGTGTAGTAGTTAGAACGAGCTTCCGCCGCGCCGCACCAGAGAAAGAAACTCATTGCGCGTCTGCAACTGCGTCTTGAAGACACCAAGCATCGCCGAAGTCACCGTAGACGAGTGCTGCTTCTCCACGCCGCGCATCATCATGCACAGATGCTGCGCCTCCAGGATCACCGCCACGCCCTGCGGAGCAATCGCCTCCGTGATCGCCTCGGCCACCTGCTTCGTCAGCCGCTCCTGCACCTGCAACCGCCGCGCAAACACATCCACCAGCCGCGGAATCTTGCTCAATCCGATCACCTTGCCGTTCGGCACATACGCAATATGCGCCTTGCCGAAGAACGGCAACAGATGGTGCTCGCACAGCGAGAAGAACTCCACGTCCTTCACAATCACCATCTCGTCGTAGTCCACGTCGAAGAGCGCATTGTGCAGCACTTCGTCGATCTTCATCTCGTAGCCGTGCGTCAGAAACGCCATCGACTTTTCCATGCGCTCCGGCGTGCGCAGCAGCCCATCGCGGTCGGGATCTTCGCCAATGCGTGTTAACATCTCGCGATAAAGCTCCTGCATCGACGCCTTCTCCAGCGTGCTCTTCTCCATAGTGGCTGTCTTGCCTTTCTTAAATCCTGTCCGGACTCGCGCTGGAGCCGTAGACATAATCAAATGAGTTATTGCTCGTCTCTTCCACGTGCACGCCTTCCAGATGCGCTCCCGCAAAGCCCCGGAAGATACGATAGATCTCCACGCTCAGGTTCTCCGTGCTCGAAACCTTGTCCGCAAAACAGTCCAGCGTATTCAGATTCGTATGGTCGAACCGTTCCAGAAGGTTCACCCGCGCAAAAGCATCCAGCTCCGCCAGATTGCAAACCATCCCCGTCACCGGATCGACCTCGCCGCTCAACGTCACCTGCACCGTGTAGTTGTGCCCATGCCCATGCGGATTATTGCACTTGCCATATACCGCCGCATTCCGCTCCGCGTCAAAACTATCCGAGTGCAGACGATGCGACGCGCTGAAGTGATATCTCCGCGAAAGATGCGCTCTCATGGCTCACCATAGTAGTCCGCGAAGAGGTCCGCCATCTCGTACACCCTCACACGATGCAGCTTTGCATTCGGAATCTTCTTCTCCAGCCGCCGCCAGATCGCGACCGCGATGTTCTCCGTCGTCGGAATCATCGTCGTGAACTCCGGCACCTCCAGGTTCAGGTGGCGATGGTCATAGACGCTCACCACCTCGCGCTCCAGAATCTCCTTCAGCTCCTTCAGGTCCACGACGAAGCCCGTCACCGGATCGACCTCGCCCGCCACCGTCACCTCCAGCGTGTAATTGTGCCCATGCCCGTTGCGGTTGGCGCACTTGCCGAAGACGCGCTCGTTCTCCTCCACGGACCACGCATCGTTCCAGTAGAAGTGTGCTGAAGAAAACTCGGCCCTGCGTGTAAGAAAGATCATTCCATTCCTGAGAGTTAGACCCTGAAAGTTTAGACGCCGTACAGCGTGCCGCGGATGCAATCGCCCTGCAAGCTAGCGATTCGGATTGTAACTGCGTCCCTTCCACATCACGCTTTTTTTGATGCGTCGATGAACCGCGCTCCGTATCAGCAGGTAGACAAACAGCGGAACGCCCAGAATCGAGATCGCAACGCTCCAGGCCGGAAACGAAGACCGCTGCACCCGCTCATAGAACCGCCACAGCGTCCGCAGCCAAAGCAGCAGAATACAGTATCGCTGCCACGGTTGCAGCCACACCAGTCCCAGCGCCAACCCCGGCAGCCCGAAGTAGAGCAGCACATCCAGCACGCGCCACATCGCCAGCCACACCGGCTTCGGCAGCAGCAGCGCCAGGTTCTTCGTCCAACCCTCAATCATCTCGCCCGTCGTGCGATACATCCTCGCCGCCAGCGCATCCGGCGCATAGCGAAACCGGATCACGCGCGAGCTGCGTTTGATATTCTGCGCCAGCGCCACGTCCTCCAGCACCGACCGCCCCACCGCCCGATGCCCACCCACCGCAAAGTAATCCTCGCGATCCACCATCAGGAACTGTCCATTCGCCACCGCCAGCTTCCTCGCCGGGTCGCTCACCACCTTCGGCGGATACACCGTAGCCAGCTCCGAAAAAATCAGCGGCATCACCGCATATTGCCAGAATCCCGTAACGATCTGCCGCGGCGAGTAAGACAGCATCACCGCCTCATGCTTCTCCATCTCGCGCATCGCCCGCGTCAAATCCCCCGGCTGATGCACCGTGTCCGCATCGGTAAATAAAAATCGCCTGCCCCGAGCAATCTGCGCCCCGGCCCAGCAAGCATTGTTCTTCCCCGTGTACCCGCCACGCTCGCTCAAATCCAGCGGTGGAGCCTCCATCACCTTCACTCCGGCAAACCGCTCCGCAATCGCCCGCGAGCCATCGCTCGAATCATCATCGACGACGATCAGCTCCCACTGAGCCCCCAGCGCAAACCCCACGTCCGACTGCCCCACCAGCGACTCCAGGCACTCCGCCAGCGACAGCGCCTCGTTCCGCACCGGCACAATCACCGAAAGCTGTAGTTCAGGCAGATTTGCCGCGTCGAAATCCGAGTGGGTAGGTGTGAGGCTCACAACTCCGTATTATAGAAACTGGAGCGAATCGTGCGTAGACTCACCCTCACCCTGTCCCTCACTATCCTGTCTCTCGCCGGATGCAACCGCGGCGACCACCCCCGCAATCTCGACAAGCCTGCCCCCGAGTTCACCCTCGGCAACTCCACCCGCACCGTCGATCTCTCCCAATTCCGAGGCCGCGTCGTAGTCCTCAACCTCTGGGCCACATGGTGCGTTCCCTGCCTCGAAGAGCTCCCCAGCCTCCTCGCCCTCCAGCGCCAGATGCCCGACCTAGCCATCGTAGCCGTAAGCTGGGACAGCGACCCCGACACCTACCAGCGCTTCCTCACCCAGCATCACGTCGATCTCCTCACCGTCCGCGACCCCGAGCAAAAGATCGGCAAACTCTACGGCACCGTCCAGATCCCCGAGACCTACATCATCGACCGCCAGGGCGTCCTCCGCCGCAAATTCGTCAGCGCGCAGGACTGGACCAGCCCCTCCATCACCAGCTATCTCTCCAAGCTCTAATCCTCGCTGATATCATCGACACATGACCCAACTAGACGTCCTCTACCGCTACGGAGTCCCGCCCACCGAGTCTGCCGCCCTCGCCTTGGCCAAGGTCCGCGAGGTCTATGGCGTTCGCCACATCGAGTTCAACGAAGCCGCGAAAACCGTCCGGGTCGAATACGACGCCACCCGTCTCACCGAGTCCGTAGTCCACCAGCTCCTCCGCCGAGCCGGTCTGGACATCGTGGAAACCGTCCGCCTCGCATCCCCACCGCCGCCCCCGCCACCCGAGCCCGTAGCCGCCGCCTAGTTGCCACTGTCCGCAACATCCACTATCGTTGCTGCAAAGGCCGCGCCCGCAGTTCAGTTCGATAGAGCGGAAAGCTACGAACCAACAGGCCGGAGGTTTGAAGCCTTCCCGGCGCACCATCTTCTACTAAGGGTCCGTACTTTTTCTAAGACTGTCCAGGGGAAGCGATGTGGAACACCGCGAATTCCGTGCCTCATCCTCAAACAGCGCAATACCGGGGCTCAAAGTAAAGATGCCCGGCACTCGCTCCGAGGCTCCCTCACCGCAAACCTCCCCTGCAAAGCGGTATCTGGAGTTGGATTCCATGCGGGGTCTGGCTGCCGTCGTCGTACTGGTCCATCACTTCAAAATCTCTCTCTATAAAAACTCCTTTACCAGCGGATGGCCCGAGACAATCCTGCATCCCTTCACCGCAGGACACGAAGCCGTGATGTTCTTCTTCGTACTCAGCGGATTCGTCCTCGCACTGCCGCGTCTCGCAGGCAAGACGCAGTCCTACTCCGTCTTTCTGCTGCGAAGAGTGCTGAGAATCTATGGACCTTATCTTGTGGCCCTGTTCCTCGCCGTCGCCGGTTGTGCGATCTGGCACGGACGAATCGGCGGGCACGACTGGAAGGATCCCGTCACGGAACAGTCGGTGCTTCAAGGCGTTCTCTTCCTGGGAAACTACGACTTCGCCCGCTACAATCTGGCCTTCTGGTCCTTGGTCTACGAGATGAGGATCTCCATCCTCTTCCCTCTTGTCTTCCTCATGGCGGTGCGTCTTCCTCGCCTCCTGTTCCTGATAACGGTTCTTCTCCTGTTCTTCCTCGGCTTCCAACCCGGCGGCTGGCTCTCCGCTCATCTCGACGACCGATGGCTGGTCACGTTCGAATACATAGCCGTCTTTATGCTCGGCATTGCCCTAGCGAAGAATGTGCAGCCCATCACCGTCTGGTATCAGTCTTTAGCGAAATGGCAGCGAATCGCCATCCTTGTGCTCTCCCTCCTCATCTATAACGAGAGCTACCGCCTGCAAGCCACTCCCCTGTGGCACGCGGGCGATCTACCGATCTGCCTGGGAGTCCTGGGGCTGATGATCGTCGGGCTCGGGTCCAGAACAGTGGGCGCATGGCTCAAATCGAAGCCATTGCGGTTTCTCGGCGAGATATCCTACAGCCTCTACCTCGTTCACGGAACGGTCCTCTTCACCCTCATCGCGCTGCTCGGACACTCCCTGCGTCCCCTGGCGATCTTTCCTATCTATGTCGCTTCCGTCATCCTTGGCTCATGGCTCTTCTATCAAGCTGTCGAAGCCCCTTTTATGCGCCTTAGCCACTCCGTGAAACAGTCGAAGCCGACGGTCGCCCCGATCTTGGCCGCATAAAAGATCCTTGCCACATTGAAGACACCGGCTAGCGACCAGGGTGTATCGATAAATTGCAGGCTCTAGCATTGCGGAAAGCGAGTCAATACCGCTTTCTTTAAAAGGGCACGGCTAAAGCCCCGTCCGTTCAAAGAAAGCCAATACGGCCTAAGAAGTCCTGCCCATACCCTGTGCCCGTCCCATGATCCCGAAGAACCTGCTCTGCATCCTACGGTAGAACGGAACGACCTCAGGACACTCCAGAAAGATCCTCCGGTTCAGGTCCATCAGGATATGGGCGGCTTCCGCATCGCACGGCCCTCCATCGCTGGAGTCCATCAGAACGTAAGAGTCCATCAGGTACTCAATCGCATGACCCAGAATCTCCAGCGCCATGCCCTGCCGCGGAGATGGTCTCCGCCGGATCACAGTTGTCTTACCAAGGCATTCATCAATTTGCATATGCTGCTCAACGTGCACCAATGACGACATGTAGACCAACTTCTCGATAAAGGAATAGCTCATCCTAAACAGAAGAGCTTCTATTCGTATGCAAGAAAATTCTTCCCGAATAACAGAAGAAATTTCCCAAGCACCAAAACGGGAAATCATAGCAACAAGACACCACATCTCCCTCTATCGGCACGGCTCTGGTAGTGGGTCAGTTTGAAAGAAAGGATTAAAATATGGCGATTCATCTCAATATCAAAATAGAAGATAAAGAAGTCGAAGATTTGCTGTCCTTTATGCGGGGACGATTTTCTGATTCATGGACGAGCGATCATATCGACATTATGGAGCGAGCAATTAAACTGCTTCGCTTCGCAGATGACTATGTTTTCAAAACCGATCCTCTGGCTCTGAATGCGATCTTGCTTCAAAACGACGACGCTTCACCACTTCCTCTATTGCCCACTGATGAGCATTTTCAGCATCCTTCACCGTCTTAGAGGCTCCGAGCAATTTACAGATGGTCAAAACGAGCAATAAATCCTTATCATCCATGTCTTTCTCTTTCTATTTAGCCGAAACTTATTTTTTGACAGATTTTTGATTTCGTTCAAGACATAGCTTGGTCAGTGAATAATTCAGTCCTAACCTTTTGCTCATTTTCATATAATCAGAATTTTTCTTCATTCGTTCAAGATAATCTTCGATCATGTCTTTAGATGAAATACCGAGAAGACATCCATACTTGAACTCCGGACCTTTCCCATCAATGAACCCCTCAATGTAGGAAAGGCATTGATTGGCCTCGTCCATTTCCCCAACCGTTACAGTTTCCATTCGCCAATTGATACATTGACGGTAGAGATCGGAACCCTTCGTTGAATTTTGTCCAACGGAGGATAAAGGAAGAAAGAAAAATACTCCAAAAAGTAGAGCCTTCATCTTGTCACCGTCATGCTGGATAGCCAATAGACTCCAACTTGGCGATATTCGCCCATAAAGTCTTTTTGTTTTCCCATCCAATCATTTGAAGTCGGGATAATGCCCATATTTGTGGCGTCGTGATACTCAACATACCAATCCTTCATCCACGCCATATCCAGTTTTCCAACTGGTTGTGAATCTGTAAGCAGCCAATATGATTTACCCGAAATAGGTGTGGTACATCCGGGTGCGCCAATATTGCAATAAAAGACGTAGGTCGCTTCTTTGCTGCGCATTACGACCCGTTTTGCATGATTCTCTTCTCTAACGCTCGTAACATGAACTATTTCATTATTTGGATGAGCGCCTTGTCCTATTGTGGACATAGCTGAAAAGGCCACGGTACTTATCGCCAATAATCTGTTTATTTTCAATGTCTTCCCCGCTAGTGACCTATCGATCACTATTGAGGCTAAATATATCGCCAAGATGGTGAGGTGGCAACAGATATCTGTGTAAAAGTCGGGGAACGCATTCAATCTGCGCGTATCAAAAAAGGTTGGACGCAGCAGATCCTCGCCGATCATGCAGAACTGAGTCGAGAGCATATCAATCGAGTTGAAGACGGCTCGAAGGAACTCGGTCTCCGTGCCTTGGAAAGAATCGCAAACGCATTGGAAGTAAATGCCTGCGAACTAATCAAGTAACCCCACCAACTCTTCAATTGACCAAACATGATGTGCGATCCCGACCTCCATTGCCGGAGTCACGCGAAGAGTCTTATGAATGCGACAGAAGTTATAGTGCATAAAGTGCAGAGCGATTGCAGCCTCATGGTTCTCTACCTTTTTGGAGAATCCGTTCGTCAGACGGGTGAAACGCCGCATTCCCATACGCATAGTGAGATTCTGACGCTCTACAAATGATGTACTGATGTGGCGCGGATCGGGATCGCCCTGCAGCACAGCCGTCTGTGTTCCGATGCACTCGCCTGGACTGTACTTCGTGTCAAAGGAATCTGACCCGTACAGCTTTATCAGCATCGCGTAATCAACATCCATCCCAAATGCACCTTCCACGGCTTCCGCATAAGCCTTATGCCCGTCTGTGGTGATTTGGATACGAGAGTTGATGCGCGATGCTACATCCTCCATAAAAGCGTTTGCCCATTTGGGGCCACGCTGGCCTACAAGGTAGCTCACGATGAGTTTGGAGTCAGCATCGAGCGCTGTCCATGTCCAAAAATCACCCTGCTTATCGGCATTCTCCTCGCGGACGTTCTTCATCTTCGCGCCGACGAATGACCAAATTTCATCGCATTGGACACGTTTGCAACGCAGACCGCGTACATGTTCATCGTGATAAGCCATGCAGGCTTGCCCCATCTCAACCAGCAACTTGGTAATCGTGTTCTTTGCGAATCCCGTTATACGCACGGTGGCACGAATGCTGTTTCCTTCAACGAGACAAGCGATGATGCGAGCGCGTTTGGATATGCTCAAGCAGTTCATAATGACCATTATGCTTTATACCTTTACCTACTGTCAACACCTACTCTACCAAATACTCCCTTCTGAAGCCGATCGCGACAGGGGGTCTATTCTCCCGCTCGGCAGCCTTCCATTCATCTTCGGTGGTCACAATAAGAATATTTCCCCTATCTTCTACCAAAATCTTTTTCTCAATCGTTCCTCCGTAAACAATGACGGTAACTGTTTTCATTTGTTATATTTCCTCCTTACATGTTGCAATTTTATGAGGCGATTCTTGTACCTCAAAGGAAAAATCGTAAGAAATTGACTTGCATCGTCGATACGGTATGTGCGTATACTTATCCCAATGGAGGTAAGGCAATATGGTAGAGGTGCAGAAAAGAACGGCAGCATACGTACCGTGGGCTACTTTCAAGAATGCCCTTGACCAGTTGGCGAAAGGTATCCCTAGCCGTATTGACCGCTCGGTGTTTTCGGGAATTGCTTGGAACGCTCAAACGCAGTTGTTTATCGCATTGAGGTTTTTCGGCCTGTTGAAGGGTGAGGATGAGCCGACTCCCCTGCTGGAAAGTGTGGTCAAGGGAACCGAGGACGAACGTAAGGAGCAACTCTCCAAGGTCATTCGTGATTCGTATGATGATCTCATCGCCATCGACCTTACGAAGGCCACCCGGAGCCATTTTGAAGAGAAACTGGGGGAACTTTATAACGTCTCGGGCGATACCAGGGTGAAGGCTGTGCGCTTCTTCATTAGCGCAGCGACGTATGCAGCTATTCCCCTGTCCTCATTCATCCTTCCGAAGGATGGTAAAGCCAAAGGAGCACGCAAGCCGCGTAGAACCACACCGAAGAAGGCTGCGACTGTAACTTCTACTAAGCTTCCCGCGATGCCAGAAAGTGGTAAGCCTGCAGGGACATCTAAATCAGTTTCACTGACTAGTGGGGGCCAACTCACACTATCGGCAACGCTCGATTTGTTCTCGCTCAACTCGGAAGACCGGAAATTCGTTTTCGATCTAATCGACAAGTTGGAGGCATATGCAGCAGCCAAATAGTTTTCGTCGGAAGACGGAAACGCCCGACCTTGGACAAGTCGGGCGATCCTATAGAAAGCGAGAGTCCTATGCAAAAGGGAAAGAACTCTCACCATCGGCTCGTAATCACAATCTTGATGTTCGGGATCGTTATTACGATTGAAATACCACCATAGGGTGAAAACCCTATCTTTACAAGTACCCGAGCGGGTTATGAGGCATACTCCCCCGCTCGGCGCACCTAATCTTTAGACGCCGCCCATCTCTTTTGGGCGGCTTTTTCTGCGATTTTTTTACGCCGTTCCGGGGTCAGCGAAGCAGCTCTTGCTATACCTCTCTTAGCCGTGGCGGGCTGAATCTTCTTTTTTTGTTTTTCGCCTATAGCCTGATCGACTATTGATTTTGCCAGCGTGTTGATATCCATATTCCCATTGTGCGCCGATACGCTAAGACCCGCAATCCCTGTGGATTTCAAACTGACCCACTACCACGGCTCTCAAAAACTTGATTGAAAATGAAAATTCCGTTATCTTTAGAAAGTTGCCAATCAAGCAATGTGCGCCCGTAGCTCAGCTGGATAGAGCGTTTGGCTACGAACCAAAAGGTCGGAGGTTCGACTCCTTCCGGGCGCACCATCCCCCCCTCCAAAGCCCCCAACCTCTAAATTTCCATGCCGTCATTCTGACCGAAGCTGCGCAGTCTCATCGCGCTGCGTAGCGGAGAAATCCGCTTCTCTGCCCGTGTCTTACCCAGCCCACAAGCAGTCGCTTTTGTTTTAAATCCGTACTTATAATCACCTTTCATCCGTAAAAATCCGCGCCAGCCACAGTCGGCTTTTAGAAATCCGCTCTTATCAGTCTTTAAAAATCCTTTTGATCACCGTTACGCCGTTAAAACCCTACCCCAATAGCAAAAGGCCCCCGAAATCGGGGGCCTTCCTGTTTACGACCAAAGCGGGACTACTTCTCCCCTGCCCGAATCGCCTGCTGTACCTTGCTGTGCTTCTGGCTGTACGTGAAGTAGATCAGCAGCCCAAACGCCAGCCATCCCAGCACGACCACCTTGGTCAGCGTAGGCAGGCTGCAGATCAGGTACAGCGCGCTGATGATCCCCAGGATCGGCACCAGAGGCACCAGAGGCGTCTTGAACGGGCGGTGCAGATCAGGATTGCGCCGCCGCAGAATCCACACTCCGGCGCACACAATCGCGAACGCCAGCAGCGTGCCCATATTCACCAGCTCGCTCAACTTATCGATCGGCAGCAGCGCGGGCATGAACGCAACAATCGCGCCAACCACCAGATTCGAAATCCACGGCGTCCGGAACTTGGGATGGATCACTCCCGCCCACTTCCACAGCAGCCCGTCCCGCGACATCGAAAAGAACACGCGCGACTGGCCCAGCAGCATCACCAGCATCACCGTGGCCAGCCCGAACACCGCGCCGACCTTCACCAGAATCGAGCCCCAGCGCACGCCGGTCACGTCGATGCCGACCGCCACCGGGTCGCCGACATTCAGAGCCTTATAGTTCACCAGCCCGGTCAGCACGCCCGAAACCAGGATGTAGAGCACCGTGCACACCACCAGCGATCCCAGGATGCCGATCGGCATATCGCGCTTCGGATTCTTAGCCTCCTGCGCCGCCGTGGAGACAGCGTCAAACCCGATATAGGCGAAGAAGATCGAAGCCGCGCCCGCCGTAATGCCGCCGAGCCCGAACTGCCCTGGCCCTTCGCTCGGCGGAATGAACGGAGTCCAGTTCGCCTTCGCCTGCGCCGGGTGGTGCAGAAGGTACCAGATGCCCAGCGCCAGGAAGATCCCCACCACGCCAAGCTTCACAATCACAATCGCCGTGTTCAGGTTCGCCGACTCCTGAATCCCGACGATCAGAATAATCGTGATCGCCGCAATCGCCAGAAAGGCCACCAGGTTGAAGAGGCCCGTCACATGTGGCAGCGACGCCGGATCGACTCCGGCCGGAATCGCCGTCAGCGCCACCCAGCGTTCATGGAACAGGTACAGCACATTCCCCGGCGTCGTCGTCAACTGCGGAGGAATATAAATATGGAAGTCTTGCAGCAGCCCGACCAGGTACCCGCTCCAGCCCGAGGCCACCGTAGCCGCGCCGAACGCATACTCCAGCACCAGGTCCCAGCCGATAATCCACGCCACAAACTCGCCCAGCGTAGCGTACCCGTAGGTATAGGCCGACCCCGCAATCGGAATCAGCGAAGCGAACTCCGCATAACAAAGCCCCGCAAACGCGCACGTAATGCCCGCCAGCACAAAGCTCAGGATCACCGCCGGACCGGCGTGCTTCGCCGCGGCCTGCCCCGTCAGCACAAAGATGCCCGCGCCGATGATGGCGCCAATTCCCAGCGTAATCAGGTTCAACGGCCCCAGCGTACGCTTCAGCCCACTCTCCCCCTCGTTCTCGGCCTCCTGCAACAGACGAGAGAGCGGCTTAACTGCAAACAAATTCTTCATCGATCGCGGTTCTCCATTCCTTCAAAAAACATCCACACCGGAACGCCCGGCAACGCAAAACTTAGGCGACTCTCCCGCAGCCGGAAACCCAGACCACGCGGCCGGACAGGGGCCAACCCCATCCTTGTCGAAAATTCACGTTTCGTCAGTTCTACCGTAAAACGTCGAGAAAGTCTCTTGCTACCTTTGCAACGCCCTCTCCTTCCGCCAGCAGACCACTGATGACGGCCACGCAATCCGCCCCTGCCTCGACAACGCTGCGTGCATTTCCTCTCGTAATCCCGCCAATCGCCACAATCGGCTTTGTCGTCAGCTCCCTCGCGCGACGAACGCCCTCCAGCCCGATCACCGGCTCCGCATCCAGCTTCGTCCCCGTGGCGAACACCGGCCCCACGGCCACATAATCCGCGCAGCTCAACTCCGCCAGCCGAACCTGCTCCTCCGTATGGGTCGAAACCCCAACCCACCGAGCAGCTCCGACCACCCGCCGAGCGTCCTCCGGCAACAGGTCTCCCTGCCCCACATGCACCCCGTCCCAATCCGCCAGCGCCGCCAAATCCGCTCGGTCGTTCAGGATCATCCTGCAATCCACTCCCGCAAACTCCGCCCGAATCGCCGCCGCCGCCCGCAAAATCTCCTGCGGCTCGCCCGTCTTGTCCCGATACTGCAACAGCCGCACCCCGGCCTCCCGCAGCTCTCCGGCAAACCGGCCAACATCCAGGCCGCGTCGCGTCAGAACTCCGGCATCCACAATCGGATAAAGCTTCGGCAGCCCCCCCGCCACCTAGCTCTCCTTCTGCCGCTCGAAGAACCGCTCCATGAACTTCGTATCGAACTTTCCGGCACGAAACTCTTCATCCGCGAAGATCTTCTGGTGCAGCGGAATCGTCGTATGGATACCCTGCACCACAAACTGGCTCAACGCCCTCTGCATCTTGTCCATTGCCTCCGTCCGGTCTGCTCCATAGCAGATCAGCTTGGCGATCATCGAGTCGTAGTAAGGCGGCACCACGCCCTCTGCATACTGTGCCGTGTCCACGCGGACCCCGTTCCCTCCCGGAATGTTGAATGCCGTAATCTTGCCCGCGCTCGGCGTGAACTTCTCCGGATGCTCCGCGTTGATCCTGCACTCAATCGCGTGCCCGCGAATCTCCACCGGTTTCGTGATAATCGACGTCAGCTTCTCGCCCGCCGCAATCCGGAGCTGCGCCTTCACCAGGTCAATCCCCGTCACCATCTCGGTCACGCAGTGCTCCACCTGGATGCGCGTATTCATCTCGATGAAGTAGATCTTGCCGTCCTCATCCATCAGGAACTCAATCGTCCCCGCGTTCCAGTAGCCGATGTTCTCCAGCGAACGCTTGATCGTCTTCCCCAGCTCCTCGCGCAGCTTCGGCGTGATCTGGAGACTCGGAGCCTCCTCGATCAGCTTCTGGTGCCTCCGCTGAATCGAGCACTCGCGCTCCCCCAGACTCATCACATTGCCATGCTCGTCCGCCAGCACCTGAAACTCGATATGACGAGGCCGCTCGATGAACTTCTCCATGTACAGATCGCCGTTGCCAAAGGCGTTCGCAGCCTCCTGCGATGCCTGCTGATACAGCCCCGGCAGTTCTTCCGCGTTACGGCAGATACGCATTCCGCGCCCGCCGCCGCCCGCCACCGCCTTCAGGATCACCGGGTACCCAACGCTCCGCGCCCACTCCAGCGCCTCGCCCTCGCTCTCGATCACCCCATCCGAGCCCGGAAGAATCGGCACCTTCGCCTTCTTCATCGTCTGCCGCGCCGTGGACTTCTCGCCCATCATCCGCGTCACCTCCGG
>JAATEV010000099.1 GCA_015655585.1 Terriglobales bacterium | reverse complement strand
GTGGTGACGAGGATGTGGGGCGGGTTGCGGAGCATGGCGGCTCGCTCGCGGGGGAGGGTGTCGCCGGTGCGGACGCCGGTGCGGATTTCGGGGCTTAGGTAGCCGCGGGAGAGGGCTAACTGCTGAATTTCGGCGAGGGGGGCGTCTAGATTTTTCTGGACGTCGTTGGAGAGGGCTTTGAGCGGGCTGACATAGATGACTTGCGTGGACGGCGGGAGCTGGCCGGAGAGGGACTGGCGGAGGAGCTGGTCGATGCAGACGAGGAACGCGGCGAGGGTTTTGCCGGAGCCGGTGGGGGCGGAGATGAGGGTAGCGTCCCCGGCGAGGATGCTGGGCCAGCCGTGGATTTGCGGCTCGGTGGGGCTGCCGAATTTGGTGAGGAACCACTCGGCCGTGACGGGGTGCGCCCAGGCGAGGGCTGGGGGAATCTCCAGCGGCATTCGCTGATTGTAGCGCGGTTTTGTTCGACCTTTCTTCGCTATCCTGCTCGCCGCTTTGTTATCTACATGTTGCCGGTGCCGACGTCGGCGGAGGCTGCGGATGAGTCGGATTCGTCGAGGTACTGCTCGATGACTTTTTCGAGGGTGCCCTGGGCGGTGAGGATGAAGTCGATGGCGTCGCGGCCTGCGCCGAAGCCTCCGGCGTTGGGGGTGACGTGGTGCGCGATGGCCTTGACCTGCTGGCGGGCGTTTGCGGTGGCGATGGCGAGGCCGCACTGGCGCATAACGGGAAGGTCGATGACGTCGTCGCCGACGTAGGCGAGCTGATCGAGGGTGTAGCCGGTCTTCTGGAGGATCTCTCGGATGGCGTTCATCTTGTGGGCCTGGCCCTGATAGACGAACTCCAGCTTGAGGTCGCGGGCGCGGATGGCTACCGTCTGCGAGTTGCGCTTGGTGATGATGCCGATGCGGAGACCGCCGAGACGACCGAGAGAGATGCCGAGCCCGTCGTGCGCGGAGAAAGGCTTCGCTTCGATTCCGTTGCCCTCGGCGTTGGGGATGACGAAGATCTGGCCGTCGGTGAGGACGCCGTCCACGTCGAAGATGAGGACCTTGATGTTCTTTGCGCGGGCTTCGGGAGTCATACTTCGATGATAGCCTGACGAGCCACTCGATGGTGACTCGTCAGGCTAATGGGCTAGCGCCAGCGGCCGTCGGTCCAGTACCAGCCGCCGCCGCGGCGAACGTAGCGGCCAGGAACCCAGCGGGCTCCGCGGCGGGGAGGAGCCACGTATGCTCCGGGAACCCAGACATACCGAGCTCCGTCCCAACGCTGATAGCCGGGCTGCCAGACCCAGTCGGGATGCCCATAAGGGCGTACCGGAACAACTTCGCGTGGCGGTGGAGGCGGTCCAATGCGAATGGCTATCTGTGCCTGGGCGATGCCTGCCGCGAACAAAAGGCCGCAGACGGAAGCGAGGAGGAATTTTTTCATCGTTCAATCTCCTTACAACTACTGATTCTTAGGACGTGAGTTCGTGGGAACAAGTTGTTGTGCGAGATGGCGGTTTTGATGTCTGCGAAAGACGCTGGGATAAAGACCCATGACTGGTATGGAGAGTTGCGCGTGCCTCAGCACGATCACGAGGACTCCCACGCTCTACCGCTCGTATCCTCCTGATACCCAAACAGGTAGAAAAGAGGAACGATGTTCGTAAGTAATATTTATTTTCGTTTTGTGAAAAACAAAAAAGAAGCCGCCGTAACCAGCAGACGCTTCTCATAAGCGGCAAGGCGCTCCACCAAGACACCTTGATTCCACCGGCGGGCCAAGAGGCTGGCAGACGGAATGCCTGCCAGTCTCCTGACTGGACGCTGGTCGGGGAAAAGTTATTTTATAAGCCAATTACAGCCTCGACGGCTGCACATCTGGCTCAGGCGGGCTGGATGTTGGAAGCCTGCTTGCCCTTGGGGCCGTTGACAACGTCGAAGGTGACGCGCTGGCCTTCCTGAAGGGACTTGAATCCCGTGGAGTTGATCGCTGTATAGTGCGCAAAGAGATCCTCACCACCATCTTCCGGGGTGATGAATCCAAAGCCCTTCGCGTCGTTAAACCATTTCACTGTTCCGCTTGCCATTTAATACTCCTGAATCGGGCGGTGCTCGCCTCGTGTGATGTATGGTAGCAGGTGAGATTCCCGCTACCAACTTAATTTGCAACGCCTCTCTCTCGAAGGCTAAAACGCGACGAGCCGAGCGGTGAACTGAACTTCGCGTGGGCCGCCGAGGCGGGTGACTCCGGGGGCGAAGAGAGCTTGTCCGGCGGAGAAAACTGGTGAGGCAGATGTTCCGTATAGGCTGACCTGCTCGGCCCCGAAGCCTCGGTTGGAGGAGCCGGTGATGTTGAAGATATCCATAAAGAGATCGAGGTGGTGGCCTTCGCCCTTGAGGGTGATGTCCTTGACGATGCGGATATCGGCATCGGCAAAGGCTGGCTGGCGGAAGGAGTTTCGTGCGGTGAGAGCGCCGTTGACGATGGCTCGGTCATTGAAGTCGTTCGCGTCGTTCTGCTGGTCGAAGCCGGTGATAGCGGTGTAGGGCGAGGCCGAGTGGACGAGCAGGAACGGATTGAGCTTGAAGCCGTAGGGCAGGTTGAAGATCGCGCTCAGGTTGAAGACGTGGCGGACGTCGAGAGCAGAGGTGCCGCGTTCCAGCGAGAGTTGGAAGGGACTGAGCGCGGAGTCGATGCCGTAGGGACCGATGTTGGAGTCGCTGTCGTTGGTCTTGGCGAGGGTGTAGTTGATGGTGAACTGCGAGCGGCGGGAGATCTGCGAGATGACCGAGATGTTGAGCGCGTTATAGGTGGAGTGCGCGCTGGACTGGTTGACGAGGAAGCGGCCTAAGCCAGCGACCGGGCGTGTTGCGGGGAAGATGGGGAGGCCGGAGACGTTGGCGTTGGGTGGGTTCAGGTTCTCGTCGAGGCGGCGCTGGAGGTCCCAGGTACCGGCGTGGAGGTAGCCTGCGCGGAGGGTGAGCCTGGGAGAGACGATCTCGTCGATGGTGGCGGCGGCCTGGAAGGAGGTGGGGTTGCGGAAGTTGGGATCGATGCCGACGGCCAGCGAATTTGGCGTGGAAAGTGTGGATGGCGGCGTGGATAATGCGTGTGGCGCGCTGGTATGGGCGCCGGTGAGGGTGAGGAGCTGCGGATCGAAGTAGCTGTCGGCGGTGAGGGTGTTGAGGCCGTTATCGGTGAAGACGCGGTGGAAGATGGTGGCTGGCGTGGCGGCGGAGTAGAGGCCGCTGGAGAGTCGGACGACGGTTTTGGAGACGGGGTTCCAGGCGAGACCGAGGCGCGGCTGCCACTGGAGGAGGGAGTTGGGGATGCGCTGGGTTTGCGCGAGGGTGGTGGAGTTGGTAACTCCCGGCTGGGGATTCGGCTGGGGGTTCCATTGGGCGGCCCAGCGGAGACCGGCGGTGAGGGTGAGGTGGCGGGCGAGGTCGAAGCGTCCGTTGGCGTAGAGGCCCAGCTGGCGGACGGTGCCGCTGAAGCGGGTGTTGCCGGTGAGGAAGGTCTGCTGGAAGCGGCGGGGGGTGTTGGCGAGGTAGTCGGCGAGGGAATTGTAGTCGAAGCGGCCGTTTAGGTTCTCTTCGCGCTGCTCGTAGACGGGGTCGTTGTCGAAGCTGGCCCCGAACTGGAGGAGGGAGGAGCCGCGGGTGATGGAGACTCCGTCGGCTAGCTGGAGGTGCTGGCCGGTGAAGAGATGCTGGCCGAGGGAGTCGCCGCCGAGGATGCCGAAGCCGTTGATGAAGAACTCGGGCGCGGTGGAGTTGGGGGTCTGGTTGCGGTGGTCGGAGGACCAGGAGACGATGGCCTGGTTGACGCTACGCGGGCTGAGGACGGTGGTGAGGCCGATCTTGCTCCAGATGCTCTGGCCGCTGAGGGAGGCGGAGTTTGCCTGTGTGGCGATGCTGCGGGTGAGGCCGTCACCGAGGTTGGAGACGCGGATGCGGTTGAAGGCGAACTCTAAGTTAAGTGTGTTGGCGGGGTTGATGATCTGGTCGACGCGGGCGGAGTAGGAGAGCGGCGTGTTGTGCTCGACGATCTGGCCCTGAAGCTGGCTGAGTGTGGATGGAAGGATGGTGTTTGCGGCCTGGGGCTGGAACTGCGTGAAGTAGGGGGCGTGGAGGAAGTCCTGCTCGAAGCCGGTGTAGAAGAAGCTGCGGCCTTTGCGGATGGGTCCGCCGAAGGAGCCGCCATAGGTGCTCTGGAAGTTGTCGAGCGAGTTGCCGAAGGCGTCGGCGGCGGTGAGGGCAGAGGGACGAATGGTATAGAAGGCCTCGCCGTGGAGCTTGTTCGAACCCTCTTTAGTGGCCACGTTGATAAGGCCGGCGTTGGTGGGGCCGGAGTCGGCGGTGACGCCGGAGCTTACGATCTGGAACTCGCGCACGACGGTCTGGGGAAGGAAGAAGCTGCGGTCTTCGGCTCCGCGAGCGCCGCCGAAGAGCGGACTGCTGAAGTCGACGCCATCGAGCTGGGTGAGGAGCGAGCTGGAACGCTGCCCGGCGACGATGACGCCGGAGCCCTCGGAGTCCTCGTGGGCGTTGGCGGAGAGCTGGTTGAACTGGGTGATGTCGCGGTCGCGGTTGGGCAGGTAGGTGACGACGGTCCCGGCGAAGAAGTTGCTGATAGAGGACTCGGTCTGGTTGATGGGAGGCGCGACGGTGTTGCCCTCGGAGGTTGCGCCGCGGGCGTTGACCGTGGCGGACTGGCGGACGGTTGCGACCTCAAGCTTGATGGCTAGCTGAACGCGGCTGCCGAGGCCTACAGTGAGGCGGACGGGGCGGCGGAGGACCAGGGATTTGTTGCGAGCCTCGACCGTGTAGGCTCCGGGGACGAGGCCGGTGACGCCGAACTGGCCGCCGCGGTCGGCGACGGCAGTGCGGGCGGAGAGGAGATCGGTGCTGCGGATGGTGATGGTGGCACCGGGTACGGCGAGTCCCTGAGCGTCAACTACTGTGCCGTACAGGGACCCGGTGTTGGCCTGAGCGTGAAGATGAGGGCCGCCGAGAATCGCCAGTACTGCCCAGAGGTAGAAGAACCCAGATACAGACCGGGCAGTACGGAGAAGACGATTCAACAACATGGATACCCTCATTTAGAACGTGATGCGGGCGGCGAACTGCATCTGCCGCGCGGGAAGTTGAGCGGTGATACCGGCAAGCGGAGCGCCGAGCGTGGCAGGAGCTGTCGGGTTGTTGCCGTAGGTGTTGGTGAAGCCTACGAAGTTGGCGTGGTTGAGGACGTTGAAGGCCTCGGCACGCAGGTTGAGGCGGACGCGATCGCTGAAGAGCGGGAACTCGCGGGCGAGGAAGGGATCGAACGAGTAGATGGGAGTGCCACGGCCGGTGTTTCTGCCTATGACGGCACCGTTGATGACAGGACGGTCGGTGGTGCCACCGGTATCTCCGCTGTTGGTGGTTCCGGTAACGAGGTTGTAGGGGAGGCCAGTGGCCACCGTGAGAATGCCGCCGAACTGGATCTTCAAGGGGAAGACATAGAAGCCGCTAACAACGAAGCGACTGCGCTGGTCGAAGATCGCGTTGCCCTGCTCGGCCCTGCCGGTCATGCGGGGGTCGTTGGGGTTCTGGCTGGTGGTGTCGGGATCGACGTTGTCGATGGTGTGGGACCAGGTGTAGCTGGCGAGCAACATTCCCTTGGCTCCGAAGTTGTGACGGAGATTTGCGTCGAGCGCGTTGTAGCGGACGTAACCGTCATTGACGTCGGACTGGATGACCGCGTAGGGCGGCTGCGGGTTTGTCGCCGTGGTGGTGTTGCAGGTGAGGTTGTGCTGCTGATACCACGCGACCCAGTAAGGACGAGTGCAATTAGCGGCCTGCGCGCTCCGGGTCTGGTTCTGGGCGGTGCGGATGAAGGAGGTTGGAGGATCGACGTCGAGCGGGCGCACGTTGTGGACAGTGTGCGTGCCGACGTAGTCCAGGCTGAGGATAGTGTGGGTGGTGAGACGCTGCTCAAGGCTGACGGTCCACTGCTCAGAGTAGGGATTGAGGAGCTTGTCCGGGTAGCCGTAGAGCGTGGAGGTATCGAAGAACTGGTTCAGATACGCGCTGTTGCCGGGACGGATGTAGAGGCTGCGCAGCGGGGCGACGGCCGTTGCCGGAAAGGCCGGAAGCGGCGCGGCGGCGATGCTGGTGGGGAAGCCAACCTGACCGGACTGCGCGGTGTAGTTGAAGACGCCGGTGGGGCCTACGAGCGAGTAGTTCGCCTGTGAGTTGTCGACGATCTGCGAGTAGTACATGCCAAAGCCGCCGCGGATGACGGTTTCTCCGGTGCCGCGAGGATCGTAGACGAAGCCTACGCGGGGGCCGAAGTTGAGGCGAGCGTCGGTGAAGGTCTGCTGCTCGTAGCGGAGACCGAGGTTGAGGGTGAGCTTGCGGGTGGCGTGGAAGTCATCCTGCGCGAAGACCGCGAAGAGGTTGTCGCTGACCGTGTAAGCCGCGTTGCCGTAGCTCTGGGTGTAGCTCTGCACGTTGGCGATGTTGTTGAGGTAGGTGGGGCTTTCGCAGACGGCTACGGTGAAGCTGCAGGTCTTGTAGGTGAAGGAGCCGAGATAGACCGGGCCGCCGAACTCCTTGCTGTTGCCGCCGGTGTGGGAGTAGACCCAGTTACCGCCGACCGCTAGCTGGTGCTTGCCGAGCGTGGCGGAGAGCGTCTCGCTAACCTCGAACTGACGGTTCATGAGCAGCGCGGACTGAGAAGTACCGGAGGTGAAGGTTGCCGCTCCGGCGATGGGAACGACGAACTGGGTGGAGTAGACGGCAGGATCGAACTCGGTGATGGGAGAGGCGAGTTGGAACTGCACGCGCAGATTGTTGACGAGCTTCGAGGAGAGGGCCGCGGTGTCGCCTAACTCGGTAGTGTAGGTCTTGCGGCGGAAGGTACGGGCTACGGTGGGCAGGCTGGAGCCGCCGACGATGCCGTTGGGGTTGGTGTCGTAGAAGTTGTCGACGTTCAGACGCAGGAAGGCGTTGTTGTTGGCGCTCATCTGGCGGTCGATGCGGAGAAGACCCATGAAGTCGCGATAGTGACCGATGAAGTTGCCGGGGGCCAGGGGCGAGGTGACGGGTGAGGCGCGGTTCTGCTGAGTAAACTCACCGGCGGCGAAGAAGTAGGTGGGGTCGTGCTTGAGGAGCTTGCCGCCGAGAGAGGCGGCTACCTGGTCGAGCGTGTCGTTGGAGATGTCGTTGCCGCTGGTGGCGTTGGAGGTGGTGAAGCCGGAGAGCTTGGCCTCGGAGGCGGAGGGGCGGTAGAGGCCAAGGACATCGCCGTGGAACTTGTCGCCGCCGCTCTTGGTGACGATGTTGATGACGCTGCCGGTGGAGCCGCCGTACTCGGCGGAGAAGGCGCTGGTGAGGACGTTCATCTCCTCGACGGCGGACTCGGGGATGTTGGTGAAGATGGTCTGGCGGCCCCAGCCGTCAATGGCGTTGGCACCGTCAACCTCAAACCATGCCTGGCGGCGGCCTGCGCCGTTGGTGGTAATGAGGTTCTGGTTCATGAAGATGTCGCCCTGATTGATTGCGGGGCGGTTGGCGGCGTTCAGCAATGGCAGGAAGGTGATGCGGCGGTTGAGCAGCGGCATCTTGTCGATGAGCTCAGAACTGAGGTGGTTGCCGAGCTGAGGCTGGTCGGTGCGGACGTCGGTAGTGGTGCCGGTGGTGGTGATGATGACGCTGGCGGGAGAGACGTTGAGCGTCACGGTGACGGTAGCGGTGCTGCCGCCTGCCAGCTCGACGTGGCCGAGATGCGCGGGGGCGAAGCCGTCCCTGGTGGCCTCGATATCGTAGGTATCCGCGACGGGCAGGCCGACGAGGGAGAAGCTACCCTGCGGGCCGGTCTGGACGGTACGGCGGAAGCCGGTGAGGCGATTGGTCACCGTTACGGTTGCAGACGGGATGGCGGCGTGCGCGGAGTCGAAGACCTGACCCGTGAGTGTTGCGGTGTCGGGCGTCTGCGCCATGGCAAAACCAGCGGCAAATACGACGAAGATGGCTAGGAGACTACGAAGTGTGGACATTTTCCTCCCTGAAATTGCTGCGAAATCTAAACTGTCAGGCGATCTGTTCCCTTGCCTGATCTCTATCTCGAATCCTGGTTGAAGCTGCTGTCCGGTTCAATCCGATTGGCTGACGATGAGCGAGCGATTCCACTTCATCGTGCTCTGGCCTATGACGCTTCGGAAAACTCCTGACCTATGGAGCCGCTATAAAGCGTTTGAAATGAATAGCCCAGACCATCCTAATGCGAATCGATTCCTGACGCAGGTTCAATTTGTCCGTTTGTAACATGACGGACTATAACCCGGGAAAGACTCACGGAAAGATAAAAATCTTAATGGTTGCTTCAGGTTACACCTTGGGGAGGGCCAGGGGGCGGAGACCTTTGCCGCGGATGCGGAGCCGGGCAAGGGAGGCGGCGAGGCAGACGAGGAAGGCTCCGGCGACGAAGACCTTGCCGCCGTCGAGGAGGTCGGGGTGGCCGTCCTTGAGGTTGGGATCGGTGAGGAAGCTGTGGAGGAAGAGCAGGGCGGCGGCGGGAAAGGCCAGGAAGTGCAGGCGTTTCCAGAGGGGGCGGCCGATGGGGTGGCGCAAGAGCGAGGTGAGGAGGACGATGACGAGGAGGTAGAGGGCGATGGCCCCGGCGAAGTTGAGTTTTGGCTGGAGGGGGGAGTGGATGGGCCAGAGGATATCGACGACGCGGAAGACGGGGGTATGGAGGAAGAGCAGGACGGCCGGGTGGAGGAGGGTGAGGACTACGGTGGCGTAGGACGTCCACTGGTGGATGGCGAAGATGTTGATGCGCCGATGGGGCCAGTTGCGGACGGGACTGTAGCGCAGAGCGATCAGGAGGCCGAGCAGAAGCGTGATGGTGGCCGCGCCTACGGCTCCGAGGCCGAGATAAGCTGAGAGGTCCAGTAGCGTCATGCGTCCTTGTCCTTTGCCGGTCGGTTGCTTCATTCTAGACCAGACGAGTACCCCCCCCCCTCCCCGTCACATCTTGCGCAAAGTCTTCTATCTAAAATGTTTATGTCCGGACTTCGAGTAAATCCTGTCATATCTGGAGAATTTTGTCCTCTTTATCCATTTTAAGGGGGCGGAACGGGAAATACGCCATGTGTAAGTTGTTTATTGTTATTGGTTTATGGGGTATTGGGGGGGGGTTGACAGGTCTTCAGGGCTTGGGAAGAAAAACGCAAAGACAGCAGCAATGTCGCAAGGCGGTTCGCGCTTTGCACGGGTGCCCCATGTCCGAAAATTCGGACATGGGGCACCCGTGTTTGTGGCTGGGAGGGGTGGTGAAGGGTCAGGAGCGGCTGTTGGCTCCTTCGGTGGCGGTGTCCAGCGGGACTCCACGGGGGTCCGGATGGATGGTTACAGGCTGGGTGTAGGTCTGGCCGTCTACGGTCAAACGGATAGTGTAGTCGCCGGGCTGGAGGCCGCCTGCTCCACGTTGTCCGCGTGGACGGGGGGCGGTGGGAGTTGCGGTGGCGGTAGGGTTGCAGGCGTCCTTTACGGGGGGAGCGGCGGGTCGGGGGCCTCCTCCGCCTCCGCCGCGCGGGACGGCTACGTCCAGAGCTACGCGGTGCATTCCGGCTTCGGCTGAGGGTGGCGGGGTGGGCTGCTGCCAGACAGCTTCTACGTTGATGGCCTCGGTATCGACGGGGCGGACGGGAGTGTCGCTGGCGGCGCAGGCACGGACGGCACCTTTGCTATCGACCAGTTCGAGCTTGAGGGGCTGGGTGGGGGCGGACTTGAGCCAGTAATAGGCCACTACGCCGGTGGGAGGGTTCAGCTCCTGCGGCTCCTCGTGGGGGAGAGGGGTTCCGTTCTGGGCACCGGGACGGGCGGCGGTGGTTGCACCGGGCTTGAAGAGGTAGGCGGCGGTGGAAGAGATCTGGCTTCCCTTCTCCGCTAGCTGGCGGAGCGGGGTCATCTGGTCCATGACCCAGAAACCTCGGCCGTGGGTGGCGATGGCTAGGTCGTCGCCGTGGGCGATGATGTCGCGGACGGAGACTACGGGCATGTTGTTCTGGAGGGGCTGCCAGGTGTCGCCGTCGTTGAAGGAGACGTAGACGCGCAGCTCGGTGGCAGCGTAGAGGAGACCTTTGGCGATGGGGTCTTCTTTGACGGAGTTGACGTAGGCGCCCTCGGGGATGCCGGTGACGATGTTCTGCCAGGTCTTGCCGCCGTCGCGGGTGCGGTAGATGTAGGGCTTGTTGTCGGCGAGGCGGTGGCGGTCTACGGAGGCGTAGGCGGTGGCTGCGTCGAAGTGACCGGCCTCGACCTGCGAGACCTTGCTCCAGGCGGTCATGGCGGAGGGAGTTACGTTCTGCCAGGACTTGCCGTCGTCGCGGGTTACGTGGATGAGGCCGTCGTCGGTACCTACCCAGACGGTGGTGGCGCTGAGGGGCGAGGGGCTGATGGTGTAGACGACGCCGAAGCGGTCGGTCATGACCTCATCGATGTTTTTGGCGGTGATGGGATCGAGGTTTTTGGGGACTTCGGGGTTAACGCGGGAGAGGTCGGGGCTGATCTTCTCCCAGTTTTTGCCGCGGTCGCGGGTGCGGAAGACGAACTGGTTGGAGTAGTAGAGAGCCTCGTCGACGGTGGAGAAGACTGTGGGGAGGGTCCAGGTCTTGCGGTCGGGGTTGTTGGGGTCGGAGGGGGGAAGCTGGCCTCCCAGCGAGGCGGCGACGTTGAGGGTCTGATTGCAGCGGCCTGCCCCGGAGCCGTAGAGGAAGTTGTGGTCCTTGGGGTCGGGGACTACGGTGTTGCTCTCTCCGGCGAGGCAGGCGGGGTCCCAGTTGCGGAAGGAGAGGGTGCCCTCGCGAGACCAGGTACTGACGCTGACGGCCCCGGAGTCCTGCTGGGCTCCGTAGAGGGTGTAGGGGAAGAAGTTATCGGCGGCTACGTGGTAGATCTGCGCGGTGGGCTGGTTGTACCAGGTGGTCCAGGTGTCGGAGCCATCGACGCTGACTACGGTGCCCTGATCGCTGGAGAGGACCATGCGGTTGGGATCGTGGGGGTTGATCCACATTTGATGGTAGTCGTCGCCGCCGGGCGCGCCTTTGACGGGGAGGAAGGTCTTTCCGGCGTCGGTGGTCATATAGGTGGAGGTGTTGATGACGTAGGCCTTGTCGGGGTTGGTGGGATCGACGGCTACGGACTCGAAGTACCAGCCTCGGCCCCAGAGGCGATTCTCGGAGTTGACGAGACGCCAGGTGGAACCGGCGTCGTCGGAGAGGTAGACGCCGCCGGTAGGCTTGATGTTGGGGTCGCGGGCGGGGGTCTGCATACCGGGGGTGGGAAGAGGCGCGGCTACGGCGGAGCCGATGTCGTCTACGACGGCCCAGAGGCGGTTGGGATTGCTGGGGGCGACGGCGATGCCGATTTTGCCGATGAATCCATCGGTGGGCAGGCCGCGGGTGAGAGGCTGCCAGGTGTCGCCGCCGTCGGTGGATTTATAGAGACCGCTGCCGGGCATGTAGGACGGCGCGTAGACAGACCACGGCGGGCGTCGGGTGGCCCAGAGCGAGGCGTAGAGGGTACGCGGATGCTGGGGGTCGAGGGCGAGATCGATGGCTCCTACGTTGTCGGGGTCGGAGGCTTTGAAGAGGACTTTCTTCCAGTGGACTCCGCCGTCGGTGGAGCGGTAGACGCCTCGGTCGGGGTTGGGGGCGTAGGCACTGCCGAGGGCGGCGACATAGACGAGGTTGGGATTGGCGGGATCGACGACGATGCGGCCGATGTGCTCGGTCTTTTCGAGGCCGATGTGGGTCCAGGTCTTGCCCTCATCGGTGGACTTGTAGAGGCCGATGCCGTAGGAGTGCTGGCTGCGGATGTCGGGCTCGCCGGTGCCTACGTAGAGGATGCTGGGGTTGGAGGGAGCTACGGCTATCGCTCCGATGGAGCCGATGGGGATGCCCTGGTCGGAGATGGGGAACCAGGTGCGACCTGCGTTCCGAGTCTTCCAGACGCCTCCACCGGCGGAGCCGAAGTAGAAGGTGCTGGGCTGGGTGGGGCTTCCGGCTACGCCGTAGCTGCGGCCTCCGCGCATGGGGCCTACGTCGCGCCAATGGAGGCCGGTGAGGAGAGACTGCGGTATCTGCTGGGCCGATAGGGTCGTTATAGCGAAGATGAACAGATAGATGAATGCGGCGGTGACGCGGCGACGGTTCCCAGAGACCATGCGATCTACTCCTGTCGATTGTGGATGACGTGTACAGTATCGCCGACGGAGAGGCGGACGATGCAAGGAGATCTTTTGTTGCAGCAAAAAGGGCTGCGATTGCCGCAGCCCTTTGGGTGGTTTTGAGTGAGTCGTTGGATTAGAAGACCAGCTTGAGACCGAACTGAATCTGGCGAGAGGTGGTCGAGGTTGCGGTGATGACTCCGGCGGTGGAGGAGATGCTGGGCGGCGTATAGACGCCGGAGACCAGCGTGGGCGCGGAGGCGTAGGTGATGGCGTTGGGTGTAGCGAAGTTGGTGTGGTTGAGGACGTTGAAGAACTCGGCGCGGAACTGGAGATTTACGGTTTCGCGGAGCTGGGTGTTCTTGAGCAGGGCGAGGTCGAGCTCGCTGAGGCCGGGGCCGGTGAGGGTGTCGCGGCCAAGGTTGCCGACCGCTCCGCCGGTGATGGCGCTGCTGCTGGAGAGTGTGGAGAGCGGCGCGGAGAAGGCGTTGGGGTTGAACCACTGCGTGACGGTGTGGGGGTAGAGATTGCCCTTGAAGTTGGGATTGATGTCGGGGCGGACGGGGTTGCGGGTGTCGCCGGAGCCGGTGGGGTTGTAGCCGAGCTGCGGGGAGAAGGGGAAGCCGGTCTGGATGTCGGCGATGGCGCTGAGGCTCCAGCCGTTGACGGCTTTGTCGGCCGCAGGGCTGAGATGCGAGGCGAAACGGCGGTTGCGACCGAAAGGGAGATCGTAGGTGCCGTTGAGAGAGGCGAGGTGACGGATGTCCGTGGCGGCCGGGCCATAGTCGAGGCCGAGGTTTCCGGGGACGGAGACGAAGGCGGGAGTGTTGGCGGAGACGCTGGTGTTCCAGGCGGAGCCGTTGTCGAGGTTCTTCGACCAGGTGTAGGTGCCGCGGAACTGGAGGCCGTTGGAGAAGCTGCGGCGGACGTCCACTTCGAGGGCGTTGTAGTTGCTGATGCCCTGAGAGAACCATGAGGTGGTGTTGGCTACCTGAGGGTTGGCCTTGGTAGTGGTGGGGTAGAAGATGGTGCCTCCAGCGAGACCAGCGGGGCAGGCGGGATTGGGGCAGGTGACGGTAGCGGGCTCATTGAGATCGCCGGAGAGAATCTGGTGATAGCCATGCGAACCGACGTAGGCCACGGTGAGCGAGGTGTTGGGAGCGATCTGCTGCTCGATGCGGAGATCCCACGAGAGGACGGAGGGGGTGTCGATGTCGGTCTGGACGTTGGAAGGTGAGATGAGGCTGCCTGCTCCGGGCTGGGTCTGCGGGGTGATGTGGATGCTGGAGAGAGCTACGTTGCTCTGACTTAGGGTGGTGTTGAAGGGAGCGGACTGGTCGAGGCGGTAGTCGAGGTTATCGAGCAGGGAGTGGTGAAGGCCGAATCCGGCGCGGAGAGCGGTCTTTCCGTTGCGGAAGGGATCCCAGGAGAGGCCGATGCGCGGCTCGGGCAGGAATTTGGCGCGGTTGGTGAGAAGACCGGCGGAGCCTACGGTGGGGTTGGTGTTGATGACGCCGTTGGTGAAGCCGTAGATTCCGGAGCGGCCCTGCGACTCGTTGAAGCCGTTGGTGGACTCGAAGCGGATACCGGCACGGAGCTCGAGGTTGGGGAGCAGGTGCATGGTGTCTTCTAGGTAGGCAGCGCCCATCCAGGAGCGCCAGCCCAACTCGGTGGGATTGGGGACGACGGTGAAGGTCTTGACGGTGCCTTGCAGGAAGGTGGTGAGGCTGGCGAAGGAGGCCTGTCCCCACTGGTTCTGCGCGAGGTTATCGTTGGACTGAAGACGCTGAATCCAGCCGCCGGCTTCGATCTGGTGACGGCCCACGGTGTAGAAGATGTGGTCGTCGAAGGTGAAGAGGTTACGGGTGGTGCCGTTGTTGGAGCCTACGTTGCCTCCGGCTCCGGTGACCTGCGATGCGCCGTTGGATGCAGTGCTGCCCGCGATGACGATGGCTCCGATGGGCTGGCCTGCGACCCAGCTTGTGATGGGCGCGCCTGCGAGGGGAGTGGAGGAGCCGAGGAAGAAGAAGCTGGCGCGGGAGAAACCGAAGCGAGCGGTATTGAGGAGCTTAGGCGAGAAGACATGCTGCTCCTGCACGCTGGCTACCTGTTCGCGGAGATCCTCGTTGATGAGGGCGAGGGGGTTCTGCGTGGGAGTGTTGGCGGTGGAGTCGTCGATGGTGTAGACGGCGAAGAGGAGGTCATTGGGGCTGAGGTTGGCGTCGAAGCGGGTGGTGCCGAAGTCCTCGCGGATGCGCTGCTCCGGGCTGGAGTAGGCGTAAGCGATGCCAGTGCCGAAGCCGGTGGAGGGATCGACCAGCTCGGGGCCGTTCTGCACGGGCCAGAGGTTGAAGAGAGGGGCCACACCTGCGCCGAGTCCTACGTGGGTCAGCTTGCCGGTTTTGGCGTCGGGGAGGTAGCCCAGACGCGCCTGCGTGTCGGGAACGAGCGTTACGTCGGAGAGGCCGAGGTTCTGCCTGTAGCCTTCGTAGTTCCCGAAGAGAAAGAGCTTGTTGTGCTTGATGGGGCCGCCGAGAGAGAGGCCGAAGTTGTTGCGCTGGAACTCAGGGAGGCGGCGCCCGTTGGGTTGAGCCTGGTCGAAGTAGTTGCGGGCATCAAGAGCGGAGTTGCGGAGGAACTCGTAGGCCGCGCCGTGGAGATTATTTGTACCACTTGCAGTTACGATTGAGATCTGGGCTCCCTGACGCTTGCCGTAGGTTGCGGCGTAGGTGTCGGAGACGACGTTGAACTCGCGGACGGCATCGACGCCGAGAAGCTGGCCGCTGGTGCCGCCGGGGGTGACGTTGATGAGGGAGGCCCCGGTGTATTCGATTCCGTTGAGGAGGAAGAGATTGTCCTGCGGGCGGCGGCCGGAGATTGCGAACATATTGCCGACGGAGGAGTTGGAGGTGCCGATGCTGCCGGAGCGCTGGCCGGTGTAGTTGACCGTGGCGGGGTTGAGAGTGACGAGCTGGTCGTAGCTGCGACCATTGAGCGGGAGCTGCTTGACCTGACGCTCGTCCACAAGGCCGGAGATCTGTTGGGTGGAGAGGTTGACGGTCGCGGGCTTATCGACGACGTTGACCTGCTGGGAGACCTCGCCGAGGCTGAGTGCGAGGTCAATCTGGAGACTCTGACCTACGGTGAGAGAGATGTCGCTTCGCTTCTGCGGGGCGAAGCCCTGGCCACTTACGGAGACCTCGTAGAGTCCGACGGGAATAGAGGGGGCGGAGTAGCGGCCTTCGCTGTCGGTGACGAGCTTGCGCTCGGTGCCGGTCTCGGAGTTGTGGACGATGACGGTTGCTCCGGCAACGCGGCTGCCGGAGGAGTCGCTGATGACGCCCCCGATGGAACCGCCGACGACCTGAGCCAGCAACTCAGATGGAGCGATGAGGATGGACAGAAACAGGGCGATGCGGATGGACAGAAGTGATATGGAACGAACGTGCGAGGTCAAAACGGTCTCCTGAAAGGTAACGCGATGTGGCATAGATTTTTTGTGGTCTTTATTGCGTGGTAAAAGAGAAAACCCACGCGGGCCGGATGCTGGCCGCTGCGTGGGTTTGAGAGGTTCTGGAGCAGTCTTCGCTGTTTAGCGAGTCCGATTCCCTGTCAACGCAGCCGTGGCCTTGTCACAACAGGGACAACAGGCGTTTGCCATAGCGTTGAAAGAGAAAATGCTCATCTGCTTAAGTGTAATGACAGACAGGACAAAGGGTCAAGGAAATGTGGGGCAGATCGGGCCGTTCCCAACCCTCCGATACGGGCCTAAAGATTGACAAGCCGTCAAAAATCCACGATTCTTTAATAGATGCGTATCTCCACGGCCAACACGGTCTGTCGCCTCTGTTGCAGCACTTGTTGCTGTTGTCCGGCGTGTCCGTGTGGGTGCGCGTGTTGTAGATAGCTTCCTCTCAACATACCGCAGATAAACACCCCACACACTGACTTCTCAGGATGTGGGTTTTCTTTTTTGCATTCTACAAAATTTTTCTATCAGACAAGGCTTATGGCTTCCTCCTCTACGGTTTTACCCGCTGAACAATCCGAACAAACACTCCTCTCGCCGCAGCGGCTGAGTCACCTGCAACTGCTGGAGGCTGAGAGCATCCATATTTTCCGCGAGGTTGCGGCTGAGTTTCAGAAGCCGGTGATGCTTTACTCGATCGGCAAGGACTCGTCGGTGATGCTGCGGCTGGCGCAGAAGGCGTTCTTTCCGGGGCCGATTCCCTTCCCGCTGATGCATGTGGATACGGGGTATAAGTTCCATGAAATGATCGAGTTCCGCGACAACATGGCTCGCGAGCTGAATCTGGACCTGAAGGTCTGGCGCAACGAGAAGGCCCTAGCCGACGGGGCGAACCCGGTGGCCCTTGGGACGCAGCGGTGCTGCGGTCTGCTGAAGACGACGGCTCTGCTGGATGGACTGCGGGAGTATGGATTCGACGCGGCGTTTGGCGGGGCCCGGCGCGATGAAGAGAAGTCGAGGGCGAAGGAGAGGATCTTCTCGTTCCGCGACAAGGCGGGACAGTGGGACCCGAAGAATCAACGACCCGAGCTTTGGAATCTATACAACAGCAGGATTGCTCCGGGAGAGAGCATCCGGGTGTTTCCGCTCTCGAACTGGACGGAGCTGGACATCTGGCACTACATCCTGCTGGAGAATATTCCGATTGTGCCGCTGTATTTTGCGAAGGAGCGCCGGATGATCATTCGTGGAGACAGCCTGATCCCGGTGGAGCAGTCGTTTGTGAAGAGTCTGCCGGGCGAGGAGCAGTGGGTACGGTCGCGGCTGCGGTCGCTGGGTTGCAGCCCCTGCACGGGAGCGATCCGGTCGGACGCGGACACGATTCCGAAGATTATTGCGGAGTTGATCGGGTTCCGGTCGTCGGAGCGGGCGAACCGCGTGATCGACCACGATCAGGACGGCTCGATGGAGATCAAGAAACGCGAGGGCTACTTCTAAATGTCGAGTCATGAGTACAAACCGGAGGGAGCCGCGGCGTTGCTTGAGGAATCGGCGGAGAATGTTCTGCCTGCGCAGGTGGACTTTGCGATTGAAGAGTTTCTTGCAGTGGAAGAGACGAAGGACCTGCTGCGGTTCAGCACGGCGGGAAGCGTGGACGATGGAAAATCCACGCTGATCGGACGGCTGCTGTATGACTCGCGCAATGTGTACGAGGACCAGGTACGGGCGGTTACGGGCAAGACTGTGGCTCCGGGGCAGAAGCAGCCGACGATTGACTTTGCGCAGCTTACGGATGGGCTGCGGGCGGAGCGGGAGCAGGGCATCACGATTGACGTGGCGTACCGGTACTTCTCGACGCAGCAGAGGAAGTTCATCATTGCCGACACGCCGGGACATGAGCAGTACACGCGCAATATGGCTACGGGCGCGTCTACGGCGGACCTGGCGATTATTCTGATCGACGCGCGGAAGGGGATTCTTACGCAGTCGCGGCGGCACGCTTATATCGCTTCGCTGCTGGGGATTCGGCACCTGGTGGCGGCGGTGAACAAGATGGACCTGGTGGAGTTTTCCGAAGAGGTCTATCGGGAGATCGAGCGAGACTTTGCCGCTCTGGTAAAGCAGTTCGGGAAGGCCAGCCTGGTGACGATTCCGGTGAGCGCACTGAACGGCGACAACGTTGTGGAGCCGAGCGCGAATATGCCGTGGTACAGCGGGCCTACGCTGCTGGAGCATCTGGAGCGGGTTCCGGTGGGCGGCGAGGACGCGGCAAAGGGGTTCCGGCTGCCGGTGCAGCGGGTGATCCGGCCAGACCAGAACTATCGCGGATTTGCTGGGCAAATTGCGGCAGGAACGGTTCGCGTGGGAGATGAGATTGTGGCGCTGCCCTCGGGCAGGACGAGCCGGGTGGCCTCGATCACTACGTTCGATGGAGACCTGGAAGCGGCGTTTGCGCCGCAGTCGATTGCGCTGACTCTGGAAGACGAGCTGGACATCAGTCGAGGGGACTTGATCGCAACTCCGGCGAACAAGCCGCAGCACGCTACGGCGTTTGAGGCTTCGCTGGTGTGGTTCGACGGCAGCAGGCTGGAGACGCATAAGCCTTACCTGCTGAAGCATGGCGTTCAGACGGTGAATACGCGGGTGACGCGAGTGCTGCACCGCACGAACATCCAGACGCTGGAAGAAGAGGCGGTGCATGGGCTGGGGATGAACGACATTGGCGTGGTAGAGATTGCTACGCTGAAGCCGGTGTTCTTCGATCCATATGCTGAGAACCGGGCTACGGGAAGCTTCATCCTGATTGACGCGGCGACGAACGCTACGGCGGCGGCGGGTATGATCCGGCGCGGGCTGGAGAGCGATGCCGCAGACGTGAAGCAAGGCGCGGTGCTGGTGGCTCTAGATGCAACTCATGCGCGGGCGGCGGAGGAGGCTCTGCTGGAGCGGGATGTTCCGGTGGTGCGGACGCGGTCGGCCTCGCGGCAGTTGTGGCAGTCTCTCGTTGGAATTGGCGTGGTTGCGATTGTGGAAGGGCTGGAGGCAGCGGCCGCAGAAACGATTGCGGGCGAGCTTCCGCTGACGGTGCTGGGCGGCGATGGGCCGGAGCTTCTGCTGGAGCTTGAGGTTGCCGGCGTTCTGCCGCAGAAGGGACGGGTACAGTGAGCGAGACTTTGACTGAGGCGTTGCCGGTGCTGAGTCCGGAGGAGAAGGCGTTTGCAGCGGAGGAGTTGATCCGCGTGGAGCTGGCTGGGCGCGAGGCGAAGGACGTTTGCGTGACCAATAGCTTCCAGGCCGAGGACATGGTGGTGCTGCACATCGTTCGTCAGACGCTGCCGGATGTGCCGGTAGTGTTTCTGGATACGGGGTATCACTTCGCTGAGGTGTATGAGTATCGCGACCGGATGGCGGAGGAGTGGGGGATGAACCTGATCAACCTGCTGCCGGAGCTTACGGTGGCGCAGCAGGAGTCGCAGTTCGGGATTCTGAACCAGACCGATCCCTCGAAGTGCTGCGGGATGCGGAAGGTGAAACCTCTGTTCGGCGCGCTGGCGGGTTACAAGCTGTGGTTTACGGGCTTGCGCCGTGAACAGGCCAAGAGCCGCGCGACGTTGCAAGTGGTGGAGGACTTTGCGCTGCCGGAGGAGAGGCATATTCGCAAGATCAGTCCGCTGACGGACTGGACGGCGAAGGATGTTTGGCACTATGCGAAGAAGCATGGTATTCCGCTGCTCTCGCTGTATGACAAGGGGTATTCGAGCATTGGGTGCGAGCCGTGTACGAGCCTGCCGCTGGACCCGAATGACCCTCGCTCCGGACGCTGGGGCGGACAGAAACAGGAGTGCGGTATTCACGTGCAGGCCTAGTAGGCCGGAGAGATTTTTGCGATGGATTTTGTAATTGGATTTGCAATTGCCGTGGTGATTGCACTGACGGGCGTGGGCGCGGGCGTGATTACGGCCCCGCTGCTGATCCTGATGAATGTGCCGGTGGAGATTGCGGTGAGCACGGCGCTGGCTTACTCGGCGATTGTGAAGTTTATTGTGGTGCCGGTGCAGGTGGTCCGCAAGCAGGTGAACTACAAGGTGCTAGGGATCATGCTGCTGGGTGGGCTGCCGGGAGTGATCCTGGGGTCGGTGATGTTCCGGCGGGTGGCGACGCATGGGCCTAAAACGGCGCTCTACTTTGTCCTGGGTGCGATTATTATCTTTACCTCGGGGTGGCATCTTTACCGGCACTTCAAACCGGCGGGGGTTTCGCGGCCGGTGGCAGACCGGTCGAAGTGGATGGCTCTGATCATGCTGCCGATTGGGGCGGAAGTCGGGTTCTCTTCTTCGGGAGCGGGCGCGCTGGGTACGGTGTCTCTGCTGAGTTTGACGAACCTGACGGCTACCGAGGTGGTAGGCACGGACCTGGCGTTCGGGCTGGCGATTGCCCTGGTGGGGACGGGCGTTCACCTGATCGGCGGGACCTATGACAGCGGACTGCTTACGCGGCTGGCGATCGGCGGCGTGCTGGGTGGGATCGTGGGGAGCGGGTTTGCGCCTAAGATTCCTAATCGGCAACTGCGGTTTGCGCTTTCGCTCTGGCTGATGGTGATTGGGTTGCAGTTCTGCTATCAGGCGGCTACGAAGTAGGTTCTTTGGGTTGTCAACTAACAGCGGAGGCGGTCTAAAAGCAGATTCCTCCGCTTCGCTGCGGAATGACAAAACAAAAGGATGCTCTTTAGCCACTAAACCTATTAAGCAGTTCTAGTTGCGGGTCTCTTCGTAGGCTATGCTGTCGGCGGGGAGATTGGTGCTGGCTCCGTTCAAGACTAAGCGGGCGTGTTCGAGGTCGAACTGGCCCTCCCAGCGGGCTACGGTGATGGTGGCTACGGCGTTGCCCATGAGGTTGGTGAGGGAACGGATCTCGGACATGAAGCGGTCTATGCCCAGCAGAAGGACGATGCCCGCTACGGGGATGGTTCCCAGCGCGGCGAGGGTGGCGGCGAGGGTGATGAAGCCTCCTCCGGTGACGGCAGCGGCACCCTTGGAGTTGAGCATGAGCATGAGGATGATGAAGAGTTGCTGCGTTATCGTGAGGTGGGTGTTGGTGGCCTGCGCGATGAAGAGCGCGGCTATGGTGAGGTAGATCGAGGTTCCATCGAGGTTGAAGGAATACCCGGCGGGCACGACTAACCCGGTGACTACCTGGGAGCAGCCCATTCGCTCCATCTTCGAGATGAGGCCGGGCAGGGCGGTCTCGGAGGAAGACGTCGCGAGGACGAGGAGAAGCTCTTCCTTGAGGTAGACGATGAGCTTCCAGAGGTTGATGCCGTTGAAGAGGCAGATGGCCCCGAGGACGACGCCTACGAAGAGGAAGCAGGTGAGGTAGACGCAGAGGAGAACTTTGCCGAGCGAGAGCAAGGTGGCGATGCCGTATTTGCCGATGGTGAAGCCCATCGCTCCGAAGGCGGCCAAGGGCGCGAACTGCATGACAATAGCGGTGATGCGGAAGAAGAGATGCGAGATGGAGCGGGCGAGGGAGAGGAGACGCTCTTCTTCGTCGAAGGCGATGAGCGAGACGCCGGTAAGGATGGCGAGGAAGAGGACTTGCAGGATTTCTCCGTTAGCGAAGGCGCCGATGAAGCTCTCGGGGACGATGTTAAGGAGGAAGTCTACGACGCTGAGGTGCTTGCCCTGGGTGACGTACTGGGAGATGGAATGAGGGTCGAGGGTGGCGGGATCGACGTTCATGCCGCGACCGGGCTGGATAAGATGCGCGGCGAAGAAGCCTATGGCCAGGGCGAAGGTCGTTACCACTTCAAAGTAGATGAGGGCCTTGAGTCCGACTCGGCCTAGCTTGCCGGTGTCTCCCATGCTGGCGATGCCGACCACCACCGTGAAGAAGATGATGGGGGTGACGAGCATACGGACGAGCTTGACGAAGCCGTCGCCGAGCGGGCGGAGGGCTTCGCCGGTGTGGGGAAAGAAGATGCCGACGGCAATTCCGGCGAGGATGCCCACAATGACACGAAAGTAGAGCGTACGCATCAGGCGAAGCGGAGTGCGATGCCAGAGTGACAACTTCCCTCCTTCTTGGGTGAGGCTGCGAAGCCCAGGGGGCTAAGCGGTGAGGACGGTGCACTTCTTGATGAAGTCGGGGTCGATGTCTACGCCGAAGCCGGGGCCGGTGGGAACGGTGACGGCTCCATTGGCGTCGCTGAGGAGGGTGGAGGTGGCGCAGTGATAGGGCAGGACGTTATTGAACTCCTTGAACTCGTGGTATGGGCCGGAGTTGGGGATGGCGGAGATGAAATGCATCATGTAGACGTAGCCCAGGCCGGTGGAGGAGATGTGCGGGATGCACTGCTTGCCGAAGGCGTTGGCCATGCGGGCGACCTGCATACAACGGATCATGCCGCCGAAGTAGAACATGTCCTGCTGGACGATGGAGAGGCCACCGTTGGCGATGAGCCAGCGGAAGTTGTGGGTGCTGGGCTCCTGCTCGCCGCCAGCGATGGGGATTTCGAGGGCGTCGGCCACCTGCTTGGTCTCCTCGTACCAGTCGAAGGGGACGGGCTCCTCGTAGAAGGCGTACTTGTACTCCTGCATGAGCTTGCCGATGGGGATGGCCTGGGCGGCGGTATAGGAGCCGTTGGCGTCGGCGGAGATGACCATCTGATCTCCGAAGGTCTTGCGGACGAGGGGGATGAGCTTCTCGCTGCGTCCGGCGGGGTACTCGGTGTGGGACATGCGTCCGCCGAGCTTGAACTTGATGGCCTTGGCGTGGGAGATAGCGACGTCGCGCTTGAGGTGCTCGATGACCTCTTCGGCGGAGTTGTCGCGCTCGCCGTTGGCCTGGTAGACGTTGATCTTCTTGTTGTAGACCTTGTCGGAGATGAGCAGGCTCATGGGCAGGTTGGCCATCTTGCCGAGCATGTCGAGAATGGCGAACTCCATGGTCGCGATGGGGACCCAGATGGCGAGGCTCTGCAGCTTGTAGGTGCTGCCGTAGACGGTGACGGCGGGGATGAGGGCGTCGAGGTCGCGGGCATCCTTGCCGATGAAGAAAGGGGCGATGCGGCGGACGAAGATGGGGTAGACGAGGTCCATCTGCTGGGCGTTCGAGACGGAGATGCCCTCGTGGCCGTCTTTGGAGCGAACGCGGCAGATGTACTGCTTTTTGCCGTAGAGGAGCTCGACGGACTCGATGATGACGGGGTCTTTGAAGAGCTCGCGCTTGAGGACGGGCTGTTTGAGGATGGCGTCGAGTTTGGCGTAGCGCTCCTGGAGGGTGCCGGGGAGACCGTGGCGCGGGGCGTTGAGGAACTGCCCTTCGGCTGCGGCCGGGACGAGACCCGCGGTGAGACCTGTGGCGAGGGCGGAGGTTAAGAAATCACGGCGGTTCGTTGGCATTCTGCTGCTCCCTTTATTCTCCGCTGCTGGGATTCTTCAGGATGAGGAGACCCTGGCGGGGTTGACCTGCCGAACCGGAGGCTGCGGCAGACGCAACCGGGTGGCAATCTTCAATTTAGCCGCAGTCAATCACCTGCAGCCGAGAGATAAGTGATAAACGTGTATGTCACATCCGCCGTTGAGGCAGACAAAGGGCTTTGAAAAGAGAGATTTCGGCTTTGGTCTGTTCCGGTGAGTTGTAATGGTGCGTCAAAGTGCTCCGGAGGGGTGGCGTGGGTGCCGGCGCAGGCGGGACCTGTAACACGTCAATATCATGTTGCTTACCTGCGAG
>JAATEV010000047.1 GCA_015655585.1 Terriglobales bacterium | reverse complement strand
GCCTACGTCTTTGATCGCGGCTTTGGCGGCCATGGTGTTGAAGGTGATGATCTGGGCGACTTGGTCGCGGCCGTACTTGCGCGTGACGTAGTCGATGACCTCGCCGCGGCGGTTCATGCAGAAGTCGATGTCGATATCGGGCATGGAGACGCGTTCGGGGTTGAGGAAGCGCTCGAAGAGGAGATTGTTCTGGAGAGGATCGATGTCGGTGATCTCCATGACGTAGGCGACCAGCGACCCGGCGGCAGAACCACGGCCGGGACCGACAGGGATTCCCTGCTCTTTGGCATAGCGGATGAAATCCCAGACGATCATGAAGTAGCCGGGGAACTTCATCTGCTTGATGCAGTCGATCTCGCGGTCGAGGCGGGAGATGTACTCGTCGCGGGTGCGGCGTAGCTTGCCGGTGTGATCGAGATGGGCGATATCGGTGTCGAAGCGTTTCTGCATTCCTTCGCGGCAGACGCGCTCGAAGTAGGTGTCAAGGGTCTCGCCCTCGGGGACAGGAAACTCGGGGAACGGGTTATCGACCTTGTTGAGCTTGAGATTGCAGCGGTCGATGAACTGCATGGTGTTGTCGCAGACATCGGGGCGCTGGGCGAAGGTGCGGCGCATCTCTTCGGCCGTTTTGATGTAGAACTCGTTGGTGTCGAACTTGAAGCGGTTGGGATCGTTCATGCTGCCCGCAGTCTGGACGCAGAGCAGGATCTCGTGGGCGCGGGAGTCATCGGCGGCGACGTAGTGGCTGTCGTTGGTGGCGACTACGGGGATGCCCAACTCTTTTTCCATGCGGAAGACGGCTTCACAGACAGGCTTGTCGGGAGCGAGGCCGTGGTCCTGCACTTCGAGGAAGAAGTTGCCTTTGCCGAACATCTCTTCGAACTGCCCGGCGGTGCGTTTGGCCTCTTCGTACTTCTCGGCCATGATGAGCTGGTTGACCTCGCCGGCGAGACAGCCGGAGAAGGCGATGAGACCTTCGGTGTGTTTGGAGAGGAACTCCTTGGAGACGCGGGGCTTGCGGTAGAAGCCGTGAAGCGCGGCCTCGCTGGTGAGGCGGACGAGGTTGCGGTAGCCTGCTTCGTTTTCGGCGAGGACGAGGAAGTGCTTGTAGCCGCCGGTCATCTCGCGGTGGTCGGCGGCCTCGGAGAGGTAGAGCTCGCAGCCGAGGATGGGCTTGATGTCCTTCTTCTTCATGGCGTCGAAGAAGTGGACCGCGCCGTAGATGTTGCCGTGGTCGGTCATGGCGGCGGCGGTCTGGCCGATGCTCTTGAGATGCGCGGCGAGCTTGTCTACATCGCAGGCGCCGTCGAGGAGGGAGTAATCGGTGTGGAGATGAAGGTGGGTGAACTCGGCTGCCATTGGGATAGTTTAAGCCTTTTGCTTGAGGTGCGATGGTGAGGAAAAAGCGGTACGGAACTGCATGTCCCGCCGGACGGGCCCGCTGCGCGCGGAGCGGTCACTTCGTGACTTGTATACCTTGTTTCGGTGGATTGGGGTGCATGGGGCCTCGCTTTGCTCGGCTTTCGATATGTAGAATGCTTTGGCTATGAGCGGAATCTTCTTTGTGGATTCGATTCGCGTCTGGATGCGGCGGCGGGCTCGAGAGAAGAAAGCGCTAACCGCGAAGAGCTGGACGCTGGCTACCGGCGAGGTGAATCACTGGAAGATCGTTGCGGCGGACGAGGAGTTTGCTTCGCCCGGAGTGGACTCGCAGATTGAGGCAGCGTTTCACTTTATGGTGAACGGCGAATACTTTGGCGGGTATCTTCGGAGCGTGGCGATGGTGCATCGCGAGGCGGAGAGGCTGGCGCAGGGCGCGCCAGAGGTTCGGCTGCGGTACGATCCGGCAGACCCAAACCGGGTGGCCGTGCTGGAGGAGGACAATGCGGGGAGTCTGGCGTTTCAGGTGATATCGGGATAGAGGCTTACGCGAGGCCGAGGAAGATCGCAAGAGCTGCATCTACTTCGACCATCTTCTCCGCGCTCAGTTTGCCAATCACCTCTCCGAGGCGATTTCTGGAGAAAGTCTGGATGTTGTCGACTGCGATCTCGGAGTTTTTCTTCAGGCCATTCGTTGCGGTAGGGGCAACCGGCACGCGGATATCGGGCACGCGGAGAAGATCGCTGGTGATGAGTGCGACAGTGATCAGTTCGGGATTACGAGGAAAACGTCCTTGAATGACGAGGGCAGGACGAGGTTTTCCGAACTCGCCGGGCGGAGCAACCGTGACGATGTCCCGTCGTGCGATCTCGAAGCTTGAACGAGTGCCGGATGGAGCGCTTTCTATACCCAACCGGGCACATCCTCTTCCGTGATCGGCAGCAGGCCAGAGTCTTCCAGAATATGCGTGCGCCGGGCAATGATCTCTAACTGCTTCGCATATTTGGACTGGAATCCAGGGTCGCGCGTGTCAGGAACCCAAAGCTGGATGGGGCGAAGCCCACGAGCCCGCAAGGCGGCGCGATGCTTGCGGACACGCTCCCGTGCCGCTGCCTTCTTTTCTTCGGCGGCGGCGTTCTTCGCGCGGATGGGAGTGGATTTCATACGACGATTGTTACATGTAACGCTTTTGCGTGTCGATGGCTACTTAGAAGAACCGGGCAGGAACGGCGATTTTCTGAAGCCGAAGAGTTTCAGGCGGAAGCAGTATTCGGCCTCGGCGGCGTAGTGGATGAGGCGATTCAAGAGAGAAAGTTCGGTGGGCCAGGGGGCTGCGTGGGTGCTCCAGGGAAAGCTGTAATGCGCGAGGATGAGGGCGGTGCGCGGGAGGTGGCTGGGGGAGCTTACTACCTCGGCAGAGGCCCAGTGGTGGGACTCCATGATGCGGTGGCTGTAGTAGATGTTCTGGATGGTGTCTTTGGCCTGGCCTTCTTCGAAGATGACATTGGCGGGGACGCCTTGCGCGAGGGCGAGCTCAGCCATGACGTGAGCTTCGACGAAGCGGTTGTGGGCCGGGCCTCCGGTGAAGATGAGGGTGGGGGCTACCCCGGCCTTGTACTCGCGGATGCCTTCCAAGGTGCGCGCGCGCTGCTCGGGCGAGGGCGTGCCATCGTTGCGGGCGGGAGTGCCTAGAACGATGATGGTGTCGAAGTGGGTGAGGTTGGTGTTGCTGGTGGGGATGGTAACGTAGTGGATCGCTGCGCCGGAGATGACCACTACGCAGACCAGAAAGAGCAGAGTGAGGATTCGGCGCATGGCGGCTGCCTCAAGCGTTGTTGACGAGGCTGGAAGCTAGTTCGACGTAGAGGTCGACGGCTTCGAGAAGCTCTTTCTTCGCGATCTTCTCGTTGGGAGTATGGGCCACGTGGATGGAACCGGGGCCGAGGAGGAAGGGCTCTCCCCAGTTGGTGAGCGAGGGAATGTCCGTGGTGAACTTGGCGACCATGGTGGGGAGGCTGCCGACCCGGCGCATCCGGACGAAGGGGAGTTCGAGCGAGAAGGTGACTTCGGCGCGGTCACCTACGGTCTCGACGATGGCGCGCTTGGTGTCCTCGGCGGGGCCTACGAGGCGGATGAGGAGGTGGGCCTCGGCCTTGTCGGCGATGACGTTAGGGGCGCGGCCGCCTTCGATGAGGCCGATGTTCAGGGTGGAGGGGCCGATCTCGGGCTCGACGGGGAGAGGAAGCGCCATGACGTCGTGCAGGGCGGCGATGAGCTTGTCGATGGCGGATTCACCCAGCTCGGGATAAGCGGAGTGGGCCATGCGGCCTTTGGCGCGAAGCTCAACGCGGAGGGCCCCCTTGGAGGCGAGGGCGAGGCGGTTGTCGGTGGGCTCGCCGTTGATGAGGAACTTCGAGCCTTTGGGGTTCTGGTTGGCGACGGCGGCCCCGGCGGAGTCACGCTCTTCGCCTACGACGAAGAGGAGACCGACCTTAACGCCGGAGTCGCGGAGGCGATCGGCAGCGGCGATCTGGGCGGCGATAATGCCCTTGGCATCGCAGGTGCCGCGGCCGTAGAGGTGCTCGTCATCTTCGGTGCAGTTGAAGTAGGGGGGAACGGTGTCCATGTGGGTGGAGAGGACGACGTCGGGCGTGACGCCGGGCAGGGCGGCGTAGACGTTGAAGCGCTCGCCGGAGCCTGCGCCGGGAGTGATGGCGCGGTCGGGCTGGGGAACGGCGGTGCGCTCGACCTGATAGCGCTGCCCGGTGAGGAACTCGTGCAGGAAGTGGCCGGCGGGAGCCTCGTGATAGGTGGTGGACTCGATGTTGACGAGGTCTCGGGTGAGCTGGATGGGATCAATCGCCATGGTTCCAGCATACGTGATGCGGATAGAGACGCCTGTGAGGCGATGGTCAATAAAAGAGCCGGTACACTGGAACAGATGACAGAAACGCAGAGCTTCTCTTCGCAGATTCGATCCATCGACGACCTCCGTGGCCCTGTGGGCAGACTGGAGGCGCTGCTGAATACGGGGCGCGAGGACGCTCCCTTTGCCGCGCTGGTGTGCCATCCGCACCCGGCTGGCGGCGGGACGATGCATAACAAGGTGGTCTACCACGCGATGAAGGCGTTCTCGGCGTTCGGGCTGCCGGTGCTGCGGTTCAACTTCCGCAGCGTGGGGTTGAGCGAAGGCGAGTTCGACCACGGCTTCGGCGAGCAGGACGATGCGCGGGCGGCGCTGGACTGGCTGGAGGCGAACCTGCACAAGCCGATCCTGTTTGCGGGATTTTCGTTTGGTTCGAATGTGGGAATGCGGGCGTGCTGCGGCGATGCTCGTGTGAAGGGCCTGATCGGCCTTGGGTTGCCGGTTCATGCCGAGGGCAGGGACTACAGCTACGGATTTCTGCCGAACTGCACGGCTCCGAAGCTCTTTATCAGCGGAGACCATGATGAGTATGGGCCGCGTGAGTTGGTGGAGCGGGTGGTTGCGAAGGCTCCCGAGCCGAAGCGGATGGTCTGGGTGGAGGGGGCAGACCACTTCTTCCAGGGAACGGCGGATTCGCCCGGCGCGAAGCTGGCGGTGATGCAACAGGAGATCCGGTCGTGGCTTGGGAGCGAGTTCGGGCTGAACTGACCGGGAATTAAATTATTTCCCTTGAGGTGTCGCGGCTGTTTTGAAGCAGATTCCTCCGCTCCGCTGCGGAATGACGAATGAATCGCAGGACGCAATGGTGGAGGAAAAGAGGCTAGGCAGCGGCGGGGAGCAGTCCCTGAAGCCAGTCGCTCATGGCCTGATTGCAGACCTCGGGCATCTCTTCGAAGGCGATGTGCCCTGCCCCGGGGACGACGAGCAGCGTGGATTCGGGAAGGATGCGCTGTAGTTCGTGGCCGGAGGGGAGGCCTACGGCGCGATCGCGGTCGCCCCAGATCAGGAGCGTCGGCTTGGCGACGAGATCGGCGAGCGCGGCGCGGAGGTCGGCCATGTCGTCGTACCAACCCTCAACGATGCCGAGGATGTGGTCCATGGTGCCGGGAATGGAGAGTCCTTCGACGTAGCCTTCGAGCGCGTCGGCGGAGATGCGGGCGGGGTCGCCGTACATACGGCCGAGCGCGGTGGCCTTGAAGATGCGGGGGACGAACGAGGCCCGGCGCGCCAGCCACATGCCGAACGGGGTGGTGTAAAAGCGGATGAGCTGACGGCCCAGATTGCAGAAGGGATTCGCCGGGGCGAAGAGGATGAGGCTGCGGACGCGATCCGGGTGACGCGCGGCGAACATCATGGAGATGGCTCCGCCGTGCGAGTGACCGGCGATGTCGGCCTGCTGAAGCCCAAGGGCGTCCATGCAGGCGGCGAGACGGTCGGCGGTGGCTTCAAGACCGGGATCGAGGCCGCGGATGCGATCGGATTCGCCCATGTTGAAGAGGTCGATGGCGTAGACGGTGGAGTGCTGCGCGAGCGGGCCGATGTTCAGCCGCCAGTTCTTCGCGGAACCGACGAGGCCGTGAACGAGCAGGAGCGGATGTCCTGAGCCGGCTTGATGATAATGGACCTTTACGCCCTCGACTTCGACGGAGGCCTCTTTGATCCCTGTTTGTTCCTGCATTTTCTGGCTGCGACTACCTCGTGAAAGAGAAATTCCCTTGGCTCCCGGAGCGGATGCCGTCTTTCATGGGCTGCCTATATGTTACAGCCAGATGAATTTGAATTCAATTGAATGCGAGCGGTTATTTGATGCCGCAAAAAACAGATTCAGGGGGTTTCAATACCGGCATTTGCGAGCGTTTCACACGAGCCGCCGGAGACGAAACGGCGTTGCCGCTCGTAGATATTAAATCTAACTATCGCTATCTGTAGTAGATAGGGGTTATGATTTTCTGTAGGTTTTAGCTCTCAAAGATCGGGTTTCAGGGGCTTTGTCTTGGTTTTACGGGTTTGGCCCCCTATTTGCTGCTTGTCGTGTGCTGATGAAAAATGCTGCCCAAACCCGCATCCTGGCCATCGTGCTTGCATTGGCTACGGTGGCTGTGTGCGTTCTGGCAGGAATCAACTTCCGGCAGGAGAACAGCTTCGACGTCCCGACCGACGGAATTACTTGGGTGGAGTCTGCGGGCGGGCTGCGGGCGGATCGGGTTCCGGCAAACTCACCGGGGCAGCGGGCGGGCATTCGCTCGGGGGACATCCTTACCAGCATCAACGACCATCCGACGGAACGCATCGCTCCCCTGATCCGGGAGATGTTCCGCAGCGGCATCTGGGGCCATGCCTCGTACTCGATCCTGAGACCTGCGGTGCAGTCGGCGGACCTGAACCGGGCCACGCGGCTGGATATTCAGGTGATCATGGAGCCGAAGGACCGGTCGATCAACCTGGGGTTCCGGTTCATCGCGCTGGTCTACCTTTGCATCGGGATCTATGTGCTCTTCCGGCGATGGACTGCGCCGAAGTCGATTCATTTTTACGTCTTCTGCCTTGCCTCGTTTGTGCTGTACAGCTTCCGCTCGACGGGCGAGCCGGGGACGTTCGACTGGATCATCTACTGGGGAAATCTTGCGGCACAGGCGCTGCAACCCGCGCTCTTCCTGCACTTCGCGGTCAGCTTCTCAAATAACACGGACCAGAAGAACCGCCTGGGGCGGCAGATTCTCAGCTCCCTGCTCTACGCTCCGGGCCTTCTGCTTATCGCACTGCAATACCGGGCGATCAGCTACTGGGCGGCGACCGAGGTCTTGCAGCACCGGCTGGACCAGATCGCGCTGGGGTATCTGGCGCTCTACTACGTGATCGCCGCCATCGTCTTCCAGATGCGCTACCGCAGGGCGGCGACGGCGCTGGAGCGGCAGCAGTTGAAGTGGCTGACGCGCGGGACGCTGATCGCGGTTACGCCGTTCACGCTGCTGTATGTGATTCCGTACCTGGCCGACTGGCCGATCTCGACATTGCTGACGAAGCTGGCGGGGCTCTCGCTGGTGGTGCTTCCGCTGACCTTCAGTTGGGCGATTGTGCGCTACCGGCTGATGGACGTGGACCTGATCTTCAAGCGCGGCGTGACGTATACGCTGGCGACGGCCTCTCTGGTGGGGCTGTACTTCGGCGTGGTCGCGGTGATTGCGGAGACGGTGCGCAACAGCGCTCCCTATCTGGGTGTGTGGGGGCTGCTGGCGGCGATTGTGATCACCGCCATCGCGTTCGATCCGCTGAAGCGCATGATTCAAGCACGGGTGGACCGCATCTTCGACCAGAAGCGGCTGGACTACCGCGAGACGCTGGTGGAGTTTGGCCGCAGCATCAACGCGCAGACCGATCTGCGGACTCTGCTGGACTCTATCGTCGAGAAGCTGCCGCAGGCTCTGCTGGTCACTCGCGTTGCGGTGTTTCTGGCGAACGAGGACGAGAGGAATCCCGCAGCGCGGCGCTTCGAACTGGCCGCCTCGCATGGGCTTACGAATCTTCAGGCCGCCGACCTGAAGACTCTGGACGTTCGCTTCCTCGACTTCGACCGGCCGGGCGCGAACAACCACATCTTCCTGGAGAATCCCCAGCAGGTGCTTCGCCTGCCGGAGACACAGCGGCACAGCGCGGGACGGCTGGACCTGAACTACTATCTTCCCTGCCGCGTGGCAAACCGCGAGGGTCTGGGAACGCGCACGGTCGCGGTGATCGGACTGGGCCGCACGGACAACGGCGACTTTCTTTCGAGCGAGGACATGGAGCTGCTGGAGTCGCTCGCTGGATATATCGGGATCGCGATCCAGAACGCGCAGCTCTACCAGAGGCTGGAGCAGAAGATCACGGAGTTCGAGAGCCTGAAGGAGTTCCACGAGAACATCGTCGAGTCGATCAATGTCGGCGTCTTCGCGGTGGACCTCAACGGCAATATCGAGAGCTGGAACACTCAGATGGAGAGCATGTTCCTGAAGACGCGAGGAGAGGTGCTGCATCGCACACTCTCGTCGGTGCTTCCGCCGGACTTCGTTGCGCGCTTCAACAGCCTGCACGAGGAGCATGGAACGCATACGCTCTACAAGTTCCGGCTGGCGCTGCCGAACGGCAACGTGCGGACGGCAAACATTGCGATTGCTCCGCTGGTGACGCGGACATTTGTTGCAGTGGGGCGCATTATTCTCGTCGATGACATTACCGACCGCATCCAGCTTGAGGCGCAGTTGACGCAGTCGGAGAAGCTCTCGTCGATTGGCCTGCTGGCCGCGGGCGTGGCGCATGAGGTGAACACTCCGCTGGCGGTGATCTCCAGCTACACGCAGATGCTGACCAAGCACATGCGCGACGACGAGCGGCTGGCGACGGTGCTGGAGAAGATTACGCAGCAGACCTTCCGCGCGTCGGAGATTGTGAACGGGCTACTGAACTTTTCGCGCACCAGCGGCACGGAGTTCACCAGCGTTGACCTGAACGCGCTGCTGCACGATACGATCACGCTGCTGGAGCACCAGTTCAAGACGGCGCGGATTCGCGTGGAGACGGATCTAGACGCGCAGCTCACACGTATTCACGGGAACCAAGGCAAGCTGCAACAGGTGATTCTGAACCTGATGCTGAACGCGAAGGACGCGATGTTCGGGCTGCCGGATGCAACGCTGAAGGTGTCCACATTCAATGGGCCGGGGCGAGTCTATCTTCGTATCCACGACACGGGCCGGGGCATCGAGCGTGAGCATCTGAACCGCATCTACGACCCGTTCTTCACCACCAAAACCAAGCCGAAGGAGGGCGAGCACAAGGGCACCGGCCTTGGGCTTGCCGTGACCTACGGCATCATGCAGGAGCACGCTGGAAAGATCCATGTCGAGAGCGAACCCGGCGCGGGCACCGCTTTCCAACTGGAGTTCCCTGCCCTGAACACACGCATTCCGACTCCCGCCGAGATGACGACGAGTAACCCGCGGGAGTCCGAGAGAAAGACGATCCATGCCTGAAACATCCGAGCTGGCCGCTGATGCCCTCGCGCAAAAAAGCGCTGCACGCGTAGTTGGCAACCCGAGAATCCTCATCATCGACGACGAGACGGCGATCCGCGAATCGCTGGAGACGCTGCTGACGCTGGAGGGGTTCACGGTCAGCGCGGCGGGCGACGGCAGCTCTGGCCTGGAGCTGCTGGCGCGCAACGAGTACGATCTGCTGCTGCTGGACTTGGCGCTGCCGGGCGAGAGCGGGATCGACCTGCTGCCGCGCATCCTTGAGCTGCAACCGAGCCTGCCGGTCATCATGATTACGGCCTTTGGCACGGTGGGCAACGTGGTGGAGGCGATCCGCGCGGGGGCAGAGAACTTCGTCCAGAAGCCGTGGGACAACGAGAAGCTGCTGGCGGACATACGCGCCGCCATCGGCAAGCGCCGCGCCGAAGAAGAGGTCGTTCAGCTCAAGCGGACGCTGAAGCAGCGGTATAACTTCTCGAACATCGTCGGCAAGAGCGAACCGATGCTGCGGCTCTTCGATCTGATCGCACAGGTCGCGCCCAGCCGCTCCACCGTGCTGATCCAGGGCGAGAGCGGGACGGGCAAGGAGCTGATCGCGAAGGCGCTGCACGCCAACTCGCCGCGCCGCGACAGGCCGTTTGTGCCGGTGAATACGGGCGCGGTGCCGTCGGACCTGCTGGAGTCGACGCTCTTCGGCCACGTGAAGGGAGCCTTTACCTCGGCGATCTCGGCGAAGAAGGGCTTGTTCGAGATTGCCAATGGAGGCACGCTGTTTCTCGACGAGATCGGCACGATGTCGATCGATATGCAGGCCAAGATCCTGCGCGTATTGCAGGACCGCCGCTTCATGCATCTGGGCGGCGTGCAGGAGATTCAGGTGGACGTCCGCATTATCGCCGCGACCAACGTGAATCTGCAGGAGGCGGTGCGGCAGGGACGCTTTCGCGAAGACCTCTTCTACCGGCTCAACGTCATTACGCTGGAGCTTCCTCCGCTGCGCTCACGCAAGGAAGACATTCCGATGCTGGCCGCGCACTTCCTGAAGTTTTACGCGGATGAGAACGATACAGTGGCTCCGTCGCTCTCGCCTGAGGCGCTACGCGTGATGATGGACTATGAGTGGCCGGGGAATGTGCGTGAGCTCGAAAACTCGATGGAGCGCGGCGTTGTGCTCTCGACGTCGAGCACCATCACGCCTGATCTGCTGCCCGCGCAGTTGACCGGGGCGACCTACTCGACGAGCCTGCTGGAGCAGCAACCGAACGCATCGCTCTTCGACCTGATGGAAGAGATCGAGCGGCGCATCATTGCGGACAGGCTGGAGCGCTGCCATTGGAACCAGACCGAGGCCGCCGAATACTTCAAGATTCCGCTCTCGACGCTGAACCAGAAGATCAAACGCCTGAACGTCGAAGTGAAGAAGCGCGCCAAGGATTAATGAAGAAATAAACCGGCCACGGATTTCGCGGATAAAAACGGACTAAATACATTTCAGTTTTTAATCCGCCTTCATCCGCGAAATTCGTGGTCGGTTTTTTAAGAACCGGGCTGGATGACGATCTTCATCGAGTCGGCCTGCGGGTGCGAGGCGAGATCGATTGCGGCTACGGAGTCTTCGAGCGTGAAGCGGTGCGAGATGAGCCGGGTCAGGTCGAAGCCGTTGCGGTAGCCGGTGAAGACGAGGTCGGCGACGGCGTCGTTGACCGTGACCGACGAGCTGTAGGAGCCCATCAGGGTCTTCTCGTCCATGCAGACGGCGGCGGGGTCGAAGGGAGCTTCGCCGTGCTGCGTCTGCGCGAAGAGGACGACGCGGCCACCGGGACGGATCGCATCCATCGCCACGTTGATGAGCGCGTTGCCGCCCACGGCGAGCAGAGCCACGTCGGCTCCGCGGCCTTCCGTCGCTGCGCGTGCTGCGGCTGGAACGTCCGAGCGGGCGTCGAGCGGATGGCTGAGGCCAAAGGTCGCCGCGATGGCGTGGCGCTCCGGGTAGAGGTCGCTGGTCAGCACGGTCGCTCCAGTCCTGTGGGCGAGCGCGGCGAGAAGGATGCCGATGGGGCCCTGGCCGATCACGAGGACGGTCTCGTCGGGTTGGAGGTTGAGGAGTTCGATTGCCTTGTAGCAGGTGTTGGTCGGCTCGATGAAGGCAGCCTGCTCGAAGGGAACGCCGTCGGGGATCTTGATGAGGCCGCCGCGCACGATCCAGTCCATGACGCGGATGTACTCCGCGAAACCGCCGCCGGAGGGGGCGAAGCCCGCGGTGCAGCCGACCTTCTTGTAGGTCTCGCACTGGGCGAAGGTGTGTTTGCGGCAGTAGAAGCATTCGCCGCAGGGAATGTGGTGGTAGGCCATGACGCGGTCGCCAACGGCAAAGCCCTCGACGCCTTTGCCTACCTGGACGACGGTGCCGGACATCTCGTGGCCGAAGACGCGCGGCGCGGAGTGGGAGCCGGTGTGGATCTTCTTCAGGTCGGTGCCGCAGATGCCGCAGGTGTGGATCTTCATCAGGACTTCGCCGGGGCCGATCTCGGGCACTGGGACGGTCTCGACGCGCACGTCGTTGATGCCGCGATAGACCGCGGCGCGCATGGTGGCGGGGATAGGTGCGAGCGGGCTAGAGGCTGCCGGTTCCAATGAGCTTTTCGACATTCTTTTCCTTCATGAACTGCTGAATTAAGTCTCGCATGGCTTCGGCGGCCTTTGCACTGTTGCGGCCAAGATGGATCAGCGACGGCCAGTATCCGGGACGCACGGCGACGTGGGCGAGGAATGGGAACATCCGCATTTGTCCGCGACGATCAATGAACGGGTTGAGGTCGGGCAGGCGGGCGTGCATGGCGTCGGAGACGCCCTTGATGCAGAGGCAGGGGATGTTGTTCATCGCGGCCAGCCGGGCGACGGTAGCGGCCTCCATATCGACCAGAGCGGCTCCGGGATAGGTCTCGGCGAGGCGAGTTTTCTCGGCGGCGTCGGCTACACGAGCGGTGGTGACGAGACGCCAGTTCGTGGTGTCCGTGTTGCCTGTTGTGAGGCTGAACTGCTCACCGGTCTGCGCATCGACGACAGCCGTGGGAACGTGGACGGTGCCGGGAGCGATTCCCGGCTTGAGCGAACCGGCCCAGCCGATCGAGAGCAGCATCTGCGGGGGGCCCTCGGCAGCAGTGGCGGCATAGGCTCGGCGGGCGGCGTCCGCGCCCATTCCGGCGCAGGCGGCTACCCATACGTCTTCGCCATGACGCAGAGTCCAGAGGGGAACGCCGGAGGCCTGGCTGCGTTGCCAACCCTTTACCAGAGGTTTCAGCTCACCGGGCAACGCGGCGATGATAGCAATCTTCATAGCACGGGGGCGTAGCCGTTGGCGATGAACCAGTCGATGGCCGAACGCAGGGCCGTATCGACAGGAAGAACCTTGAAGCCTAGCTCGCGTTCGGCTTTGGCGGAAGAGGCGAACATCATCTTTTTGCCCATGCGGACGGCTTCTACCGTGGCGCGAGGCTCCTTGCCGCGCAGCCTGCCGGTGATGGTCTCGTCGAAGTACGCGAAGGCCATGGCGATAGCGTGGGGAACCTTCATGGTGGGCGAAGGCAGGCCGGTGATGGCGGCCATGCGGTCGAGGATCTGCTTGAGCGTGAGGTTCTCGCCGCCGAGGATGTACCGCTCGCCGGGCGTGCCGTAGTCGAGCGCGGCGATGTGCATCCGGGCGACCTCATCGACATCGACGAGGTTCAGGCCGGTCTCGACATAGGCGGGAAAGTTTTTGTTCAGGAAGTCGACGACGATGCGGCCGGTCGGTGTCGGCTTGGCGTCGGCTGAGCCAATGGGTGTCGTCGGGTTCAGGATCATGACGTGCTGGCCTGCGCGGGCGGCCTGAATCGCTTCCTGCTCGCCGAGGAACTTCGAGCGTTTGTAATGGCCGATCATATCGGCGAGCGAGACCGGAGTGCTCTCGTCAACGATGGTGCCGTCAGCTTTGAACCCCATGGTCGCAACGCTGGAGGTGTAGACGACGCGCTGGATGCCGACCTCGCGGGCGATGCGCAGCAGTTCGCGCGTGCCTTCGACGTTGGCGGCGTACATCTCCGCCGGGTCGCGCACCCAGAGCCGATAGTCCGCCGCTACGTGAACCAGAGCGTCGCAGCCAGTGAGCGCGGAGCGCAGCTTCTCCGGCTCGCGGAGATCGCCGGTGACGGTCTCTGCGTCGAGACCGGCGAGCGCTTCGAGGCGGCTGGTCCGGCGGGTCAGCAGGCGAAGGCTCGCGCCCTCAGCCGCATAGCGCCGAGCCACATGGCTGCCTACGAAGCCGGTCGCTCCCGTGATGAATACACGCACGTCTCGCTCTTTCTTATCGGTATCGGGATGCGGTGAGCGTTAGTCGAGCTTTTCCGGCTCGATTTGGATGTTCTTCTCGCCCGCGGCCTTCTTCTCCCAGTACTTCTTCACCCAGGCCTCGAAGGTCTTGCCCGCGGCGGTGTCTCTGCCGGTAAAGGCGATCGCGGCGATCTCGGAGTAGGCGATGCTCACCCTGCCGGAGCCGTTGGCCGGGAGGATGCGTACCAGCGAATCCGTGAGAGAGAAGCCCTGGCGGCGGTCGAAGAGATAGCCGACGACCTGCGTGCCGTCCTTGCGGGTGACCGTAATGTCGCCGCGATAGTCGAACGCCTTCTCAAGCGCCTCGCGAATCTCCGTGTCCGTTGCCAGCGAGGGAATCCAGCCTTCAAGCTGTTCGCGCTCGCGTCCGGCGGCTACTTCGATCTCATCGGGATTCGCGTGGGCCAGTTGCTCCAGCTTGGCCCCTTCCTGTATCTCGGTTGCCATCGTTAGTCTCCTGAAACTTCCTGAAGCTCGGACGCGCTGTGCGTCGCCGGGGACGATGCGATCTGAACCAGAGGTCCATGGCTCGCGGGCTTCCACTCGTTCAGCAGCTTCATGGCGCCTTCGTCTTCATACTTGCTGAAGAAGATAGCCTTCGCGGTCTGCATCAGCCCCTTCAGCGAGCCGAAGGTATAGTTCACGCCGCTGGCTTCGTAGCCGGAGTGGACCATGCAGTTCGCGCACTGCGGATTGCCGGACTCCGTGCCGTAGTTCTGCCACTCGACGGTCTCCATCAGCTCCTGGAAGCTGTCGGCATAGCCGTCCTGAAGCAGGTAGCAGGGCTTCTGCCAGCCGAAGATCGAGAAGGTCGGCATCCCCCACGGAGTGCAGGTCAGGTCCTTCTTGCCCATCAGGAACTCCATGAAGATAGGCGATGCGTTGAAGCGCCATGTGCTCTTGCGGTTCGAGAGGATCGAACGGAAGAGCTTCTTGGAGCGGGCGCGGCCGAGGAAGTGCTTCTGGTCGGGGGCCTTGTCGTAGGTGTATCCGGGCGAGACCATCATGCTCTCGACGCCGGCGATCATTAGTTCGTCGAAGTGGGCGCGGACGCTGTTGGGGTCGGCTCCGTCGAAGAGCGTGGTATTGGTGGTGACGCGGAAGCCCGCAGCGACAGCGGCGCGTACGCCCTCCATCGCGATATCATGCCCGCCCTCGCGGCAGACCGAGAAGTCGTGGTGCTCCTTCTGGCCGTCCACGTGGACGGAGAAGGAGAGATACTTGCTCGGCTTGAAGAGGTGCAGCTTCTCCTTCAGCAGAAGAGCGTTGGTACACATGTAGACGTACTTCTTCCGCGCGACCAGACCCGCGACGATCTCGGGCATCTTCGGGTGCAGCAGCGGCTCGCCGCCGGGGATGGCGACCATCGGGGTGCCGCACTCTTCCACGGCCTTGAAGCACTCCTCCGGCGAGAGCTCGGCCTTGAGGATGTGCGCCGGGTACTGGATCTTTCCGCATCCCGCACACGCGAGGTTGCAGCGGAAGAGCGGCTCCAGCATGAGCACCAGCGGATATTTTTTGCGGCCCATCAGCTTCTGCTTCAGGACGTAAGTTGCCACGGTCCAGGCTTGTGAGACAGGTACAGCCATCAGGTCTCCTCCATCAAAAACGATTCGCGCCGTAAACGTTTAGGCGGCAGATGCTTCTTTTTCCATCGCCCGCTTGTAGGTCGTCAGCGCCAACAAGGGAAAATACTGCTTGTACAGGTGGTAGCCGAGATAGAAGACCTTCGGGAATCCCGTTCCTGTGTAATAACTCTCGCCGTTGCGGCCGGGCACCAACTCGTCCCAGCTTCCATCTTCGTGTTGCCGATCGATCAGCCAACGGATACCCTTGGCCACCGAGTCGCTACGGGTGTCGCCCCCGGCGAGCAGCCCGAGGATGGCCCACGCTGTCTGCGAGGCGGTGCTTGGCCCCTGCCCGCTCAGGATGGGATCGTCGTAGCTTCTGCAACTCTCGCCCCAGCCGCCGTCGGGATTCTGCACCATCCGGATCCACTCGGTCGCCTGCTGGATCGCGGGCTCGTGGTTCCAGTAGCCCATCGCTTCAAGACCACGCAGTACGAGGAAAGTCCCATAGATGTAATTGACGCCCCAGCGGCCGAACCAGCTTCCATCGGGAAGCTGCTCCTTCAGGATGAACTGGATCGCCTTCTCCACGCGCTTGTCCTCGCGGGTAAAGCCATAGGCCGCCAGCATCTCCAGAATGCGCCCCGTGATATCGACCGTCGGTGGGTCGAGCATCGCGTTGTGGTCGGCGAAGGGAATGTACTGGAAGATCATCTTCGTGTTATCGCGGTCGAAGCTCGCCCATCCGCCGTTCTTGCACTGCATCGCGAAAACCCAGTTGATGGCACGCTGCGAGACCTCGTGCTGGTAACGCTCGCGAGGATTGTCGACGCAGTTCAGCGCCAGTAGAACCTCCCCGGTATCATCGACATCCGGGTAAAACTCATTGTTGAACTCGAAGTACCAGCCGCCCGGCTCAACGTTCTTGACCTTCTCGGCCCAGTCACCCTTGTGCCTGACCTCTTTGGAGAGGAGCCAGTCCGCCGCACACAGCAGGCGCGGATCGGTGCGGGAGAGGCCGGCCTCGCCCAGAGCGGAGATGACCTGCGCCGTATCCCAGACCGGTGGGAAGCAAGGCTGCATACGGAAGGTCGGGGTCGGGTAGCCGGGCTCGCCATCGGGGCAGTCGATGCCGAGCTTCTCGAACTCGTCCATCGCGCGAATGAACTGAGGGTCGTCCGGAGTATAGCCCAGGCAGGCCAGAGCGATCAGCGCATTCAGCATGGCGGGATAGATTGCGCCCAGACCGTCCGATTTTTCAAAGCGCTCCAGCATCCACTTCTCTGCTTTTTTCAGAGCGACCCTGCGGAGCGGACGAATATGAACACGCTCGGCCCAGTGCGCGATGCGATCCGCTGCGAGGAAGATATTTCTCCAGCCGAAGATCTTCTTCTTATCCCACTTCAGGTGCAGGTGCGCGTTCTCGCGTCCGCCGACGAAGAGCTCATCGATTCCCTGCTCCTTCGTGATCTTCTTGAACGGCTTTTTCGCATAGGCAATCGACAGCGGCACAACGATCGCTCTCGACCACGCTGAGATCTCATAGATATTGAAGTAGCACCACTTGGGAAACAGGACGAGTTCAGGCGGAACCGCAGGAACAGCGTCGTACTCATACTGGCCCATGAAGCACAGATAAATCTTGGTGAAGGTATTGACCTCGGTCACGCCGCCGTTGGCCAGGATCCAGGTTCGAGCCTTCACAAGCACCGGATGATCGGCAGACCAGCCCATCAGCTTCAGCGCAAAATAAGCCTTCACGCCAAGCG
>JAATEV010000089.1 GCA_015655585.1 Terriglobales bacterium | reverse complement strand
CACGTCGACTTCTCCTACGAGGTCTCCCGCTCGCTCGCGTCCTGCGAGGGCGCTCTTCTCGTCGTCGATGCCTCGCAGGGCGTCGAAGCGCAGACACTCGCCAACGCGTACCTCGCTATCTCCAACGGTCTCGAGATCATCCCCATCATCAACAAGATCGATCTGCCCTCGGCCGACATCCCGCGCACCAAGGAGATGATCGAAAAGTCTGTCGGCCTTCCCGCCGACGACGCAATCCCCGTCTCCGCCAAGACCGGCAAGAACGTCGATGAGATCCTCGAAGCCGTCGTCCACCTGCTGCCGCCTCCCAAGGGAGACGCCGACGCTCCGCTGCAGGCGCTCATCTTCGACAGCTGGTTTGATCCCTATCGTGGCGTCATCGTCCTCGCCCGCGTCATCAACGGGCGCATGCGCAAGGGGCAGAAGATCAAGCTGATGTCGAACGGCAGGGTCTTCGACATCGAAAGCATGGGCGTCATGACGCCGAAGCCGGTGGAGCTGAATGAGCTCTCCGCCGGTGAAGTAGGCTTCTTCGTCGCCACCATCAAGAACGTCGCCGACACCAAGGTCGGCGACACCATCACCGAGGTCGACCGCCCCTGCGCCGAAGCCCTCCCCGGCTTTGAAGACATCAAGAGCATGGTCTTCGCCGGCCTCTACACCGTCGACTCCCACGAGCACGCCCTGCTCCGCGACGCGCTCGAAAAGCTTCGCCTCAACGATGCGTCTTTCTCGTTCGAGCCCGAGTCCTCTGTCGCCCTCGGCTTTGGCTTCCGCTGCGGCTTCCTCGGCCTGCTTCACCTTGAGATCATTCAGGAGCGGCTCGAACGCGAGTACAACCTCGACCTCATCACCACCGCGCCCGGCGTGCGTTACAAGATCACCATGACCGACGGCAGCGTCCTCGAAGTGGACAATCCCTCGCGCTGGCCCGATCCTACCGAGATCGAGTCCATCGAAGAGCCCGTCATCATCGCCAAGATCCTCACCAACGAGGAGTACGTCGGCGGCATTCTCAAGCTCGTCGAAGACAAGCGCGGTCGCCAGCAGAACTTCGAGTACGTCTCCGAGACCCGCGTTCTGCTCACCTACGAGCTTCCGCTCAACGAGATCGTCCTCGATTTCTACGACAGGCTGAAGAGTGTCTCTCGCGGTTACGCATCGCTCGACTACCAGCTCGCCGGCGCATGGGTCTCGCCTATGGTGAAGATGGACATCCTCGTCTCTGGCGAACCGGTCGACGCGCTCTCCATCATTGTGCATCGAGACTTCGCCTACGACCGCGGCAAAGCCCTCGTCGCCAAGATGCGCGAACTCATTCCGCGCCAGATGTTCGAGGTCGCCATTCAGGCGGCCATCGGCTCCAAGATCATCGCCCGCGAAACTGTAACCGCCATCCGCAAGAATGTAATCGCGAAGTGCTACGGCGGCGATATCAGCCGCAAGCGCAAACTTCTGGAGAAGCAAAAGGAAGGGAAGAAGCGCATGAAGCGGATCGGCAAGGTCGATATTCCCCAGGAAGCCTTCCTTGCGGTTCTCAAGGTTGGCGAAGAATAATCCGCGATTCAGGCTTCCTTCCGGGAAGCCGAATCGCTTGTTCCCAGCAGCGAACTTTTACAGTTACAAATGATCCGGGTTTGTGCCTGTCGCAGAACAGAAGGAAAAATCTGTAACTTCGCAGTAATGCCCATCTGTGGAAACAATGGAAATCTTTGGATTTCTCATCAAAACGGAATTCGCAGCATTCCCATTGCCCGCTAGCAGCATCAATTAGTTGAAATCAAGCGACTTAGAGAAAAAGCTCTCCACAGTGCCAACATTCGGTCCCGAAATGGTCCGCTAACCGGCTCTCCCGCGATCCACAGGTTTTTCCACAGGAAGTCTGTGAGTATTCCGCTCCTCACAAAGCATTCATGGCGGAGTGATGTCTTTGCGAGAGACATCACTCCGCCATGAGAAGAAGCGGGGAAACCGTTACTGCTTGGGTGTCGTGTGAGGAGCAGCGGGTGCCGCGTGCGGACGCGCTGCCGCGGGAGCAGCCGAAGCCGGCGTCGCCGCCGGTGCAGCCACACCCGACGAGGTGTTGTAAGCGGCCACAACAGCCTGCGTGATGTCCGTCGAGGGAAGAGCCCACATCACGTTGCTCTGCTGGTTGCCCACATCCAGCAGGATCGTATAGCCATTCTTGCTGACATAGTCCTTCAGCGTGGCCGAGACCTTATTCGCGATCTTGCCATAGACCTCTTGCTGGTCGGCGTTCAGAGCGGTCTGGGCATCTTCGACTTCGCGGTTGTACTGCTTCTCTTTTACGTCGATGTCCTTCAGCCGCTTGGCGCGCTCATCATCGGAGAGCGTCGCAGGCGCACTCTGCAACTGCTTTTTCAGAGTATCGACCTCCTGCGCGAGTCCGTCGAGCTGCGACTTTTTCGGCTCATATTTCTTCTGCAGGTCCTGCGTCACCTTCTGGCCTTCGTTGGTCATAATGACGGCCTGATCGAAGGAGATCAGGGCAATCTTGGCCGGGATCGCCTGCGGAGTGACGGCGGCAGGTGCGGCAGGCTGTGAAGGCGGAGTGGCAGGGGCTGCGGTCTGCGCCACTGCGGCGGTCGTCAGGGTTGCGCCCAGAGCGGAGACGAGGAGGAAGGTACGATTCATGCGGTGGAGGTACTCCTTCGAGATATCGAGATCAAGCCTATCAGGCTAAGACTGCGCGAAGATCAATTCTTGTCGTCATGCACGTGACGGAGGCCTCGAAGGACCTCCGTCACGTGCGTCTGATTCTTTTGCAATGCTTACTTCTTAGGAGCGGCAGCCGGGGCCGGTGTTGCTGGCCGCGGACGCGTCGGCGCAGGTGCGGACGGCACTGGCGCAGTGACTCCCGAAGAGGCATTGTAGGCATCCACAACAGCCTGCGAAATGTCCGTGCCGGGCTGGGCCCACAGCACGCCAAGCCCGCCGCCCTGCTGTGCAGGAGTATTGTTCAGTAGAAGCGTGTAGCCATTCTGCTGCACATACTTCACCACCACGGGGCCAAGCTTCTGCGCGACCTTGCCCAGCGCATCCTGAACATCGGCCTGGAACGCGGTCCGGGCATCTTCGCTATCGCGCTGCAACTGACGCTGCAGCGTCTCGATGTTGCGCTGGCGCGTAGCGCGCTCCTCGTCCGTCGTGGTCGCGGGGGCGCTCTGCAACTGCTTGGTCAGCGATTCGATCTGCGTCTGTACTCCCTGGAGCGCGGTCTGCTTCGGTTCATACTTCTTATCGATCTCGTCGAGTGCGCGCTTGCCTTCGTTGGTTGCGGCAGCGGCCTGCTCGTATTCGATCAGGGCGATCTTGGCGGGTACAGCCTGTGGAGCAACGGGAGCCGTGGGAGCGGCCGGGGCTGCGGCCGTCTGCGCCACTCCAGCGGCGGACGACATGCCCGCAGCAAGGGTGGCAAGAAGAACAAGGGTGCGATTCATGTGGTCTGTGGTACTCCTTGGGGGATTTCCTGAATTCATCCAGCCTCGGGCACAGCGTCCCGTGCCTCGTAAGCCATCCTTTGCACCCGCTCGATCAACGCACTCTATAGATGGAAGTGCGCCCACCTTCTTGCCTCGATCCTTCAATCTCCATACAAGCAAATCATCCGTAATCGAGAGGGCTGCCAGAACACTCAGATTATAGGACCGCCGTCTGGATGGGTCAATCACGGCATTTCAGGGAACTCCTTCTTCCCCAGCCTGCAAATATCCAGAAAATTGAATTAATTCCAGCCGCTCCTTCCTTTTTTAGGAGTTGGAGACAGAGGCATCTGCTATTTCCGGCAAAACAAGCCGGTTCGGGTTTGGTCTATAAATTGCTCTATACATCTGCGTTACGGTCTGGTTGCTTTGAATCGCCCGTCGTAATGGCTTTGGCTTGAAACGAGTATTACGTCCATCGAAGGCGTAAACCACCGGCCAGACAGCCCGCTTCCTATAAAAAGGAAGCATCTTTCAGGAGGCCAGCGACTGGCCATCATAAGACTAATCGAAACAAAGGGCATTGCTTCTTCAGAAGCAGCCCTAGGTTTCTATCCGCAGGGTTCTCTCTTCTTAGCTTCATTCCATCCACTTGCAAGAACTTCAAGAAGAAGCCTTGCAAATCCACCTCTAAGCGCGTAACCTTGTTCTTACCTTGTGAACCGGCTGTGGGTGCCGATCCCTGTGGGGCCATCAAAGCATACGATTGAGTATGATAGCGGCGAAACCATAGGAATACAGGAGACCGGATTTATCGGACTCTGTCGCAAACAGGTAGAGGGTGAATAGATTTGCCGCCTTCAGGTGGTTCAGGTTGCGCGCGCAACCGGCGATGTGCTGGTTTGGTCGCAGCCAATTAATAGCATTAGAAGACGTCTGTTCGAGTACAACTTGAGACTGTTTTCTCCGACGCTGCAATTACCGGTTTGTTTCGCGCTTCCCGATCTTCGTGGAGACGAAGAAGCTGTTCGCGTGGGAGTAACCCGTTAATTGGGATCTAGAGCAATAGGAAGTGGAAGCATGACTTCAGAGCAGAATGCACCCGAGGTGGAGTCTCACCAGGGGCCTATGATGTCCCCGGCTCAGTCCGGCGGGGATGCGCAATTCGAAGGACAAAACATTCCCCATGGCATGGGGCAATCCAAGAGCAGCCGCCGCCGCCGCCGCAAGCGGAAGAACAAGGGGACTGAGGGCCAGCAGGCAACTCTGCCCATCGGCCAGCCTACGGGCGAGCAGCCGGCAGGCCAGCCTGTCGCCATCCAGGCCAGCGCGCCGCCGCAGCAGTCCTCGCAGCCGCAACAGGGATTTCAGGGCGGACAGCACAACAACGGCAGCGGTAAGCGCTGGAAGAAGAAGTTCCGCGACCGCGACCGGCAGCAGCGCAGCTCCGACAATATCGGCAATACCGCCAGTGGAAGCAGCAATGGCGGCGGCTACAGCAACAATGGCGGCGGATATCGCGACGGCAACTCGCACCAGCCGGGCAACACGGTCGGCGGCTTCAAGCGCAAGGGCGGAGGCGGCGGTGGAGGCAAGCAGCAGCGCGGTCCTCGCAACTTCGTCGGCCCCATGGACCACAGCTATCGCGCCGTCAACGGCAACTTTGCCGATGCTCCGCCGTCTACCATTGAGGCGCAGGGCTATACCGGCCGTAGTAATAGTCGCAGCAGCTATCAGGGTGATTCTCAGCCTATCGACTACTCGCAGGGCCGTCCTGTTCCTATCGCTGAAGACGCGCCGACCAAGATCTATTTCTTTATCGAAGATCTCTTCATCACGGCGAAGATCAACGAAACCGCCCGCAAACTGGGAGTAAAGGTCGCCTTCGTCAAGAACGACAAGGAGGCCATCGCCGCTCTGACCGGCGCCGAAGAAGAGGATCGGCCGGGGCTGATCGTGTTCGACCTCAACAATACGAATGCGAAGCCGCTTACGCTGATTCCCAAGCTGAAGACGAAGCTCAAGCGCAGCACCTCGATCGTTGGCTTCCTCTCGCACCTGCAAGGCGACCTGAAGGCGAAGGCGATTGAGGCCGGTTGCGATACGGTGATGCCGCGCGCGGCGTTCTCCCAGAACCTGCCCAACCTGCTCCGCCGTTATGGGATTCAGGAAGAGGAAGAGGTTAACTTCAACCAGTAGTCCTCGCCGCAGAAAGTAGAAAAAAGGCCGGAGCCTCGTGCTCCGGCCTTTTTTCTTAAATTCTTCTCTAAGGATATGCGGGGGCGGAGTTACCAAAGATTTTCAGCTCAGGTGGCGTACCTTTAGGAGCCACAAACCCAGCCAGCAGAAAACCACGTTTCCACCAGCAGAAACCACGGTCGCAACCGTCAAAAATCAAGTAATTGCGCCCGGAAATCGCAAAAACCCCACGCAAAACATGTTCGGAAAAAACGTATTCAGCGCCCGTCCCGTAACCGCGCCGCCAGCCGCTCCGGCAGCCCCGCCATCAGGATGCGTCCCTGCGCGGAGGTGACGTCGTAGGGGACTCGATGGTAGATAACCTCATTGGAATCTGTGTTATAGATAGCGAACGCCGCTCTCCAGTCGCAGTCGCGGGGCTGGCCGACCGACCCCGGATTGATCAGATTTCTCGTATCCTCCGGCAGCGACATCACCCAGCTTTCGGCCTCGTTGCGGCTCAACATGCGTGGCCGAATCTCGTGCCAGTCATGTCCCTTCTGCGAAAACCCTCCCTGTAAGTGCGTGTGTCCAAAGAAGGTTACGGCTGTAGGCATCTGCTGCAGCGGAGCCCAGGCGTCCCTCATGCTCAGGATGTACTGGTCCTCGTTCAGGGGCGACCCATGCACGCATGTAGCCTCGGCCTCCCGCGCCCGGATGGGCCCTTGGGGAAGCTGCCGAAGCCACTCTAAGTTATTTGGATTCAGCTCTTTCTGGGTCCACGTCGCCGCCGCCCTGGCGATCGGATTGAAGCCCAGCCCCGAGGTGAGGCCGCAACAGACCCGGTCGTGGTTTCCCCGCACGTTGATCTCCGGCATAGGCCTAATCAAATCAATGACTTCGTTGGGACTAGCGCCATACCCAACCACGTCTCCCAGGTTCCAGAAAACGTCATACGACCCCGCCGCCGCAAGGACTGCCTGGAGCGCTTCGAGGTTCCCGTGGATGTCGGAGAGGATGAGTGCGCGCATGGCCAGAGGTGCTGAACAAACAATTTCCTAGTTTATTCCGATTTCTTTCTTTGCGGGAAAGATTATCGGTCTGAAGCGTATAAGTTGAACATTAAACAATAGTTACGGAATCTCCGCGAGCGGGCGGGAGCGATCCGTCGTCATGGTGGGGGCCGAGGCCAGCAGCTTCCGGGTGTATGGGTGGCTGGGGTGGAGGAAGACGGTCTCCGCTGGGCCTTGTTCGACAATCTCGCCGTGCTGCATGACGGCGACGTGGTCAGCGATCTGCGAGACGACGGCTAAATCGTGCGAGATGAATAGCATGGAGAGATCGTGCTGGGCCTGCAAGTCCTTGAGGAGGCGGAGGATCTGGGCTTGGACGGTGACGTCGAGCGCGGTCGTGGGCTCGTCGGCGATGAGCAGGCGAGGCTGGTTGATGATGGCCATGGCGATGAGGATGCGCTGGCGCTGGCCGCCTGAGAACTGGTGGGGATAGTCGTGGATTCTGCGCTCGGGGTCGGGCAGGGCTACCTGGCGGAGGCTGGATAACACCTTTTCTTTTAGTGATTTACGGTCGATTGCGGGGTTATGGGCGCGGAGCGCTTCTGCTATCTGTTCACCGATGGAAAGCACTGGATTCAAAGCGGTTAGCGGCTCCTGAAAGATCATGGAGAGATCGCGGCCACGGTGGCGGCGCATCTCCTCTTCGGAGAGGGAGAGGAGGTTCTGGCCTGCAAAGGTAATGGAACCAGTGATTTGCGCGGAGGGAGGGAGGAGGCGCAGGAGAGCGAGCGAGGTGGCGGATTTGCCGGAGCCGGACTCGCCTACGAGTCCTAACGTATTTCCTTTGTATAGATTGAGGGAGATATTTTTTACGGCGGGGAGTTGGCCGAAGGAGATCGATACATCCTTGATTTCGAGCAGTGGAGTGGCTTCCATCGTCTTGAATGTACGCGAAAAGTGCTGGCGGCTGGATGGTTTTTGGTGGTTCGGGATGTGGTTTCTGATGGCTCGTTTCGTGCCGTGGGATTTTTCGAGCCCTGATTTTGATGCGGATGGACGCGGACGGAACATTGTGGACGGGATAGCGTCTAATCTCGATACGGGGATCATGAGAGCTTTCTTCCATCGCGTGGTGTTGGCCGGGCTGGCCGTGGCGTCGGTTTCTGCCGTGGGGCAGATGCATAAGGTCGCTAAGCCGGAGCAGGTGGTGCGAGCGGTCGGGGTGTACGAGTGGACCGGCGATATGGCGAAGCCGACGGCGAGCAGGTTGATTCCGGTCTCGGTCTTTATCGATGGCAAGTTGCAGGACGCGGGGGTTTATATCGCTCGGCCGGTTCCGTTCGCCTTGTTGAGCGGGAATGTGTACGAGTTGCAGGACGCGGGCGTCGACAAGGGGGTGCTTGATCTCTCGTTTGCGCGACACATGCAGTCCACGGATGCGGCGGGGGCGTCGGTGTGGGACGATGGCTGGTTCGGCTATGGGAGTGTGAAGCCTATGCTTGCGGCAAAGGCTCCGCCGAAGCTGAAGGCCTCGAAGACGGTGCCGGTGCTGGTGAGTTCTGCGGGTGTTTCTGGCGGCGGCCATCCTACTTTGCAGAACAAGACCTCTGGCGCGGGGGATGCTTCGTCCGGCGCTTCCAGCAAGCCCTCTGCGGGAACGAGTGACGACCCGGATCGGCCTACTATGAAGCGCCGGTCTTCTTCTGATTCTTCTTCCTCTTCTTCCGGCTCGTCCGGTACACAGGCTGGGACGCAGGCGGGAAGTTCGACGGCGGATACTGCTTCCGCGAACACTTCGGCTAAGGCGAGTGCTTCGTCTGACGATCCTGATCGGCCAACGATGAAACGACGCTCGGATAGCTCCTCGACTTCTTCAACTTCTTCGAGCACATCTTCGACTGGCTCTTCCACTGCGTCTTCTTCAGGTTCGGGTTCGAGCGGGAGTGCTTCTTCGGATGATCCCGACAGACCTACGATGAAACGCCGGGCGGATAGTTCTTCCGATGCGTCGGCTTCTACGTCTTCTAATTCAGGCAGCGGCGGCACATCGGCGGACGATCCTGACCGGCCCGTGATGAAGCGGCGATCCGAGAGTGCTTCGGGGAGTTCTTCGGGGAGCAGCGGGACGGATTCTTCGAATGCCAGAGCTTCGACCTCGACTCCTGCGGATGATCCGGATCGTCCTACGATGAAGCGGCGGACTTCTGGAAGCTCTGACAGCTCTGCCGGTACGAGCGATTCGGCCTCGAATGGCGCTCCCGCGGATGACCCGGATCGGCCTACGCTGAAGCGGCACTCGGCGGCGGACACGGCTAAGGCGAAGGCGAATGATGTGGCGGGGGTGACGGGTGGGCTTGCGCTGAACGACGATCCTGACAGGCCGAACCTGCATCGGGGCAAGCCGAAGAGCTCGATGACGGGAGAGGAGCTGCCGAGGCTGATGGGGCTGCCGCCGGAGACGAGGCAGATGGTGGCGGTGTCGGATGCGGTGGACCGCGACCCGCATGAGTTTGTGCTGGCGTTCGACGACGCGGAGCAGCGGGCGGCGATCCTGAAGAAGATGCAGGCGATGGCGCAGGCGCAGCTTGCGGCGTATGGGAAGAGTTCGGTGGGGGCGGCTGCTTCTGTTGCGGCTGCCGCGCCTATCGCTAAGACTTCGAAATCTGCGGTGTCGGCCAAGTCTCGCAAGGCTGTGCAGGCTGCGGCTGTGCCTGCGGTGTTGCTGACGGATGAGCAGTTGAAGGCTTATACGTTGAGCTATGGCGGGGCGGCGACGTATGTGTATTCGGCGCATACGGCGGGCACGGGCGCTGCGCTGCGGTATGTGACGATTGTGGCGCAGGCGGACGGACTGGGAGAGTTGAAGCCAGCGATCCAGAGCGTGACGGACGCGGCACACCTGGACCGCACGCCGAGGATGCGGTTCATCGACGTGGTGGACGCGGAGGCGAATAACCGGGCCAGTCTGTTGTTTGAGCTGAGGGGACAGGAGTCGCGGCAGTTCGGGCTGTACCGGGTGATTGCTGCTCATGCGGACCAGATCTTTGTGACCGGGACTACGGAGTAGGGCTGCCACGGATTTCGCGGATAAGTACGGATAAAGGCGTAACGGTGATCAAAGGGATTTTTAAAAGCTGATAAGAGCGGATTTGGAGAGATTGCTCGGGATTTTTCGTTGCTGAAATGGCTTGAGGGGTTTTGTGGGTGGGAGTATGGTTTCAGGCAGGTGGGTTTGTGGTTCGGGAGGGTTTATGCGAGTATTTGGAGTTGCGACGTGGGTGCTTCTGGCGGCGGTCTCTTTGCAGGGGCAGAGCGGTTCTCAAAGTTCGGACGGGGCCGTTCGCGTTCCAACGACGCAACAGGTACCGCTTGCGCGGTTTCTCGATATGAATCACAGGGCTTGCCCGGTGGGTTTTTATTCGGAGCGAAGCCAGGGGCTTACCGCTCTTCGGTATACGGGCCAATCCAGAAACGGGACCTGGGACACTGCGTTTCCTTTGCGGATTACGCTGGATCGCAAGCACGCGGTTGGGGTTCCGGAGATTGAGAGTGTGTTGATTCGGGTGAATGGGGTTTTGCCGAAGCCGATGGTTTTCCATGCGGATGGGAGCGGGGCGCAGAGAATCAAACGCACGCTGGAGCTGCGTCGCGAGGATGGACAGGCGAGTCTGGATGAGGCTTCGGTGATGATGAAGGAGATGGCGTCGGTGGGGCGGGTGGATCTGGTGTCGGTGACGTATACGAATGGGACGAGCTGGCATGAGACGTCGGAGCATCGGTGCGAGGCTCCGGTGAGCGGGTTCCTGCGTGTGGATGGGACGGCTCGCTAGGCCTTGGATGCTGATGGCTTGGGGTTCGATGTTGGGGGAGCTTTGCGGAAGAGGTTGCTGTGGGTTGTGGTTGGCTGCGTCTTGCTGGGTGGGGTTTTTCTGCGGGCTTATGCGCAGGCTTCGGGTGATGCTAAGGTGCCGGAGTTTGAGGTGGCTTCGCTGCGGCTGTCGCCTCCGGTCGATCCGGCGAAGGGATTTTCTACAGGGAGCAAGATCTCCGGGGAGAGATTTACGGCCAGCAATATGCCTCTTCAGGCGCTGATCCAAGTGGCGTTTGGTGTAGAGGCGGATGAGATTGAGGGTGGGCCTGACTGGTATCGGGACACCTTCTATGACATCTCGGCGAAGGCGGAGGATGGAACTGCGCTCACGATGGAGAAGGCGCGGCCTATGCTGCAACGGCTTCTGGAGCAGAGATTGCATCTGGCGGCGCATCGCGAGACGAAGGAGTTTCGTGGATATGGGCTGACGGTTGCGAAAGGCGGCCTGAAGCTTCAGCCCAGTACGGGGCCGACGGGCGGGTTTTATATTCTGCGCGATGGGATGAGAGGGAAGGCGATGTCGATGCAGACGTTCGCCGCTATGCTGAGGAGTCCTACGCATTCGCATGTCGTCGATAAGACGGGTCTTACCGATAAGTACGATATTGACCTGAAGTATGGGGCGGAGAACGATCCTAACTCGGAGCTGCCTTCGGTATTCACGGCGGTGCAGGAGCAGATGGGATTGAAGCTGGAGCCGGAGAAGATTTCGGTGAGTGTTATTGTGATTGACCATATGGAGAAGGAGCCGGTGGAGAACTGACGGCTCCTTCTGGTGGGGAAGTGCTAGTTGCCTCCGGCTGCTATGGCGGCTTTTTGTGAGGAGATCCATTTGTTGATTTGCTCGTCGAGGATGTTGAGGGGGAGTGGGCCGTCGTCGATGACCGCGTCGTGGAACTTGCGGATGTCGAAGTTCGGGCCTAGTTCTTTTTCGGCTCGGGCGCGCAGCTCGGTGATCTTCAGTTCTCCCATCTTGTAGGCGAGGGCCTGGCCGGGCCAGCCTATGTAGCGATCGACCTCGCCGTTGATGCTGCGGTCGGAGAGCGAGGTGTTGTCCTTGAGGCAGGCCACGGCCTGGTCGCGGGTCCAGTTCTTGTCGTGCATTCCGGTGTCGATGACGAGGCGGCAGGCGCGCCAGATCTCGAAGGCGAGCATACCGAAGCGCTCGTAGTCGTTGCGGTAGATGCCCATCTCGTTGCCGAGGCGCTCGGAGTAGAGGGCCCAGCCTTCGACGAAGGCGGTGAGGCCGTCGGTGCGGCGGAAGGCGGGCAGGTCGGTGCGCTCCTGGCCGAGGGCGATCTGGATGTGGTGGCCGGGGACGCCTTCATGCAGCAGCCACGAGGGCAGGTTGTAGAGCGGGGAGCCGGTGAGGTTGCGGCCGGGCATGATGGTTCCGGCGATGCCGAGCTGGGGATTGCCGAGATAGTAGCCGCCGGAGGAGTTGGCCTGCTCGGGGGACTTGACCTGAATGCCGTAGGTGAGGCGCGGCAGGGTGCCGAACCAGCGGGGAAGCTCGTGGTCGATGCGCTTGAGGATCTCGCTGGCTTTTTCGAGGTAGTCCTCGTTGCTTTTGGCGAGGTACTGCTGCTGGGTGGGCAGGTAGGCGAGGAACTCCTTGACGGTGCCTTTGTAGCCCATGGCGGCGATGGATTTTTCCATCTCGGCGTGGATGCGCTTGACCTCGGAGAGGCCGATCTGGTGGACCTGATCGGGGGTGAGGTCGGTGGTGGTGAATTTGCGGACGAGGAAGGCGTAATACTTGTCGCCGTTCTGCATATCGCGCGCGCCGATGCTTTCGCGGGTCTTGGGGAGATACTCGTCCTGAAGGAAGGTTACTACCTGGGCCTGTGCGGGTTTGACCCTGGTCTTCATGACGTCTAGGGCCTTGGCGCGGAGAGCGTCGGCGTCCTGCTGGGAGATGGTGGGTGGGAGCTTGGCGAGCGGGGCCAGAAGGGGATCGCCTTCGGCGGGGTGGTCGGCGGTGACTTTGGCGGTGGCGATGGCGATGCGGGTGACGAGCTTGGGCTGGGTGAAGCCGGTGGCGAGGCCGCGGCGCATGTTGGCGATGTTCTGCGCGTAGAAGTCGGGCAGGGCGGCGAGACGGGCGATCCAGAAGTCGGCCTCGGCGCGGTTGTGGAGGATCATGTTGCGAGCCATGCCGTAGGGACGGGTGTAGAAGCCTTCGCCGCCGGTGAAGGGGATGCGCTCCTCGTCGAAGGAGAGGCCTTCGAGGGCGAAGGCGAGGTTGCGGGCGAGGAGGCGGCGGGTGAGGGCGTCTTCGCCTTTGAGGGAGGACTCGGGGATGGCCTGGAGGCGGGTCTGGATCTTGAGAAGCTCGGCGCGGTGGGCGGCGATTCCGGCGGGGCTGATGTCGGGCCAGGGGTGCGCGGTGTTCGGGCTGGCGCCGCGGCCGCCCTGCCGCGAGGAGGCGGATTCGAAGTCGTGGAGGATGGAGACGAGGTCGTCGGCGTGGGCCAGTGGTGTGAAGATAAGGCCAATAAAGAGAGCGAACAGAATGGAACAGTGCCGGGATGGGCGCACGTGGCTTTCCCCTTTTGCTGGAATGGATGTATCGCGATGAGAGGCTACGTTCTCATGTTTCAGGCTTCGGTCACAAGAAATTAATTCGGCTGGGCTATTCGGCCTTGCCGAGCGAGTTGGTCTGGTAGGCCTTCTGTAGCACGTAGAAGGCTTGTTTCTTCACGCCCTTGTCGGAGATGAGGCCCTTGCGGTTGAAGTTGTCCTGCAGACCGGGGTTGACGCGGTGGGGCGAACGGAAGTCCATGAGGAGCCAGGGGCTGTTGCCGCGTAGCTGCGGGATCTTGTTGAGCATGACGATCTGGTGCTGGTAGAGCTGGGCCTGATACTCCTCGGTCCATTTGGGCGGAGGGTTGACTCCGGGAGGTGCGTGGCGGCCAGCGGGGGTTTCGGCTCCCCACTCGGACATGATGACGGGCTTCTGGAAGTGGATCTGCCAGGTGGTGTTGTCGGGGCCGGTGAGTCCCTGCTCGTACCAGCCGATGTACTCGTTGGTGCCGAGGACGTCGAGGGCGTTGCCGAGGGGGTCGTCAACGATCTTGAATGAGCCGCCGGCGGGGTTCTTCTCGGTGCGGACGAGGAGGGCCGCGGTGACGAGGCGGGTGGGATCGATCTGGTGGGCGAGGTCGGCGAGTGTGGTGAGGTACTTGGTGCGGACCTCGGTGTTGGTGGTCTCGTTGGCGATGGACCAGAGGATGACGGAGGCCTTGTTGCGGTCGCGGCGGATCATCTCGGTGAGCTGCTGTTTGGATTTGGGCAGGACGACGGGGTTGTCGAACTGGATGGCCCAGTAGTCGGGTACCTCGGACCAGACGAGGAGGCCGAGGCGGTCGGCGGCGCGGGTCATGCGCTCGTCGTGGGGATAGTGGGTGAGGCGGACGTAGTTGCAGCCCAGCTCTTTGGTCCAGCCGAGGAGGGTATCGACGTCCTTCTCGCTGTAGGCGCGGCCGCCGCGGATGGGAGCTTCGGCGTGGAGGGAGATGCCGCGGAGGAAGATGGGTTTTCCGTTGAGGAGGATCTGGGTGCCTCGGGTCTCGATGGTGCGGAAGCCGATCTCGTCGGTGAGGTGATCGCCGAGTGGCTGACGAGTGTCGCAATGCTGGCCGGGCGGGCAGTTGGGTGCCGTTCCTGCGTCGGTGATTTCGACGTGATAGAGCTTTGGTGTCTCCGGCGACCAGAGCGTGAGGGATTTTACCGGCAGGCTGATTGCGGCGCGTCCCTGTTCGTCGGTTTTGGTCTCTACTCTTGCGCGAAGCTCAGGAATTGTAACGATGATGGTTCTGCTTTGCGTTGCGCCTTCTACGTGGACGGAGCCTTCGATGAGGCTATGGTCGGTGCGGCTCAGGTGGAGGTCGTAGTCGTCGATGTACTGCTTGGGGACTTCGACCAGGGAGACGTCGCGGGTGAGGCCGCCGTAGTTCCACCAGTCGGTCTGGAGGGTGGGGACACCGGCGGCGAGGCGGGTGTTGTCCACGGCGATGACGGCGAAGTTGCTGCCGTCTTTGAGGGCGTCGGTGACGTCGCAGTCGAAGGGGGTGAAGCCGCCCTCGTGCTCGCAGATTTTTTTCGTGTTGACCCAGACGTAGCTGCGGTAGTTGGCCGCGCCGATGTGGAGGAAGACGCGGTGGTTGGGCTGAGCGTGGTACTCGAAGTCGCGTTGGTACCAGAGGAGACCCTCGTAGTAGTAGAGTTCGGGGCGCTGCATGTTCCAGTCGCCGGGGACTTTGAGGGTGGAGGCGGTGGCGAAGTTGTAGTCCTGCGGAGTGTTGGCAGGGTCGAACTTCGTGTTCATGTAGAAGCCGTTTTTGCGGAGGCCGATGCTGTACTGGTCGATGATGGCGTGCCAGTCGCCGTTGAGCGATGTGGTGGCGCGGTGGTCGACGTCAACGAGGAGCGTCGTGGACTGGGCCGGAGCGGCGAGGGGAAGGGCGACAAGAGGAAAGGCTAGGAGCGTGGCGACGACGGCGCGGAGGAACGGACCTGCGGGCATGAAGGTCTCCTGAAGCTGTTTCTGGGGTGAAAGTATTTCGGGAACATCATACTAGGGCGCAGGGCTCAGGGGAGAGGTTACGGCGTTGCGGGGGGCTCCATGCTGGGGAGGAAGAGGGAGAAGACGGTGCCGTGGTGGATGGGGTGCTCGGTGCTGCGGAGGGTGAGGCGGCCCTGATGGCGGGTCACGATGCCGGAGGATATCCAGAGGCCGAGGCCGGTGCCTTTGAGCTCCTTGGTGGTGTAGAAGGGTTCGAAAAGACGGGCGCGCACGGCGGGAGACATGCCGTGGCCGGTGTCGGCGATGGTGATGCGGATGCCGGGGCGGCCTTTGGCGTAGCCGGAGAGCTCGTGGGCGTCGTGGGCGCGGACGACGAGGCGGCCACCCTGCCGCATGGCGTCGATGGAGTTGGCGATGAGGTTGTTGAGGACCTGACGGATGTCGTTCTCGAAGCAGAGGATGCGGGTGGAGCTGGCGTAGGTGGCTTCGACGCGGATGTCGGAGTTGAGGAGGCGGCCCTGATAGAGATGCAGGACGGCATCGACGAGGTCGGCGGCGTTGACGTGGGTGGCACGCACGGCCTGACGATGGAAGCGGAGGGTCTGGGTGGCGATCTGGCAGACGCGGGAGAGCTCGTTCTGGGCGGTCTCGACGAAGCCGCGGAGGTCGGCTGGCAGCTCGCTGGACATGGCGATGAGGTAGAGGAGGTTGGTGATGGACTCCAGCGGGTTGTTGATCTCGTGCGAGATGGAGCTGGCGAGACGGCCGACGGCGGCAAGCTTTTCGCTCTGGAGGAGCGCGGCCTCGGCCTTCTTCTGGTTGGTGATCTCAAGGACGACGGCGGTGATGGCTTCGACCTCGCCGCTGGAGTTGTAGATGGGGGAGTAGCTACAGTTCCAGTAGCGGTGCTCGCCGGGGCGCGTGGGCAGCTCGCCTTCGAGCTGATGGTTCCGGATGGGGCGTCCGGAGGCGGCGGTGAGGAGAAGGTCTCTGAGGCCGCTGAGGGGGGCGATATCGGTGATGATTCGGCCGAGGATTTCTTCTTTCGGCAGGCCAATGGTCTCGGCCTGGCGGTCGTTGATGCGCAGGTAGCGCAGGGTGCGGGCGTCGAAGAGGGCGAGACCGACGGGAGCGGTCTGGTAGATGATCTCCAGCTCGGTGCGGCGGCGCTCACTCTCTTCCTGACGGCGGCGCAGGGCCTCCTCGTTCTCCTTTCGTTTGGTGATGTCGCGGAAGAAGACGACGATGCCGTCGTCGAAGGGGCGGCACTGGATGTAGAGCCAGAGGTGGAGAGGGTCGGGGTAGAAGAACTCGAACTCGCCGGGGATGTTGTGATCCATGGCGCGATGGAAGTGGTCGAGGAAACCGCCGGGCTGCGCGGCGACGGAGAACTCGTGCCAGAAGTTCCTGCCGAGGAGGTCGCCCTTGGGGCCGAGAAGCTCTCGGGCGCGGCGGTTGAGGAAGGAAAGGTCCCAGTCGCGGTTAATGGTGATGACGGCGTCGGTGGTGGTCTCGAGCACCTGATGGAGCTGGCGGGCGGAGGTGTTGTGGAGAAGCTCGGCTCCCTTGCGGTCGGTGATGTCGGTGGCGAAGAGGATGATGCCGTCTTCAAAGGGACTGGAGGAGATGCGGAGCCAGACGTCGTAGGGCGCGGGGCAGTAGGCCTCGAACTCGGTGGGGATGCCGCGGTCCATGGTGAGGAGATAGTGGGAGCGGAAGGGCTCCTGGCGGCTGAGAGGAAGACTCTCCCAGAGATTTTCGCCGACGAGCGAGGGGAGCCCGGAGATTGCGATTGCGGCGCGGTTGGCGAAGGTGCAGGTCCAGTTGCGGTCGAGACAGAGGATGGAGTCGCGCGCGACGTCGAAGATCCGCCGGGTCTGGCGGAGGGAGAGGTTGCGCGCGGCCTCGGCCTGCTTGCTGGCGGTGACGTCGCGGTAGCAGACGGCGAGGCCGTCGTCGATGGGGAAGATGTGGGCGTCGACCCAGATCTGGAAGGACTTGCAGAAGTAGTCGATCCGCTGGGGGACGCCGGTGTCGAAGACCTCGCGGAAGATGCGCTCAAGGTCGGAGCCTACGGACTCGGGGAAGAGCTTCCAGTAGGTCTTGTTGTGGATGTCGGCGGGGTGGATGTGGCTGATGCGGAGGGCTTCGGCGTTGGCGAAGGTGATGAGGCAGTCGCGGTCGAGGCAGAGGACGGCGTCGGGAAGCTGAGCGATGACCTGGGCGAGCTGGTCGTGTTCCACGTCGCGGCCACGGCGGATGTGAAGACGCCGCTCGGCCATCGTAGACGCGTTATCGACCACAGGGTCCGCCATGGGAATCACCGCCAGAGGGTCATGCTACATCTTATCGGACGGGCTTAAGAAGGAGAAAGGTGGTTTGCCGGAGAGGTTATTCCACGGGTTCGAGGCGAGCCTGGATGGCCTGCAACGCGGCTTCGAGTTGGGCTACCCGCGCTTCGAGCTGTTCGATGCGCTGCGTGGTTTCGGGTGCTCCGGGTGAAGCTGCGACGGCGGGCAGAGGCGCGGAGAGATCGGGCAGGCCGCCGAGGAGGTGGGTGTAACGGGCCTCGCGGGAGCCGGGCTGGCGGGGCAGGAGCATGGTGAGGGGGCCGGTGGTGGCTCCATCGGCCTGACCGGCGGGGCGGGCGGCGAGACGCTCCAGTGTGGACTGGGCGGAGGCTAGATCGTCAAAGGTGTAGAGGCGGTCGGCGCGGCTGCGAATCTCGCCGGGCGTCTGGGGGCCGCGTAGCAGGAGCAGGCAGAGGACGGCGGTCTCGTCGCGGCGGAGGTTGAGGACGGTGCGGGCGCGATGCTCGTACTTGGGAACGCGAGCATCGCGGACGGGGGTGACGAGCTCGTGCTGCTCCAGCGAGTGGATGGCTTGGCGAACATCGTCTTCGGTGAGGTCGAGCACGGGGTCTCGGCTGGAGCGCTGGTTGCACGCGTTGACCAGCGCGTTGAGCGAGAGAGGATAGTTCTCCGGTGTGGCGATCTCTTTTTCAATGAGCGAGCCGAGGACGCGAAGTTCGATGGGGTTGAGCTGCATACCTATAAGGGTGCCACAGGTTCCCTACAGGGTTGGTTGCCGCCAGCTCAATTGAGGCGATTGTCCGGCGGTTCCGGCTCGACCTCAAGCCCGAAGCGGGACAGCTCCCGCTTTTGCATGTTGTAATCCACGAAGAAGCCGATGCCGATGACCAGCGGGATAATGCCCACGGCGCCGCCGGAGAGGACCTCCCGCACGCGCAGGATGGAGGCGAGTAGCACGAAGAAGAGCATCAAGCCGATGCCGCTGGAGACGAGCACGATTCCGGCACGGCGGGAGTTGCGGAGACTGCGCAAGGGGTCGCGGACCAGTTTTTCTTCGCTTGCGCCGAGCAGTCGTTCGATCTCTGCCGGCGGAACGTCGTGCTCGAGCATGGTTTTACGCTCCTGAGCGAGGATGCGGCGCTTGTTCGCCTCCGCCCAGATGCGTCCGATGATGGCGATTGCGCCGAGAATGCAGCCTGCGATGGGCACGCTGTAAGGACTTAAGTGCATTTTGATATTCCTCCCCTACTTGCCAGCGTTAGACCGGAGCGCCTCTTGAAAGTTTCACTCGCCGGGATGAAACTTTGGGCAAGGCTCGCGGTCTAACCCTGCTTGCACGTCGATCTCAGCTTCGAGCAGTTGGTGCGCGACCATCAGGCGATGGTCTTCCGCACGCTGCTGCGCCTTACCGGAAGCCGCGAGCATCTGGACGATCTGGCGCAGGAGGTCTTTCTGCGGCTCTACCGCGCACTGCCGAGCTTTCGCGGGGAGGCGCTGGTGACGACGTATCTCTATCGCATTACGGTGAACGTGGTGCAGGACGAGTGGAAGCGGCGGCGGCGCGACGACCGTCCGCTGATCTCGATCTCGGACGACGTTTCGGCGTGGGAGGAGAGGCTGGAGCATCCGGGGCGCAACGCCGAGGAGCAGATTGCGGAGCGGGAGTTCCAGATGGACGTGGAGGAGCAGTTGCAGAGGCTCAGCCAAATAGAGCGGACGGTGCTGGTTCTCTATCATCAGGAGGAGCGATCGTATGAGCAGATCGCGGCGGTGCTGGGGATGCCCATCGGCACGGTGCGGACGCATCTGCATCGCGGAAGAAAGAAGATGCGGGAGGCGCTACAGGAGCGTCAAACGAAGGAGAGGAGAGCGGTATGCGAGACGAAGCGATGAAGCCGGTTCAGCCTGCGCCTGTTGCTCCGGGTAGCTTTGACGCGGATGAGCGGCGGCTGGTGCGTGCCTTGGAGACTGTACCCGCGGTGACGATTCCCGCCGACTTTGTCGCGCGCGTGGTTGCGCGGTTGCCTGCGGAGCGGCCTGTCTCGCTGCGGCCTACGTGGTATGGCCGCAATGCCATGCTGCTGGGCGCGGCGGTTCTTCTGGTGGCGCTGTTGGGGTTGGCGTCGCGTCCATCGTCGCAGTCGGTGCTGGGTCTGGCGGTGGAGTGGACGTTGTGCGCCCAGTTCGTCGGGCTGGTGTTCTGGCTCAGTGCCCGGTACCGCAACCCGGTCTAGCGGCGGCTTGAACGGTCCCATCGTTACAAAAAGGCATCTTCGCGGCGAATTGTAGGCTCTTCCGTTACACTCGGCAGCAGGCAGATTTTTCAGGCCGGGATGGGCTTTCTTTCTCATGAAGAGACAACACGCAGTATCTTTCGGCGCAGGACTGGCCGGTCTTATCGCCTTGGCAGTGCTCTCTCCCAGTCGCGTGGTCGCGGCAGCCAGCCCTGCCTCTACGGCGGCGCTTCTGGACACGATGGACGCGGAGTTGCATCGCGCCATAAGCTCGCTGGGCGACGCGGGCTCGGCGCAGCAGCCGAAGCCTTACTTCATCAGCTATGCGGTCTCGGACGGCGAGAGCGTTGGCTTGACGGCGCAGTTCGGCGCGATCACGGGGAACCGGGAAGGCCATCGCCGCATCGCCGACGTGCAGGTGCGGTTGGGAACCTCCGCCGAGGACAACACGCACGGCGACCATCGCAACAGCGCCCTGACGACGGTACCTCTGCCGCTGACGAACGACCGCGACGCAATTGCGCGGAGCCTGTGGTTTGCGACGAATCGCGGCTACGCCAAGGCGCTCGACAGCTACCTGAAGGTGAAGACGGAGCAGCAGGTTCGGGCGAAGGAAGAGGACGCTTCCGCGGACTTTTCGAAGGAGACGCCTTCGACGGCGGTGCTGCCGGAGGCTCCGGCGCTGGCGGTCGATCGCAAGGCCTGGGCGGAGCGACTGCGGGAGATCTCCGGGTTGTTCAAGCAGTATCCGGACATTCTGTTCAACACGGTCGGTCTGGAGGCCTCGACTGAGACTGACTACTTCGTCTCGTCCGAGGGCACGAAGGTCGCCACGCCGAACCATGTTGCGCGGCTGGTGATCGTTGCCCGCACACGCGCTGCCGACGGCATGGATATGTTCCGCGCCGAGACCTTTGAGGCCGACGAGGCCGCGCATCTGCCGAACCAGAAGACGCTGATCGAGAAGACGGTGGCGATGGCGAAGAACCTGGAAGCGTTGCGCGAGGCCCCCGTGACCGAGCCTTACAACGGGCCAGCGATTTTGAGCGGACGCGCCTCGGCAGTGTTCTTTCACGAGGTGCTCGGGCATCGGCTGGAGGGCCAGAGGCAGCGCGGCGATGAGGAAGGGCAGACCTTTACGAAGCTGCTGGGCAAACAGATTCTTCCGCCGTTCCTGAGTGTTGCCGACGATCCTACGCTGGCGGACTTCCACGGAACTCCTTTGAGCGGGCACTACCTCTATGACGACGAGGGGCAGAAGGCGCGGCGGGTGGACCTGATTAAAGATGGCGTGCTGGATACGTTCCTGATGTCGCGGCTGCCGATTGCGAGCTTTGCAACCTCGAACGGGCATGGCCGCGCTGAGGTAGGACACATGCCCACGGGGCGTCAGGGGAACCTGATCGTTACGTCGTCGAAGACGGTGAGCGATGCGGAGCTGCGCGAGATGCTGAAGGCCGAGGCGAAGAAGCAGGGCAAGGCCTATGGGCTTTACTTCGAGGACATTTCGTCGGGGTTCGCGGTGACGACGCGGCGGTCGCCGCAGGCGTTCCAGGTGATTCCACTGGTGGTGTATCGCGTGTATGTGGATGGCAGGCCGGATGAGCTGGTGCGTGGCGTGAGCATCGTCGGCACGCCGCAGGCTGCGTTGAACCGCATCCTGGCTACGAACAACCGGCAGGACATCTTCAACGGCGTCTGCGGAGCGGAGTCGGGAAGCATTCCGGTGAGTGCGGTGGCTCCGGCCATGCTGGTCAGCGAGATTGAGACGCAGCGGCAGGCGCAGGGGACGGCGCGTCCACCGATCCTGCCGCCTCCGGGCATGGAGAACAGCAATGGCGGAGGTGCGCGGTGAAGTATATGTTCCTTGAAAGGTTACGAATCAGGCGCTCGTTCTTTGCCGTGCTCGGCGTAGCGGCTTATTTTGCTTCTATTTCGGTTACAAATGTAGCCTTTGCCCAGAAATCGGTTGACGGGAATGATCCGATGCTGCGCGCTATGCAGACGGAGCTGGACCGGGAGAAAGCGAACCTTGTGCTTCCGGGGATGCAGCGGCCTTACTTCATCGAGTACCGGCTCGACGACCTGAATACCTATGAAGCAGTCGCCAATTATGGCGCGTTGACTCAGGAGCAGGAGAATCACCAGCGCGTCGTTCGAGTGACGGTACGCATCGGCGACTATGCCTCCGACAGCAGCAACAGCCGCGGCGACGGCGTCGTCGAGCTGGCCCCGACGGACGATAATCCGATGGCCCTTCGCTACGCCCTCTGGGTCGCGACTGACGCGGCGTACAAGAACGCGTTGCAGGCGTACTCGGCCAAGCAGGCCGCGCTCAAGCGGTTCCAGAATACGCAGACCCAGCATGACTTTGCAGAGGTCAAGCCGGTTGTTCACGTGGCTCCTGTCGTGACTCTCGATCTGGATCGCAACGAGTGGAAGAAGAGGATCGTAGAGGCCAGCGGGCTTTATGCGAGCGACCCGGAGGTCCGGTCGTTTGCCGAACATGTGCAGTATTCGATGGCGAACATCCGCGCGCTGGCTCTGAATCGCTACCTCGTCAACTCGGAGGGCACAGTTCTGCGGCAGGGCTACACCGGCTACAACGGGGCCGTCAGCGTAGGCGGGCAGGCAGCCGACGGAATGCGCCTGGGCCGCGATAACGGCACGGTTGCGGTAAACGCGAAGGACCTTGAGGGCGCAGCGGCCTTCCGGAGGCGCACAATCGATGACCTGAAGAGTTATGAAGAGTTGCGCAATGCGCCTGTCGTCTCGTCCGAGGACTACCACGGCCCCGTACTCTTTAGCGGAGACGCGGCGGCGGACGTCCTCAACCGTCTCTTCACGCCGAACGTCGAGGCTGACCGGCCTGAGATGGGCACCACGGCTCGAACCACGGGCGCGTACTCTTCCAGTTACAAATCCCGTGTTCTGCCGGATTTCCTAGACGTCACGGACGATCCTTTACAAGCGAAGTTCGACGGCAAGCCGGTGCTTGGAGCCTATGCGGTGGACGATCAGGGCGTGCCCGCACAGGCGGTCGATGTTGTCAGCAAGGGCACTCTGGAGAACTTCCTGATCGGCCGCGAGCCGGTGAAGGACTTCACTTCTTCGAACGGACATGGCCGCGCTGCTCCGGGACAGGCCGCGCACTCCCGCGCCTCCGTGCTGATTTTTAAGTCCAGCCAGCCACTCTCGAAGGATGAGATGAACAAGCGGTTGCAGGATATGGCGAAGCAGCAGGGCCGTGATGTCTACGCGGTCGAGACGCTGGGTGGCGAGCTGATCCCTCGCCTGCTCTATCGCGTTCATGCCGATGGCTCGCGCCAACTTGTTCGCGGAGCGGTCTTCGATGAGCTGGATAATCGGAGCCTGCGCTCTGATATTGTTGCGGCGGGCAATGACAACTACATCTCGGACGCGTTTTCGACAGTGCCGCAGACGACGATTGCGCCCAGCCTGCTGTTCGGCGAGATCGGGGTGAAGCGCGCCACGGTGGGGCAGGACAAACTTCCTTACTATGCGCCGCCTGTGCTGGGCGCGAAGTAGCGTCTCTGATACTTCAGTCGGTGCGGGTCAGGAAGGGCAAGGCGTTGGGGTCTTTGGGGTGGATGGCGCTGGCGACCTCGGTGGCGTGGGCTCTGTCTGGCACGCCGGGGTTGATGCGCACCCAGTGGCCGGTGGGGCCAGTGAACTCGATGACCTTGGCCGTGGTGTAGCGGCGCATCAGGTCCGTCTTCAGCTTGACTGCGTCAGATGCATTTGCGAAAGCGCCGACCTGCACGCACCAGCGTCCGCCAGGCGTGGCGTTCGGTCTTAGTGGCGTGGCGAACGCCTCCACCTTCACCTGCGCGACGCCTGCTCGATAGACGCCGGTCGCCTTGGCTGCGGCCAGCGAGAGGTCGATGATGCGGCCGCGCACGAATGGGCCGCGGTCCGTGATCTTTACGACGACCGATTGGTTGTTCGTGAGGTTCGTTACCCGGACCATCGTTCCGAGGGGCAGGGTCAGATGGGCCGCGGTCATGGCGTTCTGGTCGTAGACGGTGCCATCTGCGCCGAGGCGTCCGGCATACGGAGGTCCATACCAGCTTGCTAGGCCCAGCTCGCTCGAAACAGGCTTGCCCAGATCGCGAGGGACAGGAACCGGCGCGGGCGCAGGCTGAGTGTTGCCCGAGACGACCGGAGGCACGCGAGAGATGCCGGGGCGGTTGTACGTGGGAGAACTGATGGCAGGAGGCGGCGGGGGCCGGTATGCGTGCACTTTCTTCTTGTGGCAGCCAGTGGCCGACAGGGCAAGCGCAGACAGCAGCGCCGCGAAGCAGATGCGTTGGACGCGGTTCACGACTGCGGACCATCCCCGGGTGGAGGTGGCGGAGGCGGTGTCTTCCGCGCGTGATCGTCCAGTCGCTCCGCGAGCTTGTGCAGCTCGATGGCTGCTTCGCGCAGCGCAATGGAGCCGTTGCGACGGATATCCGGGACGATTTCGTCGTTGATGTAGTTGGCGAAGCGGCGCAGATCGTCTTCCAGATGCGCTGCGGCCTCCCGCAACTGCTGCTCCCAGGAACGCTTTGGATCTTCGCTGGACATACGCAAACCTCTTCACCCTCGATTAGATGCCGCCGAAAACGCAGGGTCAACGCTATTCCGGGGGCGGTGCCGATGTGGTAACTGCGGATTGATCCGCATTAAGGCGACATGCTGGCTGCATAAAGACCATATCCTGAGTGCATCAAGGCCTTGCAGCCCGCACCTGCATAGATAACTTGATGCATCCGGCACGCGTTCGTAAGATAGGACGCACATCGCAATCCAGTCTTTAAGCGTCTCAACGTAGGTATTTGATTCTCCGCGTTTTGTGGAGGTATCTTTCGGGCATCCTTTGAGGTGATTTTTTTGAGCAAGATCCGCAGGTTGTCATCTTTCAGGACCGAGTCTCTTTTTCCGGCGCTTCTCTCTGTCTTCGCTCTGCTCTGTTTTGTCTCGCCGTTTGTCGCCGCGCAAAGCGCTTCCGAGCCACCGGAGATACCCGACGCTCCCGGTATTCATGATGCGGGTGTTCCTGATGCTGGTACATCGAGCAGCCGCGATCTGTGGCCGGCCGAAACCACCGGCGTTCCCGCCGGCGAGCAGGAGCACGGCCTCCGCTATCGCCTCTCTCACAGCGACTCTATCGTGTTCCCGAACGAGACCCGCGCACCGCTTACTCCGCGCCAGAAGGTCGTTCTGGGGTTAGAGGGGTCGGTCTCTCCGTTTGCCATGACGGGTTGGCTCGCCTCCTCCGGGTGGTCGCAACTGCGGAACAGCCAGCCCAACTACGGCACCGACAGAGGAGCCTACGGCCAGCGCCTGGGAGCGACCGCGCTTCGCAACATCAGTCAGGACGTCTTCGGCGGCGCCGTGCTGGCTCCCCTCCTGCACGAAGACCCTCGTTATTACGAGTTGGGCAGCGGACATAACTTCTTCAAACGCGGCGTCTATGCCGTCTCGCGCGTCTTTATCACCCGCAGCGACACCGGACACGCTACGCCGAATTTCGCCCTGATCGGCGGAAACCTCGCGGGCGTCTCCCTTGCTAATGCATACTATCCACCCCTCAACCGGGGGTTCCGGCAGACTGCGATGGGCTTCGGAACCTCTCTGGGAGGCTCCGCCATTGGCTGCGCCCTCAGCGAGTTCTATGAGGACGCGCTTCGGATAGCGCATCTGAAATAAGACGAGTGACTCCCACAGAGTCGCCGGGATAAGGTAACGGAAGACCTCTTGGGAAGATGCTGATGCGCGGGCTGCTCACAACTTTGTTGCTGCTGTCTGCGGTCTCCACCGCCGTCCAGATATCCGCTGCCCAAACACCGGAGTCACCAGCCAGCTCCTCCGCATCTACTTCCTCCGCAGAGGAATTTCCCGACGCGCCCGGCGTTCCGCAGCACGGGCAGGACGATGTTGTCGCTGTCGCACAAGCTTCCTTCAAGGTCACCGGCGACGGAGTCAAGACCTGCAACGCGTTTCGCGCCATGAAGGTCGTCTACGTCAACCCCAGAAAGTACGAGGTTCGCAAGCCCTGCAGCGAACTCATTTATCCGTACCAGCGCTTCCTCACCACGGACGTTGTCATTCCGCTCACCTGGCAGCAGAAGGGCTACATTGCGCTGCATGATCTTACCGATCCGGCGAACTTCGGCACGATTCTGGGGATCTCAGCCATCAGCGTGGGCAGTAACGCCCACTCCGCCTACGGCCCCGGCATGAAGGGATTCGGCAAGGCCGTTGGGGTCAGCCTTCTGCAGGATGCGCAGGGGCAGTTCTTCGGCGCATTCGCCATTCCGGTGATCGCGCATCAGGACCCGCGCTACTACCGGATGCCGCACGCAAAGCTGACGCGCCGCATCCTCTATTCGGTCTCCCGCACGTTCGTCTCGCGCCATGACGACGGCACCCCAATGCCGAACTATGCCGCGCTGTTGAACTATCCTATCGGGGCCGCGATCTCCAACCTCTATGTGCCGGGCATCAATAGCGACGCGGCCTCTACCTTCGACCGTATCGCGACCGGCATTGCCACCGACCCGGCCAACAACCTGCTTACGGAGTTCCTTCCAGACGTGGCGAGCCGCGTTCATGTCCGCATTATTTTTGTCCAGAACCTGCTGAATCACATCACCAGCAGCTCCAACGGGGTGACGCTCCAGTAGGGGAGGATTTTTTTGTGGAAAAAGTAGCTCCCCATCCGCCGCCCCGAATCGCCATTCAATGCAGATTTTCGCCGTTCGATACTGGATGCTTCGAGTTGCGCTTGCCTATGCGTACTGTTAAAAGTGCATCAAAGGTAGGAAGCCCCGCATCTGCATAGGAAGAAAAGCGATAGCTTGAATCTGCATCAATACTTCCGGCAGAGGGGTACATCCGGATAAGCTGGTCGTAAGGGTTCGTACAGGACCAAGATTCATACCAGACCGCAGAACGATATTCAGGAGACGAAGGAAATGCCGAAGGTCAAATTGTTTGAGAAGTCTCTCACCTACGGAGCCAAGGCAGGTTGGGCTGTGTTCAGCAGGCTGAACTCGATCAGCCCGAACAAGAGTTTCACCCCCAGGTGGAGCGATAAGCCCCTGTTGAAGAGCTACCAGAAGGAGAAGCCTCCTCTAGGATGGCCTCGCACGACCGACTCCCTCTGTCCCAAGTGCGTTCCTGAGATTCGCCAGCAGATCATCGACGGCAAGCTCCCCCACGAGATCCTTCTGAACGAGAAGGTCGGCGAGATCAAGGCCCAGATCATCGAGCGCGACGGCAAGATCCTGATGGTCAAGGACTGCCCCGTTCACGGCCACTTCGAGGACGTCATGTCCATCGACCCGCCGATGATGAAGCACCTCGAAGACGTCTTCCCCGGCCGCGACATCCGCGCCCACAACGATGAGAAGCTCCACAACCACGGCACCTCGACCGTGACGCACGGCCGCGGCTCGGTTCTGACCATCGACCTGACCAACCGCTGCAACATGATGTGCGACCCCTGCTTCATGGACGCCAATCAGGTCGGCTTCGTCCACGAGCTTACGTGGGACGAGATCAAGACCATGCTGGACAACGCCATCACCATCAAGCCCAAGCGGCAGATGAGCGTCCAGTTCTCCGGCGGCGAGCCCACGCTCTCGCCCTACTTCCTCGACGCCGTCGCCTACGCCCGCAAGGTTGGATACAACTCCGTGCAGGCCGCGACCAACGGTATCGAGTTCGCGAAGTCCAAGGAGTTCGCCAAGGCCGCCGCTGAGGCCGGTCTGCGCTACGCGTACCTGCAGTTCGACGGTATCGGCAACGCCGCCAACTCGCACCGCAAGGTCGGCAACTCGTTCGACGTGAAGCTGCAGGCCATCCACAACCTGCATGAGGCCGGTGTGGATATCGTTCCCGTCACCTGCATCATCAACGGCATCAACAACGAGCAGGTTGGCCGCATCATCGAGTT
>JAATEV010000033.1 GCA_015655585.1 Terriglobales bacterium | reverse complement strand
CAGACGCAGACCTCTCCATCATCCAGGGCAAGAAGGTAGCCATCATCGGCTACGGCTCGCAGGGCCACGCTCACGCCCTCAACCTCAAGGACTCCGGCGTTGACGTTCGCGTCGGCCTCCGCGCCGACTCTCCCAACGTCGAGAAGGCCCGCAAGGCCGGTCTCGTCGTCGACACCGTGGCCAACGTCTCCCAGTGGGCCGACGTCATCATGAACCTCGTCCCCGACCAGACCGCCGCGAAGGTCTACCACGCCGACATCGAGCCCTACCTCGCCCCCGGCAAGACCCTCCTCTTCGCCCACGGCTTCAACATCCGCTTCCGCACCATCACGCCTCCTCCCACGGTCGACGTAGCCCTCGTGGCCCCCAAAGGCCCCGGCCATCGCGTCCGTGAGGTCTTCACCGAAGGCGGCGGCGTCCCCGGCCTCGTAGCCGTCGAGCAGGATGCCAGCGGCCACGCGCTCGCGCTCGCCCTCAGCTATGCCAAGGGCATCGGCTGCACCCGCGGCGGCGTCCTCGAAACCACCTTCACCGAAGAGACCGAGACCGACCTCTTCGGCGAACAGGCCGTACTCTGCGGCGGAACCTCCGCCCTCGTCAAGGCCGGGTTCGAGACCCTCGTCGAAGCTGGCTACCAGCCCGAGCTCGCCTACTTTGAGGTCCTCCACGAGCTCAAGCTCATCGTCGACCTCATGTACCGCGGCGGCCTCGAGTACATGCGCCACTCCATCTCGGATACCGCCGAGTGGGGCGACTACGTCGCTGGCCCCCGCATCGTCACCCCCGAAGTGAAGAAGGCGATGAAGGGCCTCCTGAACGATATTCAGGACGGCACCTTCGCCAAGCGCTTCATCGAGGAGAACGAGACCGGACGCAAGGAGTTCGCCCGCATCCGCAAGGAAGAGGCAGCTCACCCCATCGAGACGGTAGGCGCGGAGCTCCGCAAGTCCATGCCCTTCCTCTCCCCCGTCGTCGTCAAGGACGGTCAGGTCCAGAAGGCGTAAAAAATCTCTTTTTCACAAAAACGATTTTTTATAACTTTTTCAGAGGAGAGGCGGCATCTAATCTGGTGTCGCCTCTCACATATTTACCCCATGATCCACCTGCCGGTACTTCTCGCCCTCGCCGTTCTGCCGATGCCGTCTCTGGAATCGAGCGCGCCCCAAATCACGTCCCAGCTCACGCTCGCCTCCCTGCGCCACGATTACCGGCCTCTACTCGTCTTCGCCCACTCCGCGAATGAGGAGTTCCGCCAGCAGATGCAAGCCCTCTCCGAGCGCGCCCATGACCTTCAGGAGCGTCAGGTGCTGGTCGTCCCCGTCCTGCTCCACGAAGATTCGGGGGCCGGAGAAAATACAACTTTCGCGGGAGCCGCGCTTCTCGAACCCGCTGAACGCCTCTCGGCTCGCCGCCGCTTTCATATTTCAGAACAGGAATTCACCGTAGTTCTGGTAGGAAAAGATGGCGGAGAAAAACTTAAATCCAGAACTCCTGTCACAATAGAGAGACTGCTCAAGCTCATCGACTCGATGCCCACGCGGCAGAAGGAGCTACGGGATGGCCACACTGGACAGCTATGAAAGTCTGCTTCCGCCCATACCTGAAACCCAGGTAGATCAGCCGGCCATGGTCGCGCCGCCGGCGGAGCCGACACCCCTGCCCGAGATCATCGCCTCTCTCCGCACCGTAGCCGCGCTCGACGGCCTCACCGAAGAGGAGTATGCCTGGCTCGCCACCAGCGGCATCGAGCGCAAAGGCCCCGACCGCGCCATCGTCTTCCGCGAGAACGAACCCGCCTGCAACATGAACATCATCCTCCGCGGAGAGGTGCAGGTGCGCCGCAAGCAGTCAGGCTCCGTCGCGCTCTTCATCGGCCGCGCCGGTTCCATGACCGGAAAGCTTCCCTTCTCGCGCATGAAGAACTACGGCGGCGAGGGCTATGCCGTCGGCCCCGTCTGGGCACTCGATATCCACGAATCGCTCTTCCCCGAGATGCTGGCCGCCATCCCCTCCATGGCGCAGCGTTGCGTCTCCACGCTCCTCGACCGCGTCCGCGAAGTCACCCGCATCGAGCAGCAGGCCGAAAAGCTCAACGCACTCGGTAAGCTCGCCGCCAACCTCGCCCACGAGCTCAACAACCCCGCCTCCGCCGCCCAGCGCTCCGCCGCCAGCCTCTTCGGCGAGCTGCGCGAGTACGGGGAGAATAAGTACCGCTTCGGCTCCCTCTGTATCTCCGAGGAAGAGACCGCCCGTTACAAGGAGTGGGTCAACAGCGCCCGAGCCCGCGTGGCCGCCTTCACCAGCAGTAGCAGTGCCCGCGCCCCGCAGAGCCCTCTCGCCGTAGCCGACCGCGAGGATGCCCTCGTCCACTGGCTACAGGCCCACAACGTCCCCGAGGCCTGGACCATCGCCCCCGAGCTCTCCGAGTCCGCTCTCGCCCTCGACCTGCTCGACGAGCTGGCCGCCATCGTCGGCCCCAGGATTCTCCCCGTCGCCGTCGCCACCGTCGCCAGTTCCCTGCGCGTCGAGCGCATGGCCGAGACCGTCGTCGACTCCACCGTCCGCATCTTCGACCTCATCAGCGCCATCAAGGACTACTCCTACATGGATCAGGCGCCCATCCAGGACGTCGATCTGGCCCAGTCGCTCGAAAACACGCTGGTCATGTTCAACTCGCGCCTCAAGAATGTCAGGGTAGATCTGGACTTCGATTCCTCCATCCCCCCGGTCAGCGCCTACGGCAGCGAGCTGAACCAGGTCTGGACCGCGCTCATCGAAAACGCGCTCGAAAGCATGAGCGACAACGGCGACCTCCGTCTCGCCACCAAATCCAGCGGCCAGCTAGCCCTCGTCGAGGTCTGGGACTCCGGCCCCGGCATCGAACCGGCGATCCGCTCCCGCATCTTCGAGCCCTTCTTCACCACCAAGGCCCCCGGGCGCGGCCTCGGTCTCGGTCTCGATACTGTGCAGCGCATCGTCAACAAGCACTCCGGCTACGTCTCGGTAGAATCCAAACCCGGAGCCACCTGCTTCCAGGTGCGCCTCCCCCTCGACCGCGTCCAGGCCTACTAGAAGCCTGTCGAGATATAGCTCAACCCGTAAACCATAGTTCAACCGACAAATCACAGCTCAATCGATAAATCACTAATTTAAAAGAATTGTCATCCTGAGCGAAATCTCTTGCGGCCTTATCGCAAGAGGCGCAATCGAAGGACCTGCGGTTGCTCTTGTCGTTGCTTTTGTTCTTGCCTTTAAATCCTCACCCACCCACAAAACCGGGTGCCCCATCTTCGCGACGGCTTCATCGTCGCTAAGGTGGGAATGCAAAACTCTCCCCAGCCAGCTTTTGCCTTTGCCTTTGCCTTTGCCTTTGCCTTTG
>JAATEV010000051.1 GCA_015655585.1 Terriglobales bacterium | reverse complement strand
GGGATGCCGGCTTCGGCTGCGTTGCGGATGATCTTGTCGTCGACGTCGGTGATGTTCATAACGTGATCGACGGCGATTCCCTGCTGGAGCAGCGTGCGACGGAGGACGTCGACGTGGAGGAAGGTGCGGAAGTTGCCGATGTGGCCGTAGTCGTAGACGGTGGGGCCGCAGCAATACATACGCAGGGTCTTGTGATCGACGGGGGCGAGAGGCTCGATCTTTCCGCCCAGGGTGTTGAAGAGTTCGATGGTTGCCACGTGCTCTCTGTTCCTGCCGCAGCCGGGCGCGTGGCGCGGTGCAGACTGCTCTGACTGAGTGTCTTGATTCGGTTCCCTGACAATTTTAGCTGATGAAGTTTAAGGAATGAAACGCGGACCCGGGGAAGCCTGGCCGAGACGAAGCTGCGGAGTGGCTCCGAGGTCTTCGGAGGCGAAGTCTTCAGCGAGGAGGCGGGGCCAGGCGGCGGCGGCGATCATGGCGGCGTTGTCGGTGGAGAGGGCGAGCGAAGGGAAGGCGATGGGCAGGCCGCGGCGGTCGGCTTCGGCCTGGAAGCGGCGGCGAAGCTCGGAGTTGGCGGCGACTCCGCCGGAGACGACGATGCTGCGCGCTCCGAGGGACTCGGCGGCGGCGAAGGCCTGCTTGAGCAGGTTGCCCACGACGGCGTGCTGGAATGAGGCGATGAGGTCGAGGGTCTGGGCGTCGCAGAGGGTTTTGATTGCGGGGGACTTTGGCGTGATCGAAGGATCGGCGGCCAGCGCGGCGCGGCGGGCGTCGATGCTCTCGCGCATGTGGTGGGTCTCGACATAGCGCAGGACGGCGGTCTTGATGCCGCTGAAGGAGAAGTCGAAGTGGGGGCCTTCGGTCTGGGCCGGGGCTTTTTTGTTGATGACTCCAGGACGCGGAGGGCGGGACTTGATGGGAGCGAAGGTGAAGGGTACGGCGCGGGGGTTGCCGTGCGGGGCCAGGGCGTCGATCCATGGGCCGCCGGGGTAGCCGAGGCCGAGGAGCTTGGCGACCTTGTCGTAGGCTTCGCCGGCGGCGTCGTCCACGGTGCGGCCTACGTTGCGGTAGCTCCAGTTGCCCTCGCCGGACTGCTGGCGGGCCAGATAGAGGTGGGTGTGGCCGCCGGAGACGACGAGCGCGAGTAGAGGCTGTTGCATAGGAGTACCAGCCTGCTGGCGGGTCTCCATGAGGACGGCGTGGATGTGGCCTTCGAGATGATTGACGCCGATGAGCGGCTTGCCCAGCCCGTAGGCTAGGGCCTTGGCATAGGTGATGCCGACGAGCAGGGCTCCGGCGAGGCCGGGGCCTTCGGTGACGGCGATGGCGTCGAGGTCTTTGAACGTGACGGGATGCCCGGCCGCGGCGCTTGCTCGGCTCATCGCCTCGCGGACTACGGGGACAATGTTGCGGAGATGCTCTCGGGAGGCCAGCTCGGGGACGACGCCTCCGTAGTTGGCATGAAGGGCCATCTGCGAGGCGACTACGTTCGAGAGCGGATCGCTGCCCGCGCGGACCACGGCGGCGGCGGTCTCGTCGCAGGAGCTTTCGATGCCAAGGATGAGACCTGTGCCCAGGCGAGTGCCGGTGCGTTCGTGCATCTCTCTATGATAGGGGAGATGGCAGGGGAGTGATGGCAAGTCGTTGGCAGGACAACCCGAAGTATGCCGCGGCGCGGGAGATCGTGCTGGCGCTGCGGGCGAAGGGGCATCAGGCTTACTTCGCCGGGGGATGCGTGCGCGACCTGCTGCTGGGCGTGGAGGCGAAAGACTACGACGTGGCGACCTCGGCTACGCCCGACGTGGTGATGGGGATGTTCGCGAAGACGCACTCGGTGGGGGCACACTTTGGCGTGGTGCTGGTTTGCACCGAGGATAGGCAGGGCGGCGAGATCGCGACCGAGGTCGCTACGTTTCGTCATGACGGTGCGTACAGCGATGGGCGCAGGCCGGACGCGGTGCGGTTTGCGAGCGATCCGCGTGAGGATGTGCTGCGGCGGGACTTCACGATCAACGGAATGCTGCTCGACCCGGAGAAATTTGCAGAGACCGGCGATGCGGCTGCGGCGACGCTCGACTATGTGGGCGGACGCGGCGACCTGCGTGACGGCGTGGTGCGGGCGATTGGCGACCCGGCGCTGCGGTTCGCCGAGGACAAGCTGCGGATGCTGCGTGGAGTGCGGTTTGCGGCTCGGCTGGGGTTCGAGATCGAGTTGCGCACGATGGCGGCGATGCAGGCCGCGGCGCGGGAGATAGATCAGGTGAGTTGCGAGCGGATTCGCGATGAGCTGACGCGCATGTTGACCGAGGGCCATGCGCGGCGGGCGTTCGAGCTGCTGGACGCGAGTGGGCTGCTGGCCGAGGTGCTGCCCGAGGCTGTGAAGATGCACGGCGTCGCGCAGCCGCCGCAGTTCCATCCTGAGGGCGATGTGTGGGTGCATACGATGCTTCTGCTGGAGAAGCTGAGGCCGGGCTGCTCGGCTACGCTGGCGTGGGGCGCACTGCTGCACGATATCGGCAAACCGGCGACGTTTCGCCCGCCCGATTCGAAGAAGCCGGGCGACAGGATTCTCTTTGACGGGCACGTTGAAGTGGGCGTGCGGATGGCGGAGGAGATTCTGCGGCGGCTGCGGTTCTCGAACGAGGAGACCGAGCAGATAGTAGCGCTGGTGAAGAACCACATGCGCTTCGGCGACGTGATGCAGATGCGCGAATCGACGCTGAAGCGGTTTCTGCGGCTGCCGCAGTTCGAGGAGCACCTCGCGCTGCATTGGATGGATTGCATGTCGGCGCATAGCGATCTGCGGCTGTATGAGTTTGCTAAGGGGCGGTACGAGTCCATGCCCGCGGAGACGATGCGTCCCGTGCTGCTGGTGACGGGGCGCGACCTGATCGCGGCGGGATACAGGCCGGGGCCTGAGTTCAAGGCGATCCTTGAAGCTGCCGAGGACGCGCAGCTTGAGGGCGCGATTGCGTCTACGGCGGAGGGGATGGCCTTTGTGATGGAGCGGTTCGGTTTGCCCTCTGCGAAACCGTAGCAACGGGCACGCATCTAAACCAGCATGAGCGACAGCGGGAATGAGGTTCTGGTAATTGGCGCGGGAATGGCCGGGTTGACGGCGGCTCGCGCGCTGGCCGAGGCAGGCCGCAGCGTGTTGGTGATTGAGGCGCAGGGCCGCATTGGCGGACGCATCCTGACGCGGCGTGTTGGAGACGATGCCATCGAGCTGGGCGCGGAGTTCATTCACGGCAGACCTCCGGAGTTGTGGGCGCTGATCGCCGAGGCGGGGCTGGAGACATATGAGCGCGGGGGAACGCAGTTCTGCTTCGACGACGACGGGCTGCGGGATTGCAGCGGCGAGATGGAGGATAGTTTCGCTCCGCTGGAGGCGCTGGAGACGTTCGCGGGGCCGGACATGAGCTTCGCCGCTTATCTGGATCGTGAGCAGGTTCCGGAAGAGCGGCGCGGGCGCGTGGTTGGATACGTCGAGGGCTTCAACGCGGCGGACCATCGCGAGATCAGCGCACTGTCGCTGGGCGTGCAGCAGAAGGCCGAGGAGGAGAGCGAGGGCGACCGTGTGTGGCGACTGCGCGGGGGATACGACCAGTTGACGGAGTATCTGGCGCAGCGCATTCGGGAGCGCGGCGGCAGGATCGCGCTGGAGACCCCGGTGCAGGAGATTCGCTGGAAGGCGGGGCGCGTGGAGGCGATTCATGCGGGCGGAAACTTTGTTGCGTCACAAGCTGTTGTCACGCTGCCGCTGGGCGTTCTGCAAGGCGGTCGTGTGAAGTTTTCTCCGCAGCCGGAGACTGTCTTTGCCGCGATGGACGGCCTGCGCATGGGGCAGGCGCGGCGGTTCACGCTGGTGTTCCGGGAGCGCTTCTGGGCGAAGCTGCCGCAGCCTGCGGGGTTGAGCGGGATGGGGTTCTTCTTCTCCTTCGCCGCGATGCCGCCGGTTTGGTGGACACCGCATCCTGAAACAGCCGCGACGATTACAGGATGGGTGGGAGGGCCGCGCTCGGCAGCTCTTGACGGCATGGGTGCGGAGGAGCTGGGCAGCGAGGCCTGCTCCACGCTGGCTCGCATCTTCGGCATAAAGACCGAGGCGGTTGCGGCGATGCTGCTGGAGTGCTGCACGCACGACTGGCGGCACGATCCCTTTGCGCTGGGGGCGTACAGCTACGTTGCCGCCGGAGGGCTGGAGACCTCGCACAGGATGCAGGAGCCGGTGGAGCGAACGCTCTTCTTCGCGGGCGAGCACACCGACGTGACGGGGCACTGGGGAACAGTCCATGCCGCGATGCGCTCGGGGCTTCGCGCCGCCGCGCAGGTTCTTGAGGGCGATTCGGGCGGGCTCGCTATGGTCAAATAGAGGATGTGACCCACCCCTTCGAGATCGGCACCTCCAGCAAAGTTCAGGTCGGCAGAGGCAAGCTCTTCCTCATCGCCGGACCCTGCGTTATCGAATCAGAGCAGCACGCGCGGTTCATGGCCGACGCGATCCAGCGCATCGCCGCCGACCTTGATGTTCCATACGTCTTCAAGGCCAGCTACGACAAGGCGAACCGCACCTCCATCAAGAGCTTTCGCGGCCCCGGCCTCATCGAGGGCTGCCGCATCCTGCGCACTATCCGCGAGACCACGGGGCTTCCCGCGCTGACCGACGTCCACACGGCGGCGGACTGCGAGGCCGTGGCTGAGGCGGTGGACATGGTGCAGATTCCGGCGTTCCTCTGCCGCCAGACCGACCTGCTGATCGCCGCCGCAGAGGCTACCGCTAAGACCGGCGGGGCAATCAACGTGAAGAAGGGCCAGTTCGTTGCGCCAGGCGACATGCGCCACGCCGTGGAGAAGATTTGCGAGAGCGGCAACGACCGCGTCTCGCTGACGGAGCGCGGTGCCAGCTTCGGCTACAACAACCTTGTCGTCGATATGCGCTCGCTGCCCACGATGCGCGAGTTCGCGCCGGTGGTCTTCGACGGCACCCACTCGGTGCAAACGCCCTCGGCAGCCAATGGCGTCAGCGGCGGCCAGCCGGAGTTTATCCCCACGCTGGCGCGCGCGGCTGTGGCGGCGGGCATCGACGGTATCTTCCTTGAGGTGCATGACAACCCGCCGCAGGCGAAGTCGGACGGGGCGAATGCGCTGCACCTGAACCGGCTGAAGCCTCTGCTGGAGCAGTTGCTGGCGATTCATGCCGCCGTGCAGGGCTAGGCGAATCGACAAATTGTTTTTGTTTTGAAAGGGCGGGGCTTTAGCCGTGCCGTTAGAACCCATTTCTTTCTTCTGTTTGTTTCTTCGTTCGCCTAGGCGAACGAAGAAACAAACAGAGAGGAAAAGAGCGTCATTTACGGCGGGGCTAACGCCCCGCCCTTTCAAAACAACGGCATTGCCTTGCCTTCCGCAAGGCTAGAGCAAGCAATCCATCCAATCCATACTGTCTGAGTCTTTTCCAGTTCCCAAAGCAAAAAAAACGGCCCCTCAATGAGGGGCCAATCT
>JAATEV010000118.1 GCA_015655585.1 Terriglobales bacterium | reverse complement strand
AGTACTGGGCGCACTGGCCGAGATAGACGCCGGGTTGAGCGGGATCCATCCACATGGTGGTGACGCGGTTGGGGATGAGGTCGGTTTTCCCTGCTAGACGGGGAATCCAAAAGCTGTGGTCGGTGTCGGCCGAGGACATGGTGAGGTAGGTGGGGAGCGGCTTCGACGGATCGCTGACGGGGATGTGGAGTTCGTTGGCGGTGACGACGCCGAGCTTGGGATAGCGGTACTCCCACCAGAACTGGTGGCCGATGACGGTGACGTCGAGGGCGTTGGCGGGCTTGGGGATGCTCTCGGTGCCGAGGATGACGCGGGTGGTGGTGAGGAACAGCATGACGACGATCAGGATGGGAATGACCGTCCAGGAGAGCTCGATCTGGTTGCTGCCGTAGATCTGGGGGGGCTCGTGCTTGTGGTCCTGGGTGCGGGCTCGGTAGCGGAGGAGCGCGTAGAGGAGCAGACCGGCCACGATGACGAAGATGACGGCCGTGACCGAAAGGATCAGAAGCGAGAGGGTGAAGATGGAATGGGCCGGCGTGGCGGCGGGGTCGAAGATGCTGGTGGAGGATTGCACTATAGATTGAGCTATAGCTTGCGCGTGGGCCGGGGCTGTGAAGAGGGTGGCACTGCACACGACTGCCGCGAGGGGGGGAAACATTCCGCGTTTGACGATTTTGACGATAGGGAAAGTCATTCGTGGTCTCGCGGTGCAGGGCTGCGGTAAGTGTACCGGAGCCTTTGGTTTGAGGAACATGGAAACAACGCTACGCAAACGATATTACGTTATCGACATGAGGGAAACAAAGCAGTTTGAATTTTTGAGTCGATATTCGATGCTTCTTCGTTGCTAATCGCACGGCGCGGATTCGTGGAAGCGTCGGCCTGTCAAAGATAGCGGATTGAGAAGGATTGTGAACCTTCTGTTTTGTGAATCAAGGATGAAATCCTTGACTGTGGGGGGGGGGAACGGATGCCGATGCACTGCGGGGTGGTCGTCAGATTGAAAATCTGGAATCAATCAACGATGAAGATCGTTGCTCCATTCTCGGAGAGAACTCGATGCGGTGGTCCGTCGTCATCGGCTACGTGATAGCTCGCGCTCGGCGTCAGTGTATATGCAAGGCTATGCTCATGCTCAATCGTTACCTGGCCTTCTACGACAAAGACGATATGACCTTTATGGCACCAGTGGTCAGCCATGTAGTTGGGGCTGTAGACGACAAGACGAAGTTGGATATCTCCAAGCTGGCGCGAACGTATCGTGGCGGTACCCGATACGCCAGGATGTACAGACTCGGGGATCTGCGACCAATCTGTTATGCCAGCGGGGAAATGATTGAGATTCATGGCACTGAGTATATCGAGCCTCCCAAAGTGATCCACTACCCGCTATCAAGGAAAGCTTGACTTCATATTTTCGATTCGCTACAAACGTTTCACGTTATTCTTTCGCCTTTCCTTTTCTATGTGCGGGAGCCGCTGTCAAGGCTTGTGGTGCGTGAATGCGCGAAGATTTTCTTTTTTGTGAGGGCTCCATGGAGAACGACGCTTTGACTGCTAAGAGCGAGTTGTTGAGCCGCAGAGGCTTTGCCCGGAATACGATTGGCGCGGCGGCGGTTGCGCTGATGCCTGTTGTCGAGGCTGAGGGGCAGAAGAGTAAAGCGGCGGTTACAAATGTTGGGGAGAAGCCTGCGGACCTCTCGGATGCGAACTGGGGCGAGGTGCAGGCGAAGTATGCGAACCTGCTGCGGGTGTATAGCGCGAGGCTTTCGCAGGACGAGAAAGGGCGTTTGTTGAGGATACTTACGACGAACCAGTACATGCTGGCTTCGATACGGAAGTTCGTGGTGCAGAACGGCGATCCTTCGGCTTGCACGTTGCGGGTTTAATTTGTTTCTTTGGCGGGTCTGGAGAGGTTGCTGAAAAATCAGTCGAGGCTTGGTAAGAAAATACCCGGGGCTGAAGCCCCTTGTGATCTGCCTGATTAGCGCAGGGCTGAAGTCCTGCGCTAATCCCAAAGACAGGAACAATGAGGTTTTAGCATCCTCTGAAGTTCTGTCGCTTTCAACGCAGTTTGTCGATCTTCGTCATCTTTGATCTTTTTTCGAGGCCTATGCTTAGTCCAGATACATACTTTATGTCGGTTCGTGCTCTTGGCGATGGGATCCGCGAAGGGCGGATTTCTCCGGTTGCGTTGGCGGAGGGTTACCTGGAGCGCGCCAAGACGATTGGCGCGCGGTTGAATGCCTTTGTGACGGTGACTTCGGAGCTTGCGATGAAGCAGGCGCGGCAGGCGGAGGCGGAGATCAAGGCGGGACGGTATCGGGGGCCGCTGCATGGGGTCCCTTATGCGGTGAAGGACCTGGTGGCGGTGAAGGGATACCCGACTACATGGGGCGCGAAGCCCTATGCTCACCAGAGCTTTGACTATGACGCTACGGTCATCGAGCGGCTGAACGAGGCCGGGGCGGTGCTGCTGGGCAAGGCCGCGATGATCGAGCTGGCGGGCGGGCTGGGGTATAGCTCGGGCGACGCCTCACTGACGGGACCGGCGCGGAATCCGTGGAATCCGGATTGCTGGACTTGCGGGTCGTCCAGCGGATCGGGGGCGATTGTTTCGGCGGGGCTGGCTCCGTGGGCGCTGGGGTCGGATACGCGGGGGTCGATTCTTTGTCCGTCGTCTTGGTGTGGCGTGTCGGGGCTGCGGCCTAGCTTTGGGCGGGTGAGTCGATATGGGTCGATGGCGATTGCTTACAGCATGGACAAGCTGGGGCCGATGGCGAGGACAGCGGACGACTGCGCGCTGGTGCTGAACGTGATCGGCGGGCATGATCCTAAAGACCATGATTCGGTGGAGAGTACGGCCAAGGTGTTTTCTTACAAGGAGACGGAGCCGGGTGGAGCGCCTCTGAGGGTGGGTCGGCTGACGAATGTGTTTGCCCGGAAGGACTCGGAGGCCGAGAGGGCGATTGATGAGGCGGCGAAGGTCTTTCAACAGGCGGGAGCCACGGTGGAGGAGTGCGAGTTCCCGGATGGGCCGTTCGAGGAGGCGGCGGAGCTGACGATCCTGATGGAAGCGGCCAGCGCATTTGAACATTTAGTCCAGTCGGGGGATTGCAAGGGGCTTACCGACCCGCTGGGGCAGATCAATGGATATGCGAGCGAGCAGTTTTCGGTGATCGATTACCTGCATGTGCAGCGGGTACGGACGATGCTGCAGAAGATGGCGGACTCGATGTTCGATAAATACTCGGTGCTGATCTCGGCTTCACAGCCTACGACGGCGCAGCCGCTCCATGCGAAGGACGAGGATGATCCGGCGGCGCGGCGTTCGAAACGGTCGGGCGGAGGCGGGTTCCACATGGACCGGCGGGCTCCGGATGGGGTTTCGAGCTTGTGCGGGCTTCCGGCGATTAGTATTCCTTGCGGGTTCAGTAAAGCCAAGCTGCCGTATGGGATGCAGATCATGGGCAGGGCGCTGGAGGATGCCACCGTTTTGAAGGCGGCGCGGCTCTACCAGACCCATACGGAATGGCATTTGCAGCATCCTTCCTTGTCATAAATGTGGCGTCTTAAGCATTGCTTAATGTAGTTCGGGCTAGAATTCCGCAACGTCAAAACCATATAGGCAGGTGTCTGCTATGAAGTTGCGGAAGATCACTCTGGGACTCGTCCTGGGCGTGCTGGTTACGTCCGTTTTCTCGAATATCACGAATGCACAGCGCCGGCGCGGCGGCGGACGGCAGGAGGGGATGGCCTTCCGGTTCTTGGGGCCGCGTGCGGGAAACCGCGTTGCGGCGTTTGCGGGAGCTCCGGGTGATTACACGACTTACTATGCGGGCGCGTCGTCGGGCGGTATCTGGAAGTCGAGCGACGGAGGCAATGCGTGGACGCCGATCTTCGATAACCAGTCGGTGGCGGCGATTGGCGCGCTGGCGGTGGCTCCCTCAGACCCGAATACGGTTTGGGCGGGGACGGGCGAGGCGTGGGCGATTCGCGATATCGACGTTGCGGGCGATGGAGTTTATAAGTCGACCGATGCCGGACAGACGTGGACGAATGTGGGACTTCCGGACAGCGGTCGCATTGGCAGGATCGTGGTCGATCCGAAGGATGCGAACAATGTCTACGTTTGCGCGCTGGGCCGCCTGACGGGGCCGCAGCAGGAACGCGGCGTTTACAGGACGACCGATGGCGGGAAGACCTGGACGCGCTCGCTGTTTGCCGATGCGAATACGGGTTGTTCGGGCTTGAGCATGGATGCGAAGGACTCGCAGACGCTGATTGCGGGTATGTGGCAGGTGGAGATGCATCCGTGGGGCGAGTTCAGCGGCGGCCCGGGGAGCGGCGTTTACATTACGCATGACGGCGGCGCGAGCTGGAAGAAGGTAGTAGAGCATGGGATGCCGAAGCCGCCGGTGGGGAAGATCGATGTGGCGATTGCTCCTACGGACTCGAAGCGGATGTATGCGCTGATTGAGACGAGTATGCAGGGGTCGTTCTGGCGCTCGGATGATGGCGGCGAGAACTGGAAGCTGACGAGCACGGACCGCACGCTGATTGGACGGGCGGGGTACTACATCCGCATTGCGGTTTCGCCGGGAGACGAGAACAAGATTCTGCTCTCGAACAGTGGGTTCCATGTTTCGACCGACGGAGGGCTTACGTTTACGGAGGCTCCGTGGGGCGGGGACAACCACGACATCTGGATGGACCCCAAGGACCCGAACCACTTTGCGATTACTTATGACGGCGGGCTTTCGATTACTACGGTGAACGGCAAGGGATTCAACCGGGTGCAGTTGCCGATTGGGCAGATGTATCACGTTGCGGTGGATGACCAGATTCCTTATTACGTTTACGGCAATATGCAGGACAACAGCACTATGCGCGGGCCGAGTATTGCGGCCGGAGGCGGTGGCCGCGGCGGAGAGGTTGGGTGGGACCATGGAATGGGCGGATGCGAGTCCGGCTTTACGCTGCCTGATCCTACTGACCCGAATATCGTTTGGGCTTCTTGCTACGCGGACGAGGTAACGCGCTGGGATGCGCGGTCGAAGCAGGCGCGGTCGGTGAGTCCGTATCTGCATACGCTGGACTCGGCGCCGACGCAGACGAAGTATCGCTGCCACTGGACGCCGCCGCTGGCGATTGATCCGTTCGATCACAATACGGTGTACTACGGCTGCCAGGTGATCTTTAAGACGACGAACAGCGGGCAGAGCTGGACGGTGGCTAGTCCTGATCTTTCGCACGGCGACCCGAGCAGGGTTGTGTCTTCGGGAGGATTGATTCCGGACAACCTTGGCCAGTTCTATGGCGAGGTGGTGTTTGCGATTGCTCCCTCGAAGATTCAGAAGGGTTTGATCTGGGCGGGAACGAACGACGGCAAGGTCTGGTATACGACGGACGGCGGCGGCAAGTGGAACGACGTCAGCAAGGGATTTCCGGGGCTGGCGGACTGGGGTACGGTGACGAGCATTGAGCCTTCGCACTTTGATCCCGGCACTGCTTACGTGACGTTCGACCTGCACCTGACGGACGACCGCGATCCTTATGTCTATAAGACTACGGACTTCGGGAAGACTTGGACGAGGATCAGCAATAACCTGCCGAAGGGGCCGCTGGCTTATCTTCGCAATGTGTCGGAAGACCCGAATGCGAAGGGGCTGCTGTTTGTGGGAACGGGGAACTCGCTATACTACTCGCTGAACGACGGTGGTAGCTGGACGCAGTTGAAGGCGGGGCTTCCGCCTTCGCCGGTGACCTGGACGGTGGTGCAGAAGAACTTCCACGACCTGGTGGTTTCGACCTATGGGCGCGGGTTCTACATTCTTGACGATATCTCTCCGCTGGAGCAGATGGCGAATAAGCCGTCGGATGCGGATGTGCGGTTGTTTACTCCGCGGAAGGCTTACCGCTTCCATGGAGATACGAACGCGATTCTGAACTATTCCTTGAAGAGCGCTCCGCAGGGGCCGGTGAAGATCGAGATCCTCGACGGCAAGGGAGAGACGATTCGCACGATGACCACTACGGGGCGGCCGGGCATCAACCGCACGAACTGGGACATGCGCTACGAGGGGATGAGGACGGTGGCGTTGCGGACGATTCCGCCGCAAGACCCGAACATCTTCCAGGAGTCGCGCTTCAAGGGCAGAACCACGAGGCCGATTACGCACTGGGGTATGCCGGCAGAGCAGCCGGGACCGATTGCCGCGCCGGGCAAGTACACGGTGAAGCTGACGGTGGACGGGAAGTCGTACCAGGAGCCACTGGAGGTGTTGATCGATCCTCGCAGCGGCGGCAGCCAGCAGGGAATCGAAGCTACGCTGAAGATGCAGCTTCGGATTCGCGAGGACGTCAACAAGACGGCCGATATGGTGAACCAGATCGAATGGCTGCGTAAGCAGTTGGAGGATATGGACAAGAAGCTGTCTGCCGCGAACGGCAATGCTGCGCTGCTGAAGTCGGTGAAGGACACCAACAAGAAGATGGAGGACGTGGAGTATCAACTGATTACGCGGGAGCTTGCGGCCAGCGACGACAAGATCTACAGCGCGGCCTACAACGTCTACTACAACCTTCTTTGGTTGAACGGCGAGGTTGGCTCTGGTGCGGGAGACGTTGCGGGTGGTGGGGACTATGGCCCGACCGACACGACTCCGCAGCTTCTGGCCGGGATGGAGAAGGACCTGGCTAAGGCTGAAAGCGACTACAAGGAGCTGATGTCGAAGACGGTTCCGGCGTTCAACCAGACGCTGTCGCAGAACAGTGTGGCTCCGCTGAACCTGACGGCTCCGGCTCCGGAGCCTGCGATGGGACGCAGAGGAGGAGATGCTGCGGACATGGCTGACGCGGCCGATATGGCGGAGAGCTCGGACTAGGAGCTACTTATTTCTCCGTTCGCCACAGGCGAACGGAGAGATAAAAATAAGGGAAGGATGAGCTTTGCGGCGGGGCTGAAGCCCCGCCCTTTCAAAACAAGTTCGTTCTTTCATAACGATTCTTAACCGATCAAAGCGATTTTCTAACTGAACCGGCGGCCATCGCGTTTACTCTGCATCGGAGAGGAGGCGATGGCCGTCTTTGTTTAATGCGTCTTCTCTTTTGCGGTTGAGCAGGAGGGTGAGGATGGCGGACAGCAGAAGCGTTGCCGCGACGACGTAGAGGCCGCCGGTGTAGCTGCCCCAGCGGCTCTTCATCCAGCCGATGGCGTAGGGGCCTACGAATCCTCCGAGGTTGCCGATGGAGTTGATGAGGGCGATGCCTGCGGCTGCTCCGGGGCCGGAGAGGAAGGCAGAGGGCATAGTCCAGAGTGGGGCCTTGGCGGCGCTGATGCCGAGGTTCGCTACGAGGAGAGCGAGGACGATGCCGGTGAGGGTGGAGGCGTTTCCCATCCAGATGAATCCGGCGCAGCCGAGGAGGCAGGGAATGACTACGTGCCAGGTGCGTTCGAGGGTGCGGTCGGAGTGGCGCGCCCAGAGGACCATGCCGATGACGGCTACGAGTCCGGGGCCTGCGGCGATCCAGCCGGTGGTGAGTGCGGAGAGGCCGAACTGCTTGAGGATGAGCGGGGCCCAGAGACCTAGGGCGTAGAGACCGGCGGAGGTTCCGAGGTAGATGAGGGCGAGGACGAGGACGCGGGGATCGCTGAGGGAGCGAGCGATGCTGGATGTGTGTTCTGCGTGGGGTGAGGATTGTGCTGCTTCGGATTCCAGGGTGGAGATGAGCCATGTGCGCTCTTCGGCTTCGAGCCAGGTTGCCTGTTCGGGCTTGTCGATGAGGAGCTTGAGTACGACGAAGCCCAGAAGGATGGCGGGGAGAGCTTCGATGAGATAGAGCCACTGCCAGTTGCTGAGGCCTGCGGTCTTTGGGAGCTGCATAAGGGCTCCGGAGATGGGCGAGCCGATGGCTGTGGAGAGAGGAGCGGCGGCCATGAATGCCGCGGCGGCGACGGCTCGATGCCGGGCGGGGAACCAGAGGCTGAGATAAAGGATGATGCCGGGGAAGAATCCGGCTTCGGCGATGCCGAGCAGGAGGCGGAGCGCGTAGAAGCTGTGGGGGCCGGTGATGAAGGCAGAGGCGGCGGAGACTAGTCCCCAGGTGATCATGACGCGAGCGATCCAAAGACGCGCGCCTACGCGATAGAGGATGAGGTTCGAGGGAACTTCGAACAGGAAGTAGCCGACGAAGAAGAGTCCGCTGCCGAGGCCGAACATGGCCGGGGTGAGGCCGATGGCCTTGTTCATGCTGAGGGCGGCGAAGCCTACATTGACGCGATCGAGAAAACTGACGAAGTAAAGCAGCATGACGAAGGGTAGGATTCGCCAGCTCAGTTTGCGGATGACACGGGATTCCAGATCGTCGGTCATGAGGAGAGATTCAGGCTGTGGTCAGGCTCGCTTTCGAGGTTGCGGCGATTTGCTTGCAGACGGCTTCAGTGACTTGAGCGGTGGTTGCGGTGCCGCCGAGGTCGCGCGTGTGCAGTGTGGGGTTCGCGGTGACGAACTCGATGGCGCTCATGACGCGCTGCGCTGCATCGAATTCGCCGAGGTGTTCGAGCAGCATGACGACGGACCAGAAGGTGCCGACGGGGTTGGCGAGACCTTTGCCCATGATGTCGAAGGCCGAGCCGTGGATGGGCTCGAACATGGAGGGGTAGATGCGCTCGGGGTTGATGTTGCCGGTGGGGGCGATGCCGAGGCTTCCGGCGAGAGCGGCGGCTAGATCGCTGAGGATGTCGGCATGGAGATTGGAGGCGACGATGGTGTCGAGTGAGGCGGGGCTGTTGACCATGCGTGCTGTAGCTGCGTCGACCAGCTCTTTATCCCAGGTGACGTCGGGGAAGTCTTTGGCGACCTGAGCGGCTATCTCGTCCCACATGACCATGGCGTGGCGCTGTGCGTTGCTCTTGGTGATGACGGTGAGGAGCTTGCGAGGGCGAGACTGCGCGAGGCGGAAGGCGTAACGCTGGATGCGCTCGACGCCGGCGCGGGTCATGATGGAGAGATCGGTGGCGACTTCGAGGGGGTGGCCCTGATGCACGCGTCCGCCTACGCCGGAGTATTCGCCTTCGGTGTTTTCGCGCACGATGACCCAGTTGAGATCTTCCGGGCGGCAACGCTTCAAGGGAGCGTCGATGCCGGGAAGGATGCGCGTGGGGCGGACGTTCGCGTACTGGTCGAGGCCCTGACAGATCTTGAGGCGGAGGCCCCAGAGGGTGATGTGGTCGGGGATGTGGGGATCGCCAGCGGAGCCGAAGAGGATCGCGTCTTTATCGCGCAGGGCGTTGAGACCATCCTCGGGCATCATGACGCCGTGCTGGCGGTAGTAGTCGCCGCCCCAGCCGAAGTCTTCGAACTCGAAGCGGAAGGCGGTCTTGCTCTCGGTCTCGGAGGCTGCGACGGACTCAAGCACCTGACGCCCGGCGGGAATGACTTCTTTCCCGATGCCGTCGCCGGGTATGGTTGCGATGCGATATGTCTTCATGACGATGCCCCTTTGCTGAAACAGGTAAATTGTATCCGCTGACTTTCGATTCGAAATGCTGCTGTTCGGAAGTTGGTAAGCTAGCTGGAATGCTGTTCGAACGGCAAGATGTCTGCACAAACAATGTAGACGAGAAGGAGAGTTCTTTGTCAAAGGCACAGTTTGGGGCACGGTCTGAAACCCTGGTTCAATTTGCGCAGGCTCGCTCGGTTGCGGTCTCGTTGTCGGGAATGGTGGCGTCGGAGAGTCCACTGGCTTCGCAGGCCGCGGCGGTGGTGCTTGGGCGAGGCGGGAATGCTGTGGATGCCGCGATCGCCGCGAATGCTGTGCTGGGAGTGGTCGCTCCGCATAGCTGCGGATTGGGCGGCGATCTGTTCGCGATGGTGTATGAGGCGTCTAGCGGCCGCTACTACGGTTTGAATGCGAGTGGATGGTCGCCGCAGGGACTTACGCCGGAACTTTTGAAGAAGAACAATTTTGATGCGATGCCTCGGAACGGCATTCACAGCGTGAGCGTGCCGGGATCGGTGAAGGGATGGCAGCGTCTGCTGGAGCGGTTTGGCAGCTTTACGCTGGAGCAACTGCTGGAGCCCGCGATTCTACTGGCTGAGAAGGGGTTTCCCGTTGCGGAGCGCTCGGCCTTGCGCTGGCAGAACAGCGTCGATGAGTTGATCGATGATGCGCGGGAGACGTTTCTTCCGGGTGGGCGCGCTCCTCATTTTGGAGAGGTCTTTCGCAATGTCGAGCTGGCCCATAGTCTGCGACTTCTGGCGCAGCATGGCGCCGATGCCTTCTATAAGGGCGAGATTGCGGAGCGCCTTATTGCGTTTTCACAGCTCTATGGCGGGACGCTGACTGCGGAGGACCTTGCGGAGTTCGATACAGAGTGGGTGGAGCCGATATCGACGACGTATCGTGGATGGACGCTGCGTGAGTTGCCACCGAATGGCGCAGGGATCGCGGCCCTGACGATGATGAATATCCTGGAGAACTTTCCTGTGGGAGAGTATGGGGCGGGGTCGGCAGACGCATTGCATATTCTTATCGAGGCGAAAAAACTTGCTTATGCGGACATGCTGCGCTATGTCTGCGATCCGACACGGAATGATGTGCCCGTGGAGCGGATTCTGTCGAAGGAGTATGCGCGGGAGCGAGCTGGGCTGATCTCTTCTGACGGCGTGATGGATGCTCCTGTGCCGGGACAGCATTTTGATCGCAGGGGCGATACGGTTTACTTGAGCGTGACGGACCGCGCCGGGAATATCGTCTCGCTGATCCAGAGTATCTTTATGGATTTTGGGTCGGGGCTGGCCGCGAAGGGTACGGGGTTTGCCTTGCAGAATCGCGCGCATTTATTCAGCGTTGATCCTGCTCATCCCAATGTGGTTGCAGGAAGGAAGCGTCCGCTGCATACGATTCTTCCGGGATTTCTGACGAAGGATTCGACGCGTATTGCCTTTGGAATTCAGGGTGGATGGAACCAGTCGCAGGCCCATGCCCAGTTTGTTTCGAACGTGGTGGATCATGGCATGAACGTTCAGGCCGCGATGGAGTTTCCGCGATTTACCAAGCTGAGTTTTGAGCGCCGGGATGTGCAGGTGGAGGCGAGGATTCCGGCGGGAGTGCGGGAGAGTTTGCAGGCGCGAGGACATGAGATCAGCGTTGAGTCCGCTTACTCGGAGTGGATGGGTGGCGGGCAGGCGATTCTGCATGATGCAATTACCGGAGTGAGTCAGGGGGCATCCGATCCTAGAAAAGATGGATGCGCCGTGCCGGAGCCGATTCCCGTGTTGTAGATAAAGAGCTGTCGTTCTGTTCTCTGGCGATGAGGATGAGTTAGAGAACGTTGTTATTCGAACTAATAAGATATTGGCTGGCTAGAAGAAGATGCGTTATTGTCTTCGTTGGTCGAATTTTAGTTTTCCATCTATTTCGAGTTACTCCATCTTATGGTCTGACAAGATGACTATTGAAAGATTGAGTATTACTCTCTTTCAAATACAAACAGAGACATCTACTCCAATTCTGTTTTGGAGTAGATAGGTGAAGGCTTGGAGTTATGTTTTAGATGTCTATTCTTCTCTGTTGTGCAATATCCTCTCTGTGATTGACGGTGAAGATTATTTATTAATGTGAAGTGCCGGAAAAGGTAGTACCGTTAGAGCGTCAATGTCAAGAAGTTTTAAAACTTTCTAAAAAGATGAGTTCTATGGAAAGAAATGGCTAAATGGAATGGTCCTACCTTATCGAGCAATGACACTTCCTGGCTGAACGAGTCGGGCAAAGCGGACGTCACCCGGTATTTGATCGGCCGTTTTCAGGAGCTTCTTGTAGAAGGCCTGTTGATTCCCGGCGGGCGTCTACCTTCGGAGCGGGATCTGGCCAAGAACTTTGGCGTGGCGCGGTCTTCGTTGCGCCAGGCGCTGAAGGTCATGGAGATTATGGGCGTCATCACGCAGAAGGTTGGAGATGGGAGCTATCTGAATAAAGATGCGTCGCTGGTGCTGACGGTTCCTATGGAGTTTCTGTTTCTGCTGGATGGGATTTCGCTGCATGAGCTGGCGGAGATGCGTTTGATGATTGAGCCTGCGCTTGCTTCGAGCGCGGCGCAACGCGCGAACTCCGATGACATTGCACTGCTGCGCGAGTCTGTTGCCGAACTGGAATCAAGCCGCGAGCCGGAGCACATGGTGCTGGCCGATCTGCTCTTTCATCGCGCGGTGGCGCAGGCTTCGGGGAATCGGCTGAGTGAGCGGCTGTTTCATATCATTCATCGCGAGATGCTGAAGATGATCAGCATGACCTCGCAACTGGTGGACCTGGAGCATACGCTGCACTTTCATAAGCCGATCTTCAACGCGATTCAGCAGCGTGACTCGGAGCTTGCGATGAAGCTGATGACTGACCATCTGATCGATGCGAGAGACCTGCTGCTGAAGAATCAACAAGAGCTTGCAAGCAAACGTTTACGTCAACACTTGATTGCAAATCAACCGAGAAGCCGCAAAGCGGGCTCGCAATCGCTGAAGAACAAGAGCGCCTCCGAAGAGAAGAAGAGCAAGATCACTCCTGCGGTGAGCAGGACGGTTGGGAAGCGTTCTGCGTGATTTGCTTTGTGGGTGTCAGATAGTCATGAAGGCGGCTGTTCTGATATGAGTGGATATTGCGATAGAAGGAAGTGGAGCGAAAGCAGGATATGGACAAGAGGGATTTTTTGAAGACATCGGGAGCTTTTCTGGCTGGAGCTATGTTGTCTCGCCATGTTTCGGCGGAGTCTACGAAAGTAGAATCTGCGACCTCAGAGACTGCGACGGAGATAACGGACGTGAAGAGAACAAACTGGGCCGGGAACTATACGTTTGAAGCGGCGCATCTGGATGAGCCGGGCAATGCGGATGAAGTGCGGCAGATTGTAAAGACGGTGTCGCATACGAAGGCCCTGGGGGCGCGTCACTCGTTCAATAACATTGCGGATACTGCGGGTGATCAGATATCGCTGAAGCGTCTGGACCAGATGACGCTGAATAAAGAGGCCCGGACGGTGACGGTTGGCGCGGGGATCACGTATGGCCATCTTGCTCCGTGGCTGGATGCTCAGGGATTTGCGGTGCATAATCTTGCTTCGCTTCCGCATGTGACAGTGGTGGGGGCGTGTGCCACGGCCACGCATGGCTCAGGATTGCATAACGGAAATCTCTCTTCCATTGTCTCGGCGATTGAGTTTATCGATGGCAATGGGAATGTTGTTACCCTGTCGCGTGCGGCGAATCCGGATGAGTTTGCCGGAGCGGTTGTCGGGATTGGCGCGCTTGGGGTGATTACGAGCATCACGCTGGATGTGGTTCCTACGTTCCAGATCTCGCAGGTTGTTTATGAGAACCTGTCGTTCGATGAGCTAGGGCGTAACTTTGAAGCAATCTTCGGCTCGGGCTACAGCGTGAGCGTCTTTACGGACTGGCAACATCATCGCGGCACGCAGGTCTGGCTGAAGCAGACGGTTTCGCATGATGTTGCTGCGCTGCCTCCTCTTTTTTATGGAGCGACGTTGCAGAAGACGAAGCTGCATCCTCTGGCGGGGCACTCGGCGGAGAACTGCACGGAACAGCAGGGGATTCCCGGTCCCTGGTATGAGCGGCTGCCACATTTTCGGATGAACTTTACGCCGTCGAGCGGGGCGGAGTTGCAGAGCGAGTTCTTTGTTCCGCGGGAACATGGGTACAAGGCGATTCTTGCCGTGGAAGAGCTTCGCGATCACATTACGCCGCACCTGTTTGTCTCAGAGCTGAGGACGATTGCAGCGGACAATCTTTGGATGAGCATGGCCTACCAGCGCGATTCACTGGCGATCCACTTCACCTGGAAGCCGGAGTTGGAGAGCGTGAGGAAGGTGCTTCCGTTGATTGAGGCGAAGCTGAAGCCGTTTGAGGCGCGTCCTCACTGGGGCAAACTTTTTACGGTGCCGCACGATCAGTTGCAGCGGCTTTATCCGAAGCTCGGAGACTTTCAGGCGCTGGTGAAACACTATGATCCCAATGGCAGGTTCCGGAATGATTTTCTAAATAGGAACCTCTACGGCGCGTCGTAGTTTGATGATGGAGCTTCGAAGCCGGTGAGGATGTACGGCTTCGAAGTTTTGCAAGAAAATATGTTGCTGTTTTGTTAAATGCGATAGATTGGCAACATGCTTATCCATCCTTCTCGTCTTGTGCAAGCAGCACTTCTGTCTCTGTCTTTTCTTGGTACTGCGGCTTTTTCGCAGACTACGCAACGCCCTGCGGCTGCGGTTCCGGCGGCTCCGCAGGTGTTTACGGAAGCCGACAGGCTGCGCGGAACCTATGGTCCGTACCGCGCGAATAATGACTTGCTCTACTACCATCTCGATGTCCGGGTTGATCCGGAGAAGAAGTATCTGAGCGGAAAAAATACGATCCGATTCAAGATGCTGGAGGACGGCACGCGTATCCAGATCGACCTGGTGCCGGTGTTTCAGATCGACAAGATTCTATTGGATGGGGCGAAGGGGAAGACGACTACGCTGAAGTACGAGAGGGCTGCGGGGAGAACCGTTTATATTGATTTTCCTTCTACGCTGAAGAAGGGGAATACCTACTCGATTGAGTTCTACTACTCGGGAAACCCCGTGGAGATGGGGCGCTTTGGCGGGTTTGTCTTCAGGAAAGATCCGGCTGGCCGTCCGCTGGTGAATACGGCGTGCGAGGAAGAGGGGGCCAGCGTCTGGTGGCCGAATAAGGACCAGTGGCGCGATGAGCCGGAGGGCATGGACATCAGCGTTGAAGCGCCGAGCGATCTGGTTGAGGTTTCTGGCGGACGGTTCCAGGGGAAGAAGGACCTTGGCGATGGGTATACACGCTGGAACTGGAAGGTGCAGTATCCGATCAACAACTACGACGTCTCGCTGAACATTGGAAAGTATGTCCACTTTGGTGACAACTATAACGGGCTGACGCTGGATTACTATGTCTTCCCCGAAGACCTGGAGAAGGCGCAGAAGCAGTTTGTCCAGGTGAAGGACATGCTGAAGGCATATGAGCATTACTTCCAGGAATATCCATTCCCCAAGGATGGCTACAAGCTGGTGGAGGCGCTGTACTCGGGCGTGGAGAACCAGACGGCGATTACCTACGGCAATCACTTTGAGAATGGATATCTGGGGCGTCCGAAGACCGGGATCGGGACTCGCTTTGACTTCATCATCGTTCACGAGAGCGCGCATGAGTGGTTCGGCAACAGCATTACCGCGAAGGACCGCTCCGACATGTGGATTCAGGAGGGTTGGGCGAACTACTGCGAGACGCTGTTTGTCGAATACATGTGGGGCAAGGCCGATGCGATCACGTATCTGAACGGCGGCAAGCAGAATGTGAAGAATGTGCGTCCGGTTATCTCGGAGTCGGGCGTCTTCAGCACGCCGCCGGAGGACCAGTACAAGAAGGGCGCGCTCTTCCTGAATACTGTTCGGAGCGTGGTGGATGACGATCCGAAGTGGTTCAAGCTGCTGCACGACTACTACCAGCACTTCAAGTATCAGACCATCATGACGACGGACGTGAATGCGTTCTTCAATCAACAGACGGGTCTGGAACTGACACCGATCTTCAACGAGTACCTGCGCCATGCGGCGGTTCCGGTGCTTGAACTGAAGTTCAATGATGGTACGGTGTCGTATCGCTGGGATGCGGAAGAGCCAGGGTTTGCCATGCCGATTCGGGTGGGCAAGAAGGGAAGCTGGCAGAAGGTTCAGCCTACAGCTACCTGGCAGACGATGCCTACCTCACTGAGCAAGGACGACTTTGATGTGGATACGGATTACTACTACGTCAAGGTGAGCAAGCTCTAAATCAACGAACGGCTGCAATATTGCGGAGCAGGGCAGGTCTCAGAGAGACTTGTCCTGCTCCGCAAAACTTTTGGGATGGGTTGCCGATTCGCCTTGAGCGGGTGCGGGGTGTGAGGGGATGCCCTGAATGTTTGTGGCGTTGGTGAGCGCTACGGTGCTTCCATCTGCGATGGACAGGTACAGGTCGGAGAAGCTCCAGTCTTTGGCGTCGGTGATGTGGCCTGCATTTGCCGCGGCGATGTTGAGATGATCGAAGCGGAAGTTTTCCAGCGGAGCCTGCGGGTAGGCGTCTACCTCGAAGACGGTCTTGGCGCCGGTGGCGTTGATGTTCCAGATGTGGACGTCGCGAACGTGGGCGATGCCTTGCGCCTCGGGTACGGGCATAGCCAGAACCTTCCAGTAGGGCGGGTAGTGTTGAATGGTATCTGGAATGTGGGCGTAGCTGTAGGCCGGGTTCCAGTTCATGGTGACGCGCAGGACGACGGGAATATCGGTCAAGGTCAGGTCGTGGATTCGGATGTTTTCGGCAAAGCCTCCGCGGGTGTGCGCCGACTTGAAGAGGATGCCGACGGGCACGCGCCCGAGGATGGTGAGGTTGTAGGCTTCTACGTTGCGGAAGCCGCCGGAAGTCTCGCTGCCGAAGGTGACGCCAGCGGCTCCGTCACGGACGATGGAGTCGCGGAGGATGACGTCTTCGGTGGGGCGGTTGACGCGGAGGCCGTCGGCGTCTCGGCCAGCTTTCAGGCAGAGCGCGTCATCATTGACGGCGATGTCGGCATGGGCGACTTGGATGTGACGAGAAGAGTCGATATCGATGCCGTCGGTGCTGGGGCCGCGTCCGTCTTCGTTGTTGCGGATGGTGAGGCCGTCGACGGAGACATTGGACGAGTAGCAGATGTGAAGCGTCCAGAAGCCGGAGCGTCGGAGGAGAAGACCGCCGCCGATGTTGACGTGGGAGGAGCGAAAGACCTGCACTAGCCGGGGGCGGCGGGCGTCGTAGTCGGAGGCCCAGCGCAGGCCGCGCGGCTCGTAGTCTTTGCGAAGCGTCCAGTAGCTTTCCCAGAAGATCTTACCGTTGCCGTCGATGGTGCCTTCGCCGGTGATGGCGGCGTTCTGTTGCTGGTAGACATTGACGAGTGCGGCGGGCCAGTTCATCTCGATGCCTGCGATGCGTGTGGGCATCATGGGGTAGTCCTCGATGCGCTGCGAGCCGAGGAGGGTGACGCCTTTGTCGAGGTGAAGCGTGACGCCGGATTTTACGAAGATGGAGCCGGTAAGGTAGGTTCCGGGAGCGAAGACCACGGTGCCGTGGCTGCGGGAGGCTGCGTTGATGGCCTTCTGGATGGCGCGTGTGTCGAGCGTGCTGCCGTCCCCTTTTGCGCCGTAGTCGTTGGCCCTGAAGGCGCTTGCATGGCCGGGAGTTGCGCCGAGGAGAAAGAGCCAGACGATCGCTGCAATGGAGAGGAAGTTCAACGGGATGGTCCGCCTTCTATGGAGGTATGTTCGCGACGTGAATGGGCTTGCGATCACTGATCCCATAGTAAATAAAACAGCCATGGCGCTCGGGAGGTTGAGTGCCATGGCTGAGTGGGGAGTGGGTGAGGCCTAGCGGCGGTGTTCGAATCCTCGTCCGTGCATCTCGACACGCGGACGCACCGGGCGCACGAAGGGATGCGCGTAGGGATGAACATAGACGCGGCGATTGTAGAAGGTGCGTCCCCAGGGACGATGGTCGATGAGGATGGCGTGGTCACGCCATCCGAAGCCTGCTCCGTACCAGCCGAAGACGCCGAAGGCAGGGCCGATGGTGACAGCAGGGCCGAAGTGGATGGCTCCGCCGACGAAGAAGCCGGGGCGCGGCGCGACGAAGACGACTCCCGGGTTATAGACGGGGACGTAGTAGAGAGACGGATTGATCGGCTGAATCTCGATATCGCCGCCGTTGTCCACTACGTTGTCGTAGGAGTTGGGCGCGAGATAGCCGTAGCCCTGCGCCACGCGGCGCTGGCTCTGGATCGCATCCATGACATCCTGCTTCTGGGTGAGGACGGCGTTGCCGAGGGCGCTGGTCCACTGGGGATCGCTGGCCATGGTGCTGAGCACGGTGGGGAAGGGGAGCAGAGCGAGGATGCTGGGGTCCCAGGGGAGATTGTCCGACTGGATGGCCTGCGCGAGCGGGTCGCCGGTGAGGTTGCTGTGCTGCTGGGCCCAGGCGGAGGCGTCGGGAATCTGCTCGGGGAAGGTAGACGCAGTGAGCACCTGCGCGAGCAGCGGATCAGGATAGAGCGCGATGCGCTGGACGAGCTGGTCAAGCTGCTGAGGAGACATGGGAGGCGGAGGAGGACCCTGATCGGGGCCCGCCTGCTGCGGGTATTGCGATTGCTGCGGAGGATAAGCCGGAGCAGCCTGTTGAGGCTGGTATTGCTGCTGATCGGTCACCGGCGGCGGAGGAGCCTGCCGGACGATGGGAGCCTGAGCGAAAGCGGCGGTCACGAAGCCGCTGAGTGCAACGATGCAAAGAGATTTGTTTGCCTTGGTCATGCGTATCCTCTTGGCGGGAGTCCGTGCTCTGTGCTGGCTCCCGCTGCACTCATACTAAACACGAATTGTATGTGGGAAGTTGCGGGACGTTGTTCGCGGCAAAGAGGAAAGTCCTGTATGGATTGCGAGAAGAACGCCCTCTTTTCCGTTAAACTGGAAGTTCCAGATGGCAGCAGAGATTATCCTTCAGCAAACTCCGGACGATGCCGTTCTTCTCGACAGGCGCGAACAGCTTGCCGCCGTTCGCAGCAGACTTGCGGAGCGGGAGTCGGAGCTTGCTCAGATTCGCGCCCAGCTCAAGAGCTTCGAGGGACGGTATCTTCGGCAGGTCGGCATTCTCTACGCCGAGCTTGACGATATCGAGGCTCGCATCGCCGAGCGTGAGGTTGATCTTTATGACTCCGATGCGGCTCGCCGCCGGGCGGAGGAGGCCCGCCAGCGAGCGCAGGAGACCCACGACGCTGCGTTCGTCGAGGCACGCGAGGCCGAGGAGTTCGATCCGCCGCCCAGCCTCAAGACGCTCTTCCGCGACGTTGCCAAGCGCATCCATCCTGACTTCGCACGCGACGACGCCGAGCAGAAGCACTTCACCCTGCTGATGGCGCGCGCCAACCAGGCATACAGCCGCGGAGACATCGAGACGCTGCAACGTATGCTCGACGATCATCGCGAGATCAATATCTCCATCGTTAACGAAGGCCCCTCCGTCGAGTTGCTCCGCATTACGCGTCAGATTCAACACGCCGAGCGCGACATTGCCCTGCTCGACGCCGAGCAGCACACTCTGATGGCCAGTGAGATCGCCCAACTGCACCTCGACGCCGAAGCTGCGGCTCGTGAACATCGCGACCTGCTTACCGAGCTTGCTACCAGCCTTCGCGAACAGATCGCCGAAGCCCGGAGCCGCTTCGAGCTGATTGACCGCCAGATCAAAGCCCATGGAAGATAAAGCTAAAACCGGCCTGCAATACGTCCCCACCGGAGCCTCTCTGTCGCTTCATTCTGCGCGCTCCGGCATTATTGCGCGTGGCCGCCGCGATGCCGCTAATGCGGCCTCCAATTCACACTATCGGCGGGGAATCACCGACTATAACGCCCGCAATTTTACCGACGCCGCGGCCAGCTTCCGGCTCGCTGCCGAGCAGGGCCATGCCGAGTCGCAGTACCTTCTCAGCACGCTGTACGACGAGGGGCAGGGCCTGTCGCAGGACACCGCAGAGGCCGCCTACTGGGAGCGCAAGGCCGCTGAGCAAGGACACGCCTACGCGCAGGCCAATCTTAGCTTTCGCTACTATGCGGCGAACGACTTCACGGAAGCCTTTGCATGGTGCCAGCGTGCCGCCCACAGCCAACTTGCCTGGGCGCGGTACAACCTCGGCCTGATGTATCGCAAAGGGGAAGGAGTCTCGCAGAGCGACTCCGAGGCCGCTTACTGGTATCGTCTGGCTGCCGTTCAGGACTTTCCCGAGGCGCAGCAGAAGCTGGCTGAACTTTATTCTTTCGGCCACGGCGTACCACTCAGCTATGCACAAGCCGCCGCGTGGTACCGCAGGGCCGCCGATCTCGGCAATGCCGAGGCCCAGTTCCAGCTTGGCCACTTGTACTCCATCGGACAGGGCGTTGAGCACGACTACACCCAGTCCCGCCACTGGATTCGTCAAGCTGCGCTGCAAGGGCACGCGCAGGCACTCCGCGAGCTCAAGCGCCGCGAGTACCGCGACCCATAGCTCAATGCCATTCTAGTTGCGAGCAACGATAATTTCCCGATATTCATTCCATATGGGAAAAGGGAGTCAAGTTCGCCCCGGTCTATTCTTTGCTATTTACCGTAAAGTTTGCAGGATAAATGGATTTGAGTTGCGCTCCTCGCCAATGGTGGTTCTCGCTCCGTGCCCCGGAACCACTACTACCTCGTCGGGAAGCGCAAGCAGACGATCGTGTATGGAACGGAGAATCTGCCGGGTGTCTCCTCCCGGCAGGTCGGTGCGGCCTATGGAGCCTGCGAACAGCGTGTCTCCGGCGATCAGCAGGGAATGGTCAGGCACGTAGAGGCACACGGAGCCCTGAGTGTGGCCGGGTGTGTGGAGGATCGAGCCGGTCAGGTTGGTGATGGCGATGCGCTTGCCATCCTGCAACAGGTCGTCCGGCGGGAGAACCTCCGGCGTAGCCATTCCGAGCCAGCCCGCCTGCACGTCCATCATCCTGACCAGCGGCAGGTCGTTTTCGTTGTAGAGAATGGGAGCGCCGGTCAACCGTTTGAGACGCTGCGCTCCGGCGATGTGGTCGATGTGCGCGTGGGTGATGAGGATCTGCTTAACGGTGAGATGATGCCGGTCGAGTATTTCGACGATCCGCGCAATCTCGTCGCCCGGATCGACAACGATAGCCTCACGCGACTCCTCATCGCCGAGGATCGAGCAATTGCACTGAAGAGGGCCGACGGGAAGTATCTCGTGGATCATGCATCCAGAGTAAATGACCGATGAAGAGAGAAATACAGGGAAGCCACCTTCCACAAGATGACCATCAGGCATGAAAAAGCGCAGGCCGAAGCCTGCGCTCAGTCGAGATAAACCCTGATTACTTCTTGGCCGGGGCGCTCTGGGTATGAGGTGTGGTTCCGGAGAGAACGGAATGATCGCCAGCGCGAGCAAGCGCAATCGTCAGGCCGATGGAAGTAAGCATGAAGATGATCGCCGAGTAGGTGGTCATGCGGGTGAGCAGGTTTGCCGCACCGCGAGGCCCAAAGGCCGTCTGCGAACCCTGGCCGCCGAAGGCTCCGGCGAGATCGGCCGACTTACCCTGCTGGAGAAGAACAACGCCGATGAGAAACAGCGCGACCACGACATGCAGAATTACGAGAAGAACGATCATCGAGAGACTGGTAGACCTCGTAGAATATGTGGATTGGTGCGGAGGAGGGGACTTGAACCCCTATGCCTTGCGGCGCAAGCACCTCAAGCTTGTGCGTCTGCCAATTTCGCCACCTCCGCGTTTTTGTTCCTGACGCTAAGAGCGTGAGGTGCGGTGAGCAATCCTGAATCCAAGTATAGCATTCGAAACCGGATTTAGGCACGCGGATTTCCACGGGGCAGGGTGCAAAGAACGAATCCCCCAACGCAGCGGCAGTGGGGGATTCATTCGAAGCAAAAAGAAGATAGCGAAGGGCTTAAGCTATCGCCGGACGCTTACACGATGATGGTGGCGAACTCGCCAGACGTGGCAGGGACGGGCAAAAGCCGTTCCCACATTGATCAGCAGCAAAGTAGTAAGAATGACCTTTTTCATGAAACCTCCGGGAGAGAGTTGAGGGGAACGATGACGTTAGGGGCGGTCTGCGTTGTACTCCAAAGAAGTTGATGCGCGATTCCTTCCTCCGGCTGCCTGAGGAGGGAATCAACGCTCCGGCTGAATTCCGTGCGGCATGGGGCTTAACGTTGGAGTAACAGGAACCCGCTTCCGCTTCTTCACCGGCGGAGCGGCGTTCGGCGGACGCTGCTTGCCATGTCCATTACCATTCCCGTTCCCATTGCGCTTCTTGCCCGGCGTCTCGATTACGGCGCGCATCCAGTAGTTACCGTCGCCGTCTACCTCGATTCCATGGACCTCGCGCTCGAATCCCGGGAAGCGCTTGCCAAACTCCTCTACCGCAAGGATGAGCTTGATTACAGGCGAGTCCGCACTGCCGAGACGCTCTCCCGGCATCGACATCGGGATTCCCGGCGGATAGGGAACCAGCATCACCGCGGCGATGCGGCCCGGCATCTCGGTGAAGCGGACCTTCTCCGTCTCGTTCCGCAGGAGCTTCTGGTAGGTCTGCGCCGGGGTCAGGATGGGGTCAAAATCTTCATCGCAGGCGTCGTTGACCAGCCCGGCAAGGTTAAGCTGGACCATGGCGGCGTGCATCTCGTCGGAGAGTTCGCGTAGCGTAACGTTGCCGTAGCGATGCGGGAAGCGCTGGACCAGCTCCGGCATCGCCTCTTCCAGAAGTGCGTCCGAGTCGTAGAGCCGCTTGAACTCGAAGAGATTTTCGAGCAGTGCGCCCCACTTGCCCTTCGACGTGCCGATCGAGAAAAGCACAAGAACCGTGTAGTCTCCGGTGCGCGCAATCTCCACGCGGCGCCCATCGAGGAACTCTGTAAGGATCGCCGCCGGGATGCCCCAGTCGCTGACCTTGCCCTGCGCGTTCACGCCGGGAGTAAGGATCGTGACCTTCGTGGGGTCGAGCATACAGTAGCCATCGGCGATATCTTCATCCTGGAACCCATGCCACTCTTCGCCGGGCTTCAGCGTCCACGCGCTGGAGCGGTTCGTGAGCAGCCCATCAGCGGCCTCTTCCAGCAGGTACGTTTGTCCGTCGAGCGGGTCGAAGACGTGCTCTGGCTGATACAGCCGGAAGAACCATCCCTGCTCGGCGGCGCGAAGCCGATGGCCGATGGAGGACATCGCCTTGCGGAAGCTGATCGCATCCTGCAACGTCTCGCTCATCAACGTTGGTCCGGCGGGTTCGTCCATCATCGCAGCCGCCACGTCAAGCGAGGCGATCAGCGGATAGAAGGGCGAGGTCGTCCCATGCATCATGAAGGACTCGTTGAACTGATCGAAGTCCAGCGGCGCGCGCGAACTGAGTTTCACATGCACCATCGAGCCCATCGAAAATGCGGCCAGCATCTTGTGCGTCGACTGCACCGCGAAGATGGTTGGGCGGTCGGGCATGTCGTCTGGCACACCCATCGCGTAGCGGCCCTGGTAGATCTCGTGGAACTTCGCATAGGCGTACCATGCCTCGTCGAAGTGAATTCGCGGCACGGACTTCGAGAGTTCGGTAACGACACGGTTCACGTCATAGCAAAGGCCGTCGTAGGTCGAGTTCGTAACTACCGCATAGGTGGGGTTCTGGTTTGCAACCCCGGTCGTCAGCGGGCTTTTGTCGATAATGCCCCGGATGAACTCGGGCGAAAACCGCTTGAGCGGAACCAGTCCGATCATCCCGTAGCCGTTGCGTGTGGGCTTCATGTAGACAGGCCGCGCGCCGGTGACGGTCAGGGAGTGGCAGATGGATTTGTGGCAGTTTGCGTCCGCCAGAACGATGTCGTCCTGCGCGATCACTCCGTGGCCCACGATCTGGTTCGAGGTGCTGGAGCCGCCCAGAACGTAGAAGGTCCAGTCCGCGCCGAAGATGCGCGCAGCGTTGCGCTCGGACTCACCCGGAGGCCCAAGGTGGTCCAGCCACGAGCCAAGCTGCGAGGTGGAGATGCCGAGGTCCGTGCGCATCAGGTTCTCGCCGAAGAAGCGCATGAACTCCATGCCGACGGGATGCTTCAGGAACGCAACGCCGCCCATGTGCCCCGGCGCGTCCCACGAGTACGCGCCCTGATCGTTGTACTTCTTCAGTTCGCGGAAGTAGGGCGGCAACAACTGCTCGTGATAACGCTCGACGGCGAAGTCGACGCGGTTGGCAATAAACGCAGGTGTATCGCCGAAGAGATGGATGTATTCGTGAACCTGCTTAACGACTTCGAGCGGAAGCTCGCTGACCAGCGTGCGGTCTGCGATCAGGAAGATCGGAATTTTTTTATTACGCCGCCGTACCGAGCGGAGAATTTGTAACGCAGCGCGTTCGTCGAACTGGTTATCTCCTTCGAGGTCCCAATCCAGCAGGATTGCGGAGTAGGACGGATCGGACGTGACCAGAGAAAGACCGTCCTCCGGCGTGGAGGTGCGGACGACCTGATAGCCCTCCTGACCAATCGCGTCGACAAGACGCTCCATAGCGCGGTCGGAGACCGAGTCCGTGCGACCCACTTCGCTTGCAACCAGTAAAACCCAACGACCTTCGCTCATACCCCTCTCGCAACTTCTCAATAGATGTTACAGGGAGTTGCGGTGGGATGTTGAGCGGACTGTGAATCGTGGCGGCGAATTCACTCCAGCCGCAAAATATCTCAGGAACAGGTGCAATGCAGACAGCTGTCTTTGGCGCAGGCCCCGCACAGTCGGGTCAGATGCTTTCTAAGTGACTGCCGCGCCCGGTGAATCCGCACGGCAGCATTTCCTGCAGAGATTCCCGTCTTTCCAGCAAAGTTCTGCAAGGTATCTTCGGCAAGATCCACCTCGCGGATGGCCTGGCTGTAGGCGGGCTTCATCGTGTCCAGCACCTCTCCGATGCATTCGCAGGTGGCCGCCTCTTCTTCTGGCATCGAGAGGGGTTCGCTCGAATGCTCGCGTGCAAGCTGTTCGAGAGAGCGGTCTTCCACGGCGCGGTGGCGATAGTAGTCAATCACCGCATTGCGAAGAATGCGATAGAACCAGGCCGCAGCCGACTCGTTCTTATGCAGCGTCGCGCACTGCTCCATGGCGCGGATATACGCACTCTGGAGGATGTCTTCAGCGGTTGCCTGCGAATCGACCCGCCGTCGGACGAAGCTCAGGAACTTGCCTCGCTGCTGGATCAGATCGTCAATCGTGTAGGTTTGCATAGCTCGTCAAAAAGTGCGGAGCGCACAAGATGAACCGCGTGCGCTCCGCACTTCAGGTTATTGATTCGATGCAGAACAGCCGCAGTTGGAATCACACGGGCAATCCGGACCGCATGGGCAATCCGTTCCACAGGGGCATATGGTGAGTGTCATTTTTCTTCTCCTTCGTGCCGGATTTCTCTCGGCACTACGGCTGACGGTCAAGGAGCAAAAATATTACAGTTCCATGCAGCCAATTCAAAAATGCAGTCCAAGATCGGCAAAAGCCGCCAACTCCAGCAGCCGCTGGCCATCGGGAGCGGGTGCAATCGCCTCATGCTCCAGAATCCACGTAAAGTCGTGGGGAATAAAGATAGCGTTCAACCCGGCCCTGAGCGCGGGGTTGATGTCGGACTTGGGGCTGTTTCCGATCATCCACGTAGTACGCGCCTCGCAGCCGTGGTGCGCGGCAAGCGAGAGGTACGCATCGTGGTGCTTTTCCGGCAGAACCTCCACCGCGCTGAAGTGAGGCTCAAGATTCGACCGGCGCAGCTTCCCGGTCTGCTCCTCGTAGTTGCCCTTCGTCACGAGGATAAGGCGATGCCGGGTCGAAAGCTCCGCCAGCGTCGAGGCCACCTTCGGCAACAGCTCAATCTCCTGATCGGCAATCGCCTGCGCGAAGCTCTCGATGCGGCGGCAATTGTCCGGCGTCACCGGAGCCCCGGAGAGCTCTTCGAAGCAGACAATCAGCGACCGGCTGAAGCTCTGTAGCCCATACCCATGCGAGAGGATCGTCGCCGCTTCCACGCGGTTCAGGTGCTCGCGAACCTCCTTCGCCGTGTGGACCCGGTGATCCAGGTATGAGATAAAACCGGCAATCGCCCGCTCGAAGTAGATATTGTTCTCCCACAGCGTATCGTCGGCGTCGATCAGCAGCGTCTGAGCACCGGGCAGGGGGAAGGATAGGGAAGCGGAGATCACGCGCCTATTATAGGACTGGATACTCTTCCGCTTGTTGAACGGAGACCCTATTACAATAGAAGGGGTTTACTGCCGGAACCGGCGCTGCCTTTTTAAGATTCAACCGAAATGAGACCTATGTTCTACCCCACAGACGATCTTCGTATTAAATGGATCAAAGTTGTTCTGCCGCCTGTCGTCCTCGAAGAAGAGCTGCCCATCACCGAAAAGGCCTCTCAGACTGTATTTCAGACCCGGAAAGAGGTCTGCGATATCCTTCATGGCGTCGATCATCGTCTGGTCGTAGTGGTAGGTCCATGCTCCATCCATGATCCTGACGCGGCGCGGGAGTACGCCGGCCTGCTCAAGGAAGCCATCGCCGAGTTTTCGCAGGATCTCTGCATCATCATGCGCGTCTACTTCGAAAAGCCGCGCACCACGCTTGGCTGGAAGGGACTCATCAACGATCCTTACCTCGACGAGTCGTTCCAGATCAACGACGGCCTGCGTAAAGCCCGGCATCTTCTGCTCGACCTCGCCGAGACCGGTGTGCCTGCGGGAACCGAGTTTCTTGACATGATTTCGCCGCAGTATCTGGCCAATCTTGTAAGCTGGGGGGCCATTGGCGCGCGTACCACGGAGAGCCAGGTACACCGCGAGCTTGTCTCCGGCCTCTCCTGCCCGGTTGGATTTAAGAACGGGACCTCGGGCAATGTGCAGATCGCCGTGGATGCGATCCTCTCGGCTGGCCAGCCCCATACGTTCCTTGGACACACGAAGAACGGCCAGTCGGCGATCTTCGTTACTACGGGGAATCCTGACTGCCACATCATTCTGCGCGGCGGCCGCCAAACCACGAATTACGATGCCGCCTCGGTGGAAGATACCTGCAAACACCTTGAAAAGGCTGGGGTTAGGCCGCAGGTCATGATCGATTGCAGCCATGCCAACAGCAGCAAGGACTACGCCCGCCAGACCGCCGTCTGCCGGGACGTGGCCGATCAGATCGCGCAGGGCGACCGGCGCATCATGGGCGTGATGATTGAGAGCAACCTTGTTGCGGGAGCGCAGAAGCTTGTTCCGGGCAAGAAGCTGGTCTATGGCCAGAGCATCACGGACGGATGCATCGACTGGGCAGAGACCCGGGAGGCGCTCAAGATGCTGGCCCAGGCGGTTCGCTCGGCCCGAGGTTAGGGATTTTGTGCGTTCCTCAGCTATGGATAAACACCGCGTTTTTGTTGGGTGATATGCAAAAAATCGCGTTGTGGAACGTGGTTTTTTGCTGGATGGAAACGTGGTTTCTGACGGCTCGAAGATGGTTGTCTGCATGGCGGTTTTCGTCGTCTGAAATTGCGCCAGTTTTTGCGGATTTATTTTCGTCGAGTTCGATTTTGGGAATTTTGCCGTCTCAACGCTTCGCTTTAGCTATGCCGGACCTTTCCTGAGCGCTGGTATTCCAATGCATCGAAGTTTTGCCGGTCAAGAATCTGCATCCGGCCCGGTACGGAGCATGTCCTCGAATTTCTGAAGCGAATGACACAGCAACTGGCATGGACGCTAAAGGTCGAGGATTAAGCGTTGATGAAGCTGGGGAGGGGTGTCCGTTCGTGAGCTGCCTGCCCGGCCATTACTCCGCGAAATGGGAGTGTTACTTGCGATAGAGTAATGGGACACTATCATCTGCTTGGCCGTTCGGAGGCATTATTTTCACTTCTCGCCCAGCATCCCTTGCCGCTCTTGCTCTTGCGCTTGTCGCTTCTTTTGCCTCGGCGCAGAATCCGCTCAATCTTGCGTCGGTTCCTGAGACCAACTTCGCCGAGATGCGCTACCGTCTTGTGGGGCCGTTCCGTGCCGGAAGGACTGTGGCTATTGACGGGATTCCCGCGCAGCCGAATGTCTTTTTTATGGCCGCGAACAATGGCGGAGTCTGGAAGACCACGGATTCCGGCCGTATCTGGAACCCGATCTTTGATGGCCAGCCGACCGGCTCCATCGGGTGTATTGCCGTTGCTCCCTCAGACCCGAACGTCATCTATGTAGGCAGCGGGGAGGGGTTGCAGAGGCCGGATCTCTCTGTTGGCGACGGCATTTACAAGTCGACCGATGGCGGCAAATCGTGGACACATCTTGGCTTGCGTGATGGCCAGCAGATCGCACGGATTCTTGTCGATCCCAAAGACCCGAACCGCGTCTTTGCCGCCGTGCTCGGCCATCCTTATGGGCCCAATGAAGAGCGCGGCGTCTTTCTCTCCACCGATGGCGCTCGCACGTGGACCAGGGTTCTTTATAAAGACCCGGACACGGGGGCTATCGATCTTACTTTCGATCCGACGAACTCGCAGACTGTCTTTGCTGCTCTATGGTCCGCTCGCCAGACGCCGTGGGAGGGTGGTTCTATCGAGGGCACGACTTCCGGTCTCTTCAAGTCGACCGACGGCGGCAAGACATGGAGACGGCTTACGCAGGGACTTCCTACGAATGAGCAGCATGTAGGGCGCATCGGGGTTACGGTCGCGCCTTCCGATCCGAGGCGCATGTATGCCGCCGTGGATGCCGGGCCGCTTTCCGGAGTTTATCGTTCCGACGATGCGGGCGAATCGTGGACGCGCATCAACACAGAGCCTCGTGTCAGCAGCCGTGGGCAGGACTTTGCCTGGATTCGCGTTGATCCGCGCAATCCCGACGTCGTTTATACCGTGGATACTTCGTTCTATAAATCCACCGACGGCGGCAAGAGCTTTACGGCAATCAAGGGCGCACCGGGCGGCGATGACTACCACAGCATCTGGATCAACCCGATCAACCCCGACATCATGCTGCTTGGCGTGGATCAGGGAGCAACGATTACTGTCAACGGAGGCCAGACTTGGTCGAGCTGGTATAACCAGCCGACGGCGCAGTTTTATCACGTCACTACCGACAATCAGTATCCGTATTGGATCTATGGTGGGCAGCAGGAGTCCGGCTCGGTCGGCATCAAGAGTCGTGGCGACAATGGTGCGATTACCTTCCGCGACTGGCGCACGGTTGGAGTGGAAGAGTACGGATATGTTGCGCCCGATCCGCTGCATCCTAACCTTATCTATGGCGGCAAGGCGACTGTCTTCGACGCCAATACCGGTGGCGTACAGCAGGTCGGGCCCAGTGTCGGGCGCGGGCGCGGCGGCGACTTGCGTTCTGTGCGCACGATGCCGCTGCTCTTCTCGACGGTCGATAACAAGACTCTTTTTCTTGGCTCGCAGTATGTGATGAAGACGACTGACGGCGGGCACTCGTGGCAGACTATCAGCCCTGATCTTGCGCGCCCCAGTTACGAGATTCCCGCTAACTTCGGCACCTTCTCTGCACGAGACCCCGAGCACGGCCAGCATAAGGGCGTGGTTTATGCCATTGCTCCGTCCAAGCTCAACATGAATACCATCTGGGCCGGTACCGATGATGGTCTTATTCACCTGACGCACGATGCGGGCGGGCACTGGACGAACATTACGCCGACCGCGCTCGGCGCCTGGGCCAAGGTCTCGCAACTGGACGCTTCCAGGTTCGACGACTACACCGTCTACGCCGCCATCAATAAACTGCACCTCGATGACCTGCATCCTGCAGCCTTCCGCACGCACGATGACGGCAAGACGTGGAAGTCCATCGTGGAAGGCTTGCCTGTGGGTGCGGTAGTCAATGCTATCCGCGAAGACCCGAAGACTCCGCACCTGCTTTACGCGGGTACCGAAATCGGTGTCTTCGTCAGCTTCAACGATGGCGACCACTGGCAGCCGCTGCAACTGAACCTGCCTGTCTCCAGTGTGCGCGACCTTGTGGTACACGAAGACGATCTGGTGATTGCGACGCATGGCCGTAGCTTCTGGGTACTTGACGATGTAACCCCGCTACGCCAGCAGGCCGCTCTGGGTGATGGCCGTAACGCCTATCTCTTCGCTCCGGCCAAAGCCGTTCGCGTGCGCCGCAATGCCAATACCGACACGCCGCTGCCGCCCGAAGAGCCAGCCGGACAGAATCCGCCGGATGGCGCCATGATCGACTACTTTCTGCCGGTCGCGCCGAAGCAGCCGCTGAAAATCGAGATCCTCGATGCGAGTGGCAAGCTTGTTCGCACCTATCTTTCGACCGACCGGCCAGAACCGGACGAGACGCTGAATGTGCCGACCTATTGGGTGCGCTCGCCGAAGACGCTTGCGACGACGCCGGGGATGCATCGCTGGGTGTGGGATCTTCGCTCGGCCCCGCCTGCCTCGCTCACACACGACTATCCCATCTCCGCGATCTATCGCGATACTCCTCGCGAGCCGCTTGGCGTCTTTGTTCTGCCCGGTACGTACACTGTCCGGCTCACCGTAGACGGCAAATCCTTCGCCCAGTCCATCATGGTCATCATGGACCCACGCAACTCCGCTGGCTCTGCTGCGCTTGCTGAAGCTCATGATCTGGCCACACGGCTTCACGATGGTATGGACACGACCATGACGCTCACGGGACAGATTCGTGCGCTGCACACCGATCTGGACGCGATCGCCGCCAAGACACAGGACGCCAATATACTGGGGGCCATCCAGGCTGTTCAGCAACAGGCTTCGAACATTGAGGGCGAACGTGTCCGCGGTGTTCGCGGAGCTGCCCAGGCCCCGCAGAGCACGACCGCGTTCCAGTCGCTTTCGCGCCTCAACACCTCTCTGGGCGGTGTCTACAACGTCATCAACAATGCAGACGCTGCCCCCACGACGCAAGGCGAGGCCGCTGCGGCAGACGTGTTGAAGGCCCTGGCCACGACTGTCGCATCCTTCAACACGTTGAAGGATGAGCAAGTGCCTGCTCTCAATAAGCAACTGGAAGCCGCCAAACTGCCAGCTCTCAATCTCCGGGCGGAGATCATCAAGAGCGTCCTCAATCCCTACGATGAAGGAGAAGAGCCGTAGTTTGCATTCGGTTTTGGTTGCGGATCGGTGTACGCTTCGCACCCAACTGAAGAACCAATCGTAAGCACGTCCTTAGCCGGAATTGTCAACCTCGGCTGCTTCCCAATCTGCTTGATGGCAAACACAAGATGGTCCCGGGTCCACGTACCGCCCAGCGGCGGAGCCACGAAAGATACCCTGCCATCTTTGGCCCGTGTGAAGCGAGCGTTGTTTTGTATGTCGAAATCCTGGCGACTGTCCGGTTTTGTCAGGAAGATGGTGAACACGAAGCCATTTGGTCGGGAGGAATTTGGATAATTCACGACGTAGAGCAGTTTTTTGTCCGGGTAGGACTTCTCGTCAAGGAGGTAGCCGAACGTCAACTCCTTATAGTCGGCATGTGGAAGAAAACCCTTGGCAGCCAGACAATGAGCAGCCTGCTGCACGAGCATTACTCCGTCATCCTGAGCATGGGCGGCATAACTCAAGCAAATTGCCGTCGTCAGCAACGCGAGCTTCATAACAAATGTCCTCATGGTTCGTATCCTCAATGTCCCGGATCGTTGTAGATGTATATGTACGTTGGCTGGCGGCTCGTGCTGTCTTTGAACGGCCCGAAAGACTCATAGACCGTTTGGCGACCATTGCCAATTGGGCGGCTGGTCAGCCTGTCCGGCGGGATGTGGCTCGTTCCATAGAACGTTCTGCCCTCGACCGGATCAGCTCCCCCATTCGCCCTATTTTTAGCGGCATCTTGCATCGCTTTCGCAAGATCCGGAGATGCCTTTCCTGTATCCGGAGCAACTTGGTTTGGTTTAGTCCTATTAGCGTTATTGATAAGTGCGTTGGCGAGAGCGTCTGCGCCGTCTTGGAGTTGGCTAGGGTCTCCGCCTTTGGGCGTACTCAGACGTTCGTCAAGACCTTTGAGAGCGCGCCGACCGTCGTACTTCCAACTGACTGGTTGTTATTCTGCTGTTGGGCCAAATGCAATCGCTCCAAACGCTACTTTGTCAGATACCAAAAATAGAAGATAGTTTCCGCTTCAATATTTCTGATGCTGTAAGTACCTCGATTGTCTCATCGTTGCTAATTCTGACTATGGATGAAAAGTCATTGCTGAAAACCCAGGCATCCCATGAAAAGTAGAAGATCATGCTAATGATGCTAATGAACTGTGCATCTTCATTTCCGAAGAATCGGTGGAAGGGTGCATCTTTCAAGCTCAGATCGCTTCCATTCCCTTTACGGTATCCGTAAAAGAGATCTTGGTTAACATCGTCTCCATTACTCCAATATGTTATTTGAACCCAACATCCAACTACTTCAAATGCGACTGCGCCCAATCGTTTAGCAAGTATTGTTTGGGCTCCGGTATCCCTTGGAATCTTGTAGGTAGCCACATCGGCATAGTTGGCATTCCAGTACGACTGCAGGTAAACATCCAACGCGCCTTGACCCAATACATCTTCTGCTTGGTGCTTGCTTATTACTTCCATTTGACAACTCCTGAAACTAACCGTACGCCCTTCTTTGTTTCTAAACCTTCGAGTTCACAGAATGCACGGTATACATGGCCTGAAAATATTGTGCCACCAAGGGTCTGTATTAGGACTGCCTTGACCTTGTCCGCTGCGAGGTTGGGGTTGCGCTTTAGGAGGACGACCATGTGCCTCTTCTGGAGTCAGCTCTCCACCATCTCCCGTGTATCGTCTTGTCCTTCCCTCGCCATCGTTAACATCCCAGTGAGGAATTCCCTTGGGGCCCGGATTGTCATCCCAGCTTGCATTTGGATTGCGACCTCCGGGCACTTTACCATCAGGAGTCCATGTTCCAGTTCGTGAATTATCACCATCCGGGCTCCATTTCCAGCCTACCCCGGGCGCGCCCGGGACAGGAACTACGGGCGGCGCCGGATTTCCACCTGCATCTACCGGCTGACCAGGATTTCCTTGAGATGGTTGTCCCTGAGGTGGTTGATAGCCCTGCTGTTGGGCCTGTGTTGTTGGAGCTGTTTGGGCTGGATTTCCTTGTGCGGTAGGATCGACTGCACCACTTCCGCAGATTCCATCCCCATCTGTTGAGCAGAAATGATATGGGTCGTGTCCGTCTGTATCAATCGTGCTGAGCGGATGATTGAGCACGTAGCTATAGAGGTTCAGCGACTGCGGATCCTCCAGCTTAGCGTAAGGAACCGGCTCGGCTTTGGCTGACCAGTCCGGGCTCATCCACCGGCCCATACTGGAAGCGTAGTATCTGGCTCCGAAGTAATCCAGTCCACTCTCTGCGTCTCTTTCTTTGCCGGAAGAATGAGATGAACAAGTAATGACCCAGTCGTACTGGAAAGTCTCATACGTCGTATGGGTAGCCGGGGGCATTTTCTAAGAAATTTGCCTGTCTTTAGCGGACTTGGATTGCTCTTCGTTCGCGAAAGGCCACCACAACTGATCCGAATCGTAGGCGTACTGCCGAGTCAAAGACTTCCATCCGCGCTTTAGCCAAGCGAGAGGATCAATTTTCACAGATGGCCCCGTGTATTCCAAATCGGTTTCTAAAAACTGAATACACCTTTTAGCAATCGCACGCTGCTCTACATTAAGAGCATGTTTTCCATCAAGGCGATGGGTTTCAAGATCACTCCAGAAAAACCACAAACGTTGACCGATATTCTTTAACGCAGGGTCATAAGAATTATGGGGGTATTGTTCGTCGAACTCGTCATTGGTGATATGACAATCTAAGAACTCACGTATCAAACTCGCGCCTTTGATGCGATTTTTTCTATCAATCATTATGGATGCCCTCCGATGCAAGCCAATCCAAGTGCAGAAACAACACCAGCCGCCTCTGAAGATGCAATCTTATTGGCGACCCTACCTATTGCACCTCCGATCCTTGCGGTGCCTGCGAAACTACCGGGGCTCTGTGAAATGCTTTTTAGAAATTGGCCCGCTGCACCTGAGATGGCACCTCCTCCCCGAAGATTTGACCCCCAGGCCGACGCTACAGTGGTGTAATCGCTCATTCCGGCACCACCAGCCTTTGCGATATCTAACCAAGATTTCTTTATGGGTGCTCCAGCCACTGAGGAAGTTACCGCTCCCGCCTGTCCGAAAGTTACTGCACTACAAAACGCTCGGCTAGCTGCTTCGTAGGTTGGACCGGTAATCTGACCAACTTGCGAGAAGACAGCTTGTGCATAGGGATTCAGAGGAACATCGTTCACTCCTCCAAGCGATGTTTGGAAATAACCGTTAGCTTTATCGCAGTCGCCGCTGCACGTAGTTCCATCGCTCTGTGTTCCAGGAGCACTCGCATAGGTCAGGTAGCTGTTGGAAGAATCCCTACTTTGGAGACCCCATGTGTCGCTGCCAGAAAAGTATTGGGCACCTGTAAGGGTTCCATTAACCCAGTTTCCTCCATTCGCACCGCACTCGCTGCCGTTGCTGTTCTTATCAACTGATTCGATACCATCCCCGGCATTGTTGTAGTAAACACAGTCAAGTCCGGTCGGATCGACATTGATCAGCGGATTGTTGCGAGCATAAGCATAGAAATTCCAGCTCTGAGGATCAGCTACATCGGCAGCCCATGGACCAGCAGGATCAGGGCTGGAGAACCTACCCATCGAACTGCTGTAGTATCTGGCCCCGAAGTAGTCGAGTCCAGATTCTCTATCTCTCTCCTGTCCGGTACAACGTGACCTGACATCACTGTCGTACAACGGGCCGATTATCCCTAACGAAGTGTGGGAGATAACGAAGCCGAAGCCCTGATGAAGTGTGTGCGTTGAGGTCGCAGACCCCTGATGCAGTTTTTCGCTTAGCAGCGCCTTCGCCGCTAGAAGACCGTCCGGGATGTCGGTGCCGGAAGCGAGTTGCATGTGTGGCTCGATTGTACGGTTTCGAGGGGCACTTAGCCGAGTGCTTTAAGGGATCGATTAGCGCGGGGATTCCAGCTCGATTCCGGTGGCTATTAGGCCCTCGATTATCTGTGCTTTTAACCGTGCATTCGTGGTTCGATTGGCGGCGGGAAGAGCGGCAGCTAAGAGAAGAACATCCGCAGGCTTACAACGAGACGATATCGAGGCCGGGGATGAGTTTGAAGTGCTTCACGTTGAGCGTGGCCACGCCGAAGCCGAGATGGATGGCCGTGGCCCCGATCACGAGGTCTTCGAAGGCGATGGCGATGCCCTGGGCGGCCTGTTCGCCCTCGATCTTTCCGGCAAGCTGCGCGATCTCCAGAGACACCGGATGCACGATCATGTCTCGGCATATTTCGTCGCAGAAGCTCCGGCGGCGCTCACGATCAGCGTCCGTTTTGGCCCGGTAGATGCCGTGCGTCAGCTCCACGATGGAGACCGTGGAGAGCGCAGCTTCAGTTTCCCCAAGGACGGACTGCACGCGTTCGATAACTTGCTTCACCGTCTCCCTGCGCCGTTCGCCCGCGATCAGGATGCCAGTATCGAGGATCAGTCCCATGCCGACGTGTCACGCGGCTTGCGGTTGCGGATGATCTCTTCCATGTCGGCGGCGTACGCCTCATCCATCACCGGCTCATAGCCCAGCTCTTTCGAGTGGGCCTCGGCCAGCGCGATGGACTCCGACAGCAGGCGGCCCGGACGAGTAGCCACCATGGACAGCTTCACGGCAGGCGAAGCGCCATCGATGACGACCTCGATTCCGGCACGCACGCGGGCCATCAGCCCCGCGAAGTCGCGGGCCGCATCTGCTTCCGAGATGTGGATCACTGCCATATTCATGATGATACCTCCAGTT
>JAATEV010000017.1 GCA_015655585.1 Terriglobales bacterium | reverse complement strand
GCGATCATTACTCCGGCGCTGATTACGGGCGCGTTTGCGGAGCGGATGAAGTTTTCGGCGATGCTGACGTTCACGGTGCTGTGGGCGTTCGTGGTGTACAGCCCGATGGCGCACATGGTCTGGGGCAAGGGCGGTTTGTTGAATGCGGCGCTGGGCGGGAAGATTCCCTGCCTGGACTTTGCGGGCGGCACGGTGGTGCATGTGACGTCGGGAGTCTCGGCTCTGGTGACGGCTCTTTATCTGGGCAAGCGGCTGGGGTATCCGAAGGTGCCGATGCCTCCGCACTCGGTGGTGTTGAGCTTTATCGGCGCGTGTCTGCTGTGGGTGGGCTGGTTCGGGTTCAATGCGGGCTCGGCGCTTTCGGCCGGGACGCTGGCTACCTCGGCGTTTGTGGCTACGCACTTCGGCGCGGCGGCGGCGGCTTTGAGCTGGAGCGCGGCGGAGTGGATTCGGCAGGGCAAGCCCTCGGCGCTGGGAGCGATCTCGGGCGCGGTGGCGGGGCTGGTGGCGATTACACCGGCGGCGGGTTTTGTGACGCCGATGTCGGCTCTCTGGATCGGCGCGATTGCAGGCGTCTTCTGCTACTTCATGGTGGTGAAGGTGAAGGCGTGGTTTGGCTATGACGACTCGCTGGACGCCTTTGGCGTGCATGGCGCGGGCGGAACGCTGGGCGCGGTGCTGACCGGCATCTTTGCCAACAGTGTGGTGAATCCGATCCTGGGCGCGGGCAAGCCTACGGGCCTGCTGGAGGGTAATGCTCACCAGTTGCTGAACCAGATCATCGGAGTGGCGATTGCGTGGAGCCTCTCGATTGTGGGGACGCTGGTGATCCTGTTTATCGTGGACAAGACGATCGGGCTGCGCGTGAGCGCGGAGGACGAGCGCGAAGGGCTGGACATTTCGCAGCACGGTGAAGAAGGATACGATTGGGCACACTAAGTTTTATTTTTAGACGCGCTGCGTTTCGGTACAAATACGAAGGTAGCGAGAGGATGAACGAACATGCAGAAGATTGAAGCGGTGATTCAGCCATCGAAGCTGGATGCAGTGAAGGACGCGCTGGTGGAAGCCGGGGTTGAGGGAATGACGATTACCGAGGCCCGTGGGCACGGACGCCAGAAGGGCCACACGGAGTTTTACCGAGGGCGTGAGTACGCGGTCGATCTGCTGCCGAAGGTGAAGCTGGAGATTGTGGTTGCCGACGAGATGCTGGATAAGGCGATTCTGGCGATTACCTCGGCGGCGCGCACGGGCACGATCGGCGACGGCAAGATCTTTGTGTCGAAGATCGATGAGGCGATTCGCATCCGCAACGATGAGCGCGGCGAGATCGCACTCTAAATAAAAAACCGGCCCCGGTGGCTGTATGCTTTTGATGCTTCCTGTAGCTGACAGCCATGCAGAAAAACGAACTGACAGACGGTGGATTACGCAGCCAGTACCAGCGGAGGATGCTGGAGATTCGTGGCGCGTTCGAGGCGGGTGGAGCCTCGGGCGCGGCGACGATTGCCGCGCGTGCCGCGGTGCTGGATGAACTGGTCACGGCCCTGTGGGCGCAGGCGGTGGAGAAGGACCCGCGCCGGGGCGAGGGGATTGCCGTGGTGGCCGTGGGGGGGTATGGGCGGCGCGAGCTGTTTCCTTATTCCGATGTGGATGTGCTGTTTCTGCTGGATGGGAAGGTCGTCGAGAAGGACCTGAAGGACTCGATCCGGGCGATTAACCAGGAGATGTGGGACTGCGGGATCCGCGTGTCTCCGGCTACGCGGAAGATTGCGGAGTGTGAGCGGTTTCAGGAGGAGAACGCCGAGTTCGCTATCTCGCTGATGGACCATCGGCTGATTACGGGCGATGCGGCGTTGTACGGCAGGCTGGCGACGCAGGCGGTTCCGAAGCTGATGCAGCGGGACCAGAAGGCGATTGTCGCGCAGTTGCTGGAGTTGACGCGGGCGCGTCATGCGAAGTATGGCGATACGTTGTTTCATCTGGAGCCGAACATCAAGGACTGTCCCGGTGGACTGCGGGACGTTCATGTGTGCGGGTGGATGGCGGCGCTGCTGGGGGGCTCGGTCGCTGTTTCGGCGAAGGAGAACGACGAGCTGCGGTGGGCGGTGGAGTTCCTGTGGCTGGTTCGGTGCTTCCTGCACTATCGGCATGAGAGGGACGACAATACGCTGGACTGGCAGGCGCAGGATGCGGCGGCGGCGCGGGGAATCGGGCTGTCGAAGGGATTGCAGGGGAAACCGGACGCGGCCTACTGGATGCGGTTTTATTTCCGCCATGCGCGGATTATTGAGCGTCGGCTTACGCAGATGATGGATGAGGCATCCCCGGGTAAGAGCGGCGGGCTGCTTTCGTTGAAGAGAAAGCGGGAGCCGGAGACTCGGCAGGAGGGGTTCCGGCTGGAGCGCGGGCGCGTGGTGCTGGATAGAGCGCACTCGGGCTATGATCCGGCGCAGGACCCGGATGTTGTGCTGCGGATGTTCGCGGCGATGAGCAGGACGGGCGCGACGCTGGGGAGGGACGCGGAGGACCGCGTTACGCAGGCGATTCCTGTGCTCTCGGCGCATCTGGACGAGGGCGCGGCGTTGTGGCTGCATCTGCGGGAGATTCTGAAGGGTTCGCAGGCGGGAGATACGCTGCGGACGATGCACGCGCTGGGAGTGCTGGAGCTGCTGGTGCCGGAGTTTCATGGCATCGATGCGCTGGTGATTCGCGATGCGTACCACCGGTATACGGTGGATGAGCATACGTTTGTGTTGATCGATACGCTGCATGGGCTGGGGAGCGTGCAGAACAAGGCGATTGGGGAGTGGGCGACGCGGCTGGCGGGAGTGCTGCGGGAACTGCCGCATCCGGAGCTGCTGTTTCTGGCCGCGCTGCTGCATGACACGGGCAAGGGCCGCAGCACGGGAGACCATGCGCAGGAGAGCTCGCGGCTGGCGGAGAGCGTGCTGGCGCGGCTGGAGCTGGACTCGTATGAGAGCGGATTGGTGATTGGGCTGATTGCGAATCATCTGGAGATGTCTGCGGCTCTGCGGCGGGACATCTTCGATGAGGAGACGGTGAGCGCGTTTGCGGGGAAGGTGCAGACCCCGGAGGCTCTGCGGATGCTGACGCTGTTTACATACGCGGACATCAATGCGGTGCATCCGGACGCGCTGACGCCGTGGAAGGCGGAGAACCTGTGGCGTCTTTATATTTCTACGGCGAACTATCTGGACCGTAGCGTGGACGATGACCGGGTGGGAGCGCAGAGCGAGAGCGAGCTGGTGTACAGGGTCGCGGCGCTGCTGCCGGGCGAGAAGGCCGCGGTGAGAGCGTATCTGGAGGGATTCCCGGAGCGGTATGTGTTGACGCGGACGCCTGAGCAGGTGCGGTCGCACTTCAAGATGGCGACGGGGTTTGGGGACGATCCGGTGCAACTGGAGTTTCGCTATACGCCGATGGTGAGCGAACTGACGCTGGTGACGAAGGACAGGCCGCAACTCTTCGCGTCGGTGGCAGGGGCGCTGGCGGCGTGGGGGATGAATATTGTTACCGCGGACGCGTTCTCAAATAAGCAGGGCGTGGTGGTGGACAGCTTCCGCTTTACGGACAGCTTCAAGACGCTGGAGATGAATGCCTCGGAGCATGAGGCGTTTGTGAAGAGCGTGCATGATGTGCTGACGGGCGTGGTGCCGGTGGAGAAGCTGTTGAGCGGGAGGAGGAGGGGCAGGCGCAAGGCTCCACTGGTGGAGGTGAAGACGCGGATGGAGTTCGATGATGAGGCGTCTTCGCACAGCACGCTGCTGGAGGTGGTGGCGCAGGATACGCCGGGGCTGCTGCGGGCATTGAGCCTGACGCTGGCGGCGCAGGGATGCAATATCGAGGTGGCGCTGGTGGACACCGAGGGCGAGACCGCGATTGACGTCTTCTATCTGACGCTGGGTGGAGGCAAGCTGGACAAGGGGCAGGAGCGTGCGTTGCAGGCGGCGTTGACGGAGGCGATGGAGGAGAATGCCCGGTAGCGGGGGCTGCGGGAGGAAAGTTTCCGTTGGAAATAAATAACGTTCTCTGGGCATCGGTTCTATACTTGGAAGCATGAGCACACCGGCAAACGCGACTACAGGGAGTTCCGCGGCAGGTCCGCAGAAACAGGACCGTTATCTTTTCGGCAATCTGGAGAGCTTCGGCAAGAACCGGGAGAAGCTGGACGAGGTAAGCTGGGGCGACGAGCAGCCGGACGGGATCGTACTGGCGTCGCTGGATGCGGCGATCAACTGGGTGCGGAAGAACTCGGTATGGCCGATGACCTTCGGGTTGGCGTGCTGCGCGATCGAGATGATGTCGATGGGCGGGTCGCGGTACGATATCGCGCGGTTTGGCGCGGAGGTATTTCGTCCTTCGCCGCGGCAGAGCGACCTGATGATTATTGCGGGGCGGGTGTCGCAGAAGATGGCCCCCGTGATTCGGCGGCTGTATGAACAGATGCCGGAGCCGAAGTGGGTGATCTCGATGGGAGCGTGCGCGACCTCGGGCGGGGTGTTCAACAATTATGCGCTGCTACAGGGAGTGAATCAGGTGATTCCTGTGGATGTGTATGTGCCGGGATGTCCTCCGCGGCCGGAACAGTTGCTGTATGCGATTACGTTGTTGCAGGAAAAGATCCAGCAGGAACGCGGGACGATACGCAAGACGCTGAACCTGGCGTAGCTTTCCCAATTGTGAACAATGAGTTACTGTGCGGGTACGTTATTGTGCTTTCCAGGGTACTTTTTCCCGTCTGGCTTGGTAAACTGTTGAAAATATAGTTGCCGGATAGTAATTTTTACTGGACAGGTTGGCAACTGAAGTATTCTGAACGGAATCGAACTTCAATAACGCGATTCCTTAGAGTTACAGATTCGTACAAACGCAGCACCTTGAGTGGAGGAATATTCGAATGGTTTATCGCCCGTTTCGTAGTGTAAGCCGGTTAGTACTGGCTGCATGTGCGGTCAGTCTTGGAGTTGCAAGCGCTGGTGCGCAAACATCTGGAGCTGCTGCCCCGGTGGGAGTCAACCCCTCGCGGGTCGATGTGTTCTTGGGCTATTCCTACTTCGGCGCACACGGACAGAACAAGCCCTCCGGAATCAATTATTCCTCTATCGATCTGGGTGCGATCGGAAGCGGCGCCTACTACTTCAACAAGTATGCTGGCGGCGAGATCATCTTTGCGGCCCATCCGGATGGGGACAATGACGGTCTCTACACCATCTCCGCTGGTCCTATCTTCCGCTATCCGATGCAGAACTTTACTGTGTTCGCACACGGCCTGGCCGGTGGTGCACGGCTTTCCGGACCGAACCAGTCAAATCCTGACATCTATCACAACCCCTGGCAGTGGGGTCCGACTCTGACCGCTGGCGGCGGCATGGACTATGATCTGCCGTTCTTCAACCACCGCCTCGGGCTTCGCCTCTTTGAAGCGGACTACCGCTACATGCATGTCAACTACGGTCCTGCGACCCCGGTTCCGACCCATGGCAACATCGGCGGCCGCGCGAACCTGAACGGCGTTGAGTTGAGCAGCGGTCTGCTGCTGCACTTTGGCCACATCATTCCTCCTCCTCCCGTTACCTATGCCTGCTCGGTTGCTCCGACGACTGTCTTCCCGGGTGATCCGGTCACGGTCACCGGTACGGCTGGCAATCTGGATCCGAAGAAGACGGCGAGCTACACCTGGAATGCGGATGGCGGCGTGATCTCTGGCACGTCCAGCACGGCGAACATCGACACCAAGGCGGCTAACCCCGGAACCTATACCGTCAAGGGCCACGTATCGACAGGCCAGAAGCCTGGCGAGACGGCGGACTGCTCGGCGCAGTACACTGTCCGTGCCTATGAGCCGCCGACGGTAAGCTGCTCGGCGAACCCCTCCACGGTTGCTCCTGGGGATTCTGTGACGATCACTTCGAACGGCGTGAGCCCGCAGAATCGTCCTCTGACCTACAGCTACAGCGCGTCGTCCGGTTCTGTCTCGGGCAGCACCTCGACTGCTACCCTGAGCACCGCAAGCGCGGCTCCGGGAACGATTACGGTGACCTGCAACGTGGTCGACGACAAGGGCCAGACTGCCTCGGCGACGACGACCGTTACGGTCAATGCTCCTCCGGCGCCTCCGGCTCCGACGACCAGCTCGCTCTGCTCGGTAAGCTTCGAGCGTGACAAGCGCCGTCCGGCCCGCGTGGACAACGAAGCGAAGGCTTGCCTCGATGACATCTCGCTCAACCTGCAGCGTACCTCCGATGCGAAGCTCGCAGTCGTCGGCAACGCGGCAAGCAGCGAGAAGGCTGGAAGCAAGCTGGCTGCAGAGCGCGCAGTCAACACGAAGGACTACCTGGTAACGGAGAAGGGCATCGACGCCAGCCGTATCTCGGTCTACACCGGTTCTCAGGACGGTCAGACTGTGACGACGACGTTGATCCCGGCTGGTGCAACGCTGGACAGCACCGGTATCACTTCGGTGGACGAAAGCGCGGTCAAGGCTCAGCCCCGCAAGGCTCTGCCTACCCGTCACCACAAGAAGTAACAACACTCCGTAGCAATGTACAAAGGCTGACTGGGATCAAACCCAGTCAGCCTTTGTGTTGAAGGCGACAGGCTCGTCCTGTGGCTATGATGGATACATATCGGACAGGGCGCGAATACGTTGAACAGAAGAGACCGATCTATAAAAGCACTGCTGGGACTCCTTGTACTATTTTTCAGTCTTCGGGCATATGCCGTGGACTGGCTCCCCTTTGGTCCTGATGGCGGCGATGCGCGGGCTTTTGCCGTTGATCCGGCCAATCACGCCCATCTGTACCTGGGAACGGCGACTGGATGGATGTATGAGACGCGCAACGGTGGGGGAGACTGGAAGCGTCTTGCATCGGTGGGCAAGCGGGACGATCTGGTTCTGGACTCGATCGTGATTGACCGGACCAATTCAAAACATATTCTGGTGGGCGCCTGGGTGGTGGGAAGCCATGATGGTGGGCTATATATCAGCAATGACGGCGGCATGAACTGGACCAGCGCCCCGGATATGCGCGGCCAGTCGATACGCTCGTTTGCGGCTGCTCCGTCGAATCCGAAGATTCTGGTGGCTGGGACGCTCAAGGGAGTGTATCGCTCGACGGATGGCGGAGAGCACTGGAGCCTGATTAGTCCGGAGGGCAGCCAGGAGATCCATGAGGTGGAGTCGATTGCGATCGACCCGGTCGATCCGCAGGTGATCTATGCCGGGACGTGGCATCTGCCGTGGAAGACGACGGACGGCGGCGAGCACTGGACCAACATCAAGCAGGGAATTATCGATGACTCGGATGTGTTTTCGATCATCGTCGATCCGAAGAACCCGAAGGTAGTTTATGCGAGCGCCTGCTCGGGGATTTATAAGAGCGAAGATGCGGCGGCGAAGTTCGTCAAGGTGCAGGGGATTCCTTCGACTGCGCGTAGAACCAGGGTGCTTATGCAGGACCCGCAGAATCTGAACATCGTGTTCGCCGGGACGACGGAAGGGCTTTTCCGGACGGCGGACTCGGGGGCGAACTGGCTGCGCACGACTCCGCCGGAGGTCATCGTCAATGATGTCTTCGTCGATCCCGTGAATACGAATCGTGTGCTGCTGGCGACGGACAGGGCGGGAGTGATGGCGAGCAACGATGGGGGCAATTCGTTCAGTTCGTCGAATAATGGGTTTTCTGCGCGCCAGATTACTGCTTATGTTGCCGACAGGGGGAAGCCGGCGAATCTTTATGTGGGGGTGGTGAACGACAAGGAGTGGGGTGGAGTCTTCGTCAGCGAGAACGGCGGCTTGAGCTGGATGCAGAAGAGCGCGGGGCTGAATGGGAGCGATATCTTCAGCCTGGGGCAGGCCTCCGATGGGACGTTTCTGGCGGGGACGGCACATGGACTCTTCCGGCTGAAGGACGAGATTTGGAGCCGCATTGCGGATGTTGCGGTGGAGGAGAGCGCTCGTGCGAGCGGGGTTAAGGCTACGGCTAAGGCAGCTCCGGCTGCGAGGCGTCCGCGTGCCGGGGCCACTGTGGCGGCTGTGAAGACGGCTAAGCCGGTTCGTATTAGCGAACAGCCGTTCGATGGCGGAGTCTTTGCGATGGCTCGCGCTGACGATACGCTGTATGCGGCCACTTCGGCGGGGCTGTTGCAGAGCGCTTCGGCGGGTGAGAGTTGGAAGATGGTTGCGGGGCCGGAGAGGCGTGAGTGGAAGTTCGTCTCGGCTGCGAGGGCCATGGTCGGGGTTGCGTCTTTGAATGCGGCGGAGGTCTCGAACGACGGCGGCAGGACATGGGAGAAGGTGAGGCTGCCGGAGGCGTTGCCGCAGGTCCTGACGATGGCGGTGGATGGAGCGGGAGGAGTGTGGGTTGGGGGACGCGAGGGCGTGTTCTACAGCCTGGACAAGGGGCTCTCGTGGCAGACGCTGCCGGGGTATGCGATCCACGATGTGAATAGCCTTTTCTACGACGATGCCGGTCAGCGGATTCTGATTACGGCGCACAGCAAGAACTCGGTGGCGTTTGCGGTGCATCTGCCGGACAGGGCAGTGCGGTACTGGAATACGGGGTGGAACCTGCGGTTTGTGCGGCCGGTGGGAGATCATCTGGTGGGTGCTACCTTGTTCGACGGCATTGTGGTGCAGCCGCAGATGGTGGATTCGAGTACACTGGCGGCCACGAAGTGAGTTCTTTCGGCACCGGGAGGGAATAGAATCGGAGTATGAGCCTTTCAGTCAGCAGCCTGCGTTCCCGCCATTCCTTCCAGACCGATGACCCGTCTTTGTTGCCGATTGCGGCCAAGGTTCAGGCGGGGGAGCGGTTGAATTTTGAGGATGGGGTGGCGCTCTATCGCACGGGAGACATTCTGGCGGTGGGGTGGCTGGCGAACCAGATGCGGGAAAGGCTGCATGGGGACACGGCCTACTTCAACGTGAATCGCCATATCAACCCGACGAATGTGTGCGTGTCGTCGTGCCGGTTGTGCGCGTTCGGGCGGAAGAAGGGCGAGGCGGGAACGTACACGATGGCTCTGGAGGAGGCGTGGGAGACTGCGGCCTCCGGGTATACCGAGGCGGTGACGGAGTTCCATATTGTGGGCGGTCTGCATCCTGACCTGCCGTTCGAATATTTTATGGACCTGGTGCGGGGGCTGAAGGTGCGGTTCCCGAAGGTGCATATCAAGGCCTTCACGATGGTGGAGGTGGCGTTTCTGGCGAAGCGCGGCAAGATGACGATTCCCGAGGCGTTGGAGAGGATGAAGGCGGCGGGAGTGGACTCGATGCCGGGCGGCGGGGCGGAGATCTTTGCCGATCGGGTGCGGCACATCATCTGCGACCACAAGATCGATGGCGGCGAGTGGCTGGATACGGCCCGGATGGCGCACAAGATGGGGCTGCGGTCGAACGCTACGATGCTCTATGGGCATGTGGAGAACGAAGAGGACCGGGTGGACCATCTGCTGAAGCTGCGGGCGGTGCAGGATGAGACGGGCGGGTTCCAGACGTTCATTCCTCTGGCGTTCCATCCGGAGAATACGGCTCTGGGGCATATTCCGCGGACGACAGGGATGCTCGACCTGCGGCAGATTGCGGTGGGGCGGTTGATGCTGGATAATTTTCCGCACATCAAGAGCTACTGGCAGATGGTCTCGCCGAAGATGGCGCAGATCTCGCTGCGCTTTGGGGCGGACGATATCGACGGGACGGTGATTGAGGAGAAGATCTACCACGACGCCGGGGCGACGACTCCGCAGGGAATGCGAAGGGCTGATCTTGTCCGGTTGATTACCGAGGCTGGGCGGGTGCCGTTTGAACGGGACACGCTGTATCGGGCGGTTACCCGAAGCGAGGATACGTTCACAGTTGCTGTGTGACGTGCTCTACAGGGTTTAACGGCGTAACGGTGATCCAAAGGATTTAAAAGGCGATAAGAGCGGATTTTTAAATGCCGACCGCGGATTTCTTGGATTTTCAGGGATAAAAGACGGAAAGCGATTTAAAAGACAGGATTAAAGCAAAGGCAAAGAGGTTGTTCTGGATAACTGGCGGAGAGCTGGTTTTTCGGGACAGCTTTTTTTGTTTTAAAAGCATCTGGCTCGCTTTGGCGAGCCAGATGCGGTTGGGGTGGAGGGTGTTCCGCTAGAAGACTAGTTGCAGGCGGAACTGGATGTCACGGGAGCCGCCGGAGTTCAGTCCGGCTGGGTTGGTCTGCTGGCCGGGGGCTACGGGGTTGTTGGTCAGGGTGATGTATTGGGCCGGGTTGTTGGAGCCAGCGGAGTAGCTGTCTACGACTGCCCAGGCCGGGTGGTTGAAGAGGTTGAGAATCTCGGTCTGGAACTGGAGCTTCAGCCGCTCGTAGATGGGGAAGTCCTTGGAGATGGAGAGGTCCGCGTTGACGTACTGGGGACCGGTGAGGAAGACCGTCTGGCCGAGTTGTCCGGCGGTGGCCTCGGACGTTACCTTGCCGCTGGCGAAGACCGCGGGGTCCATCATGAGGCGGGGAACGGTGGGGCTGGGGCCGGGGTAGTAGCCGACGGACTTCTGGAGCTGGTGCGGGCTGATGCCGTTGAGGACTACGCCGGAGTCGGCGAAGTCGGGCTGGCCGGAGTGGTTGGAGAAGTAGTTATAGGTGTAGGTGCCGCCGAGGAGCTTGAAGTTGCGGCCCTTCTGCCAGGAGAAGATGGTGCCGAGCGTCCAGCCCTGGATGGCCTCCTTGAGAGCTCCGTTGCTGCTTTTGAAGGGCAGGGTGTAGAGCGCGTAGGCCTTGAAGGCGTGGCGGAGGTCGTAGGGCGAGGGCACGCGGCTGAGACGACGGTCGCGCAGGGTGCGGAAGTTGATGATGGCTGCGTCGGCGGTGTAGTAGTCGCCGAGGTAGCGGTTGCTGAATGCGTGGCTGTAAGAGTAGTTCATCATGAGGGTGAAGCCGGGGGTCACGTGCTTGACCTGGGCGTGGAGCGCGTTATAGTCGCTGCTGCCGGGGTCGGAGAGCAACTGCGTGGGTTGGCCGGTGGCGAATGGATTCTCCTGGAAGAAGTTGACGGCGTACGGAGTGGAGCCGCTGTAGCCGAGGTTGGCGCAAGGGGAGAACGAGGCTCCGCCGACGAGGTTGCAGAAGTAGGTGGAGCTGCTGGCGATGGCGTTGGCGAGAGCTGCGGCCTGACCGGTGGCTACGAAGTTGACGTAGGAGGGATTGGTGAAGGCGTCGCCACCGGACCCGAACGCCTGGTTCATGATGGGCGTGGGATGGGTTCCGGCGAAACTGGCGTTGGGAGAGTTGGGGCCGCCGTTGGAGGCGAGGTTGGCCTGAGCCTGCTGGAACTCGCTGAGGAAGCCGTTCTCGAAGATGTTGATCTCGTTGAGGTCGTAGAGGAACCACATGTGGACTACGTGGTTGCCGACGTAGTTGGCTTCAAAGACGGTGTTCCACGGAATCTTTTCCTGAATGCCGAGGGTCCAGTTCTCGATGTAGGGCGAGCGGATGTTGGGATCGACAGTAGCGAAGGGCTGGCTGCCGAAGGTGAAGTTCGACTGCGCGATGGGGAAGGCAAAGGTGGAGGGGAACTTGTTGGTGGCAGGGATGCCGCCGGTTCCGGGAACCATGCCGAGAGAGAGCGAACCGGCAGCGAACTCACCGGCGGGGGTGTTCGTGGGGGAGCCGGCGTTGAGGAACTCGGTCTGCTGAGGGCCGGGGTTTGTGCCGACGGTGGCCTGCTCCCACGGGCCCCAGCCTTCGTCGTAACGGCTGATGGAGGCGCCGCCACGGACGACGAGGTTGCCGTTGTTGAAGCCGGGGTTCCAGGCGAAGCCGAAGTTGGGCGAGGGCTGTTTGAAGTCGCCGGAGTAGGGGCTGGGGTTGAGGTTGATCTGTGGGTCGGCTACGCCGTTGAGCTCGCCGGGATGGAAGGGACGGGTGGAGGGACCGATGAGGTCGGCGAGGGAGGGGCTGGTGTAGAAGTTGTTGGGGTTATGGATGGCTCCGGAGAACTGGAAGCGGAGGCCATAGTTGAGGGCAAGGTGCGGGGTGGGACGCCAGGCGTCCTGGAAGTAGAAGCCGCCGACCTTCTGGGCCTCTTCTTCGCGGAAGGCTCCGAGAGGCTTGTAGGTCTTGGAGGAGGAGTCGATGTAGTTGCTGCCGCTGATGGAGCTTACGCGACCGGTGAGGGTGGCGTAGAGATACTCGGCGTTGTAGAGGTCTTGATGGTTGCTCTGGTTGAAGTCGAGATTGGGGAAGTTGGCGGCGGTGAACATGCCGTTGATGGCGGGGTCGATGTCGGCGAGTCCGAGGTTGTAGGCGGCGGGAGCGTTGGTGCCGGTGTCGAAGCTGGTGGAGGTGCGGAGATCGCCGCCGAAGGTGAAGGAGTGTTTGCCGTGGGTCCAGGTGACGAGATCGAAGATGTCGCGGACGGGGTTGTTACGCGGCTCGGGGAGGATGTAGTTGGGGATGTAAGGATTGAGCGCGTTCTGCTGGCTGGCGCTGGTGGCGCTGGGCGCCGTGACGAAGTTGGGCGCGGAGAAGACGATATTGTTGGTGCCGGTGAAGGGGTTGAAGGAGTTGCCTACGTTGAACTCCTCCTGCGTATTGAGAACGCCGAGGTTGAGCTGGTTGACGATGTGCGGGGTGATGGTCCAGTCGAGACCGAAGGTGAAGGTGGAGTAGGTGGAGCGGAAGCTGCCGTTGGCGTTGGGATCGCCCTGGTAGATCTGCGTGCCGGGAAGGTCGCGCCAGTACATGTTGTAGGCGGCGTGGATGTCGAGGGTGGGGAGGATCTGGTAGTCGATGCGCAGAGTGGGATAGATGTTCTTCTGCATGGTCGAGTAGTTCCAGATGCTCTGGTTGAGGTAGGGCAGGACGGTGGACTGAATATTCGTCCCGGCGATGGCCTTGTTGATCTGGGTGAACTCGTCGGAGATCATCGAGTTGACCGCGGAGGGGAAGCCGCTGTTCTGGGCGACGTTGAGGACGTTGACGGTGTGGGTGGCTCCGTCGGTGCCGGTGTAGGTGAAGTTTCCGGCCTGGGCGGCGGGGCTTAGGACGTTGGTGGTGCCCTTGGTGGAGCCGGGGACGAACTCCTGCTCGTAGTTGAAGAAGAAGAAGAGCTTGTCCTTCCAGAGCGGGCCGCCGATGCTGCCGCCGAAGTCGTTGAGGTGGTAGGGAGACTTGCGGAGGCCGACGGCGTTGTTAGCGAAGGTGTTGGCGTTGAGGGCGCTGTTCTGATGCTGCCAGAAGGCGTTGCCGTGGAACTGGTTGGTGCCGCGCTTGATCTGGAAGCGGAGGGTGACGCCGCCTTCGGCGCCGGCGTCGGCGGTGAGGTTGTCGGTGGAGACGGTGACCTCTTCGATGGCTCCGAGGCGTAGGGGAGCGGCGGAGTAAAAGCCGGTGGTGGAGGTGCGATAACGCTGGAAGTTGTTGCTCATGCCGTCGACGGTGATGTTGAGGGCGGCGTTGGGGAGGGCATTAAACGTGGTGAAGCGCTGATCGCCGCCGCTCTGCGCGCCGGGCGTGAGCTGGGCGAAGGGGAGGGCGTCGCGGCCATTCATGGGGAGGTCCTGAATGGCGTCGGGGGTGATGGTGGTGGAGAGGGTGTTGCTGGTGGTCTCAAGAAGCTGGCCGTTGGCGGTGACCTGCACTTCCTGGCTGGCGGCTCCGATCTTGAGGGCGATGTTGAGGTTGGAGGCGCGGCCGGTGGAGACGGCGACGTTGTTGTAGATGCTGTCGGAGAAACCCTGCGCGGCGACGCTGAGGCGGTAGGTTCCTACCTGGAGGTTTGGGAAGATGTAGGCGCCCTCGGAGTTGGAGGTCTGGGTGGTGCTGGTTCCGGTGGCGGGCGAGGTCAGGGTGAGCGTCGCGTTGGGGATGACGGAGCCGGAGGGGTCGGTGACTGTGCCGGAGAGGCTGCCTACGGTGGTGGCCTGAGAGAAGATGCGGTGGGGGGAAAGAGCAAGAACGAGCGACAGGGCGAGAAGACAGATTCTTAGCCTTAGAGTCATTTTGTTGGTTCCTCCAAGCCCGAGACGGGCCTCCATAAAGTGGTGAAAATTTATTTTTTTCTTTAGGTACAAAAACGTTCTGTCGGCCCGGCTTTGTGGGCTTTGAAGAGGGTGCAACGGGAGAAGCACTACGTCTTGCGCGAGAGATACAGAAAAATATCGATGCAGTACCGGGGAGGGCTATCCTGTAAAAAGTATGCCTATTTGGTTGGTGTGCTCGATGTATTAAGGTTTGTATTCTGGCAGGTATACAAAGTCAAGAGGATTTTTACCGTTATTTTCATGGTTTTTGGGTAAATGTTTTCCGGAGTGTAGTAAAAGAGAAAATTTTAAATATCACGAAACGTTTTACCTTATTCAGGGTTTACAGATGGCTTTCAAGAGGCGTGACGAGGATAAAAACGATATGGGTGGATTTTTAAGGCCGACCGCGGATGGATGGGATTTTGGTGGATGGAGGGTGGTTCGAGGATGGATTTTTATGGATGAACGAGGACAACGACAAGCACAAACAACGGCGACAGCAAGTGCTTATGGGCTTGGGTAGGGTATGGGTGGAGAAGCGGATTTCTCCGCTCCGCAGCGCGATGAGGCTGCGCTGCTTCGGTCGAAATGACGGTTTTGGGGATATGGAGGACAGGCAACAGCAATTGCAAAGGCAGTGGGAGGAATTGCGGGAGGGCAAAAGTTTCGGGCTGGGCGCTTGTTGGATTGCGCCCAGCCCGGTTTGTGTTTGGTGATGGTTTAGTGCTGGTAGTTGGCGTCGATGAAGCTGTCGATGTCCTTGTGGAGTTTGTGGTGGGCCTTCTCGTCGATGTAGACCATGTGGCCGGACTCGTAGTAGCTGAAGCTGATGTTCTTGCGAACGGGCGGCTCCAGGTGCATGTGCTCTACGGTGTGCTCGATGCCGTTGAACGGAGTGGCTACGTCGTAGTAGCCGCAGACTACCAGGACTTTCAGGTAGGTCTGCTGGGTCATGGCGGCGCGTAGGACTTCGGCTACCTGCGTGTTACCGGTCTGGTCCCAGGGGCGGACGCTGGCGGTGACGGTGTAGTAGTCGTTGCTCTCCCACTTGAGGTCCTGGCGGACGTAGTTGTGGAAGGTGGCGGCGTAGGCTCCCTCATAGGATGCCTCGCTGGGGTCGTACTCGGGACGCTCGCCGGCGGCGTCTACGTCGTAGCCCTCGAAGCGGGAGTCGAGACGGCCGATGGTCTTGCGCTGGTCACGCTCCAACTCCTTGAACCAGCGGAAGGGAGCGACGCGGAGGTTGGTCTGCTCGATGTACTTGGGCGAGAGGCCGGTGAAGCGGGCAACGCCCTGCACGGCCTTCTGCTGCTCGTCGGCAGTGGCGCGGTCGCCTTTTTCGAGCGCGGCGGCGTAGGGGCCGTGGGCGAAGTCGCGCGCCTGCTGGACTACCTGATCGATGGGCTGCTTCTGGAGATCGGCAGGGAGCAGGTGGTGGTACCAGGCGGTGGCCGTGTAGGTGGGCAGGAAGAAGGCGCTGCGGTCGTCGCCGCTGACGTCAGAGAAGGCGACGGAGGAGACGAGCACGATGCCGTTGAGATAGATCTGGTGGCGCTCCTGCAGGACGCCGGAGAGCTCGGCGGAGCGGGTGGTGCCGTAGCTCTCGCCGATGAGGAACTTGGGCGAGTCCCAGCGGGAGTTGCGGGTGAGGTACTGGTAGATGAAGTCGGAGAAGGTGTTGGCGTCCTGCACGATGCCGTAGAACTGCGAGGGGTTCTGGCCGGGGACGGCGCGGCTGTAGCCGGTGGTGACGGCGTCAATGAAGACGAGGTCGGAGGAGTCGAGGAAGGAGTCCTCGTTGTCGGTGAGCTTGTAGGGCGCGGGCATACCGTGGCCGTCGGGGGTGAGGAGGACGCGCTTGGGACCGAAGCCCATGTGGGTGAAGACCGACGCGGAGCCGGGGCCGCCGTTGTAGACGAAGGAGACGGGGCGCTGCACGGTGTCGGCTACGCCGTCCTTGGTGTAGGCGACGTAGAAGATGCTGGCGCGAGGGGTGCCGTTATCGGCCTTGATGATGTAGGTTCCGGCGGTGGCGGTGTAGTTGATCTCCTGGCCGCCGATGCGCGCGGTGTGATGCGTGACAGAGGTCTTCTCCTCGGGCATGGGAAGGCGGCCTTCGCCAGCGGGCGCGGCCTCGGCTGCTGCGTTGCCGCCAGCGGCGCGGTTACGCTGGCCGTTCTGGGGCTGCTGGGCGCGGGGGGTGGTCGTGTCGGGACGCGGCGCTGCCTGCTGGGCGGTGGCGGCGAAGGTGGAAAGAAGGATTCCTAGTGCAGTTCCACGGAGCAGAACGGCTGGTGTTGTCTTCATCTGCGAAGTTCTCCCTGTATGACTTCTTTTGAATAAATAAATTTGCGGCGCGACAGCTCTCCTGCGCGCAAGGCTTCGGCTCTTTCCTTCTTGAGAATGATAGAGCAAAAGCGTTATGGAGGATGATCGTCGGTGGCAGCGGTCTTGACCGGCGCCGGGAACGATTTACTTTGCTGTTTGGTTTGTAAGTGTAACGCAGGCTTGGTGGATTGATGCAGGGTTTCTTTTTGTTTCTTCGTCTGCCGCAGACGGACGAAGAAACAGGGACAAGAGGGAGCTCTTCGGCGGGGCTGAAGCCCCGCTCTTTTCAAAGCAAGTTGTCGATAGGTTCTAAACTTCGATCTTCGAGAAGAGGTAGGCTCCGAGGCTTAGGAACAGGGCAGCTACGATGGCCAGCACTGTGAAGTCGAGCGCTGGGTTGAAGCGCCAGCTTTGGATGAGCGAACCGCGGAGGCCGTCTACCCCGTAGGTGAGGGGATCGAGGCGGGTGATGATGGTCATGATGCGGGGCAGGTTGTTGAGGGGGTAGAGTGCGCCGGAGAGGAAGAAGACCGGCATGACGAGGAAGTTCATGATGAGCTGGAAGCCCTGCATATCCTGCAGGACGGAGCCGATGGCCGTTCCGAGCGCGGAGAAGACGATGGCCACCATGAGGATGAAGGCGATGGCTTGCGGAAGGACGGTCCACGAGTGCGGACGGAAGCCCGCGATGAGACAGATGATGAGGATAAGAAGGCCCTGGATGGAGGCGACGGTTGCGCCGCCCAGCGTGCGGCCGATCATGATGTGCAGCCGGGGCACGGGCGCGACGAGGGTCTCCTTGAGGAAGCCGAACTGGCGATCCCAGAGCATGGCGATGCCGGAGAAGACGGAGCTGAAGAGGACCGTCATGCCGATGACTCCGGGAGCCATGAACTGGAGATAGCTGCCGTGGCCTGCCTGTTGGAAGACCGGGCCGAAGCCGAAGCCGAGGGCGAGCAGGTAGAGGCAGGGCTGGCCGAGCGAGACGACGACCTGCACCCGCGACCGCACGTAACGCTTGAGCTCACGCAACCAGAGGATGTATATCGCGCCCATCTATCGTCTCCACATTCTTGCGGTCTGCCGCAGTTGTGCCTTTGCATCCGCGCCTTCGTCGCGCAGGGAAGAGCCGGTGAAGGAGAGGAAGGCGGCTTCGAGCGAGTCGCTTCCGGTCTGCTGTTTGAGCTCGGCGGAGGTGCCCTGCGCGACGATGGTGCCGTGGTCCATGATGGCGATGCGATGGGCGACGCGGTCGGCCTCGTCCATGTAGTGGGTGGTGAGGAAGACGGTGGTCTTCTCGGTCTCGTTCAGGTGCTTCACGTGCGTCCAGAGCTGGTTGCGGCTTTGCGGGTCGAGGCCGAGGGTGGGCTCGTCGAGGAAGAGGATGCTGGGCGTGTGGAGGAAGCCGCGGGCGATTTCGAGACGGCGCTTCATGCCGCCGGAGAAGGTTTTGACGTAGTTGTCTTTGCGGTCCCAGAGCTCGAAGAGCTTGAGCAGGCGCTCGATGCGCTCGGCGCGGAGCTTGCGCGGGACGTGGTAGAGGACGCCGTGGAGGTCCATGTTTTCATAGGCGGTCTGCTCGGAGTCGAGGCTGGGGTCCTGGAAGACGATGCCGAAGTGCTGGCGCGCCTGCTGCGCGTGGGTGAGGGGATTGAGGCCGTTCAGCTCGATGGTTCCGCTGGTGGGCTGGAGCAGGGTGGTCAGCATCTTGATGGTGGTGGTTTTGCCCGCGCCGTTGGGGCCGAGGAAGGCGAAGATCTCGCCTTGCGCTACCTCGAACGTGATGCCTTTGACTGCGGTGAAGTCGCCGAAGGACTTTACCAGATTTTGCACGCGGATCATAGATTCCTTCGATTCTTTCCGGGAGTTCCTTCTGCTGGTTATGGTATCAGCGGAGGCTTTTGCGCTGGCGGAAGAGGGGATGGTTGAGAAAAATTCGCGGTGGGGCTCATTTTTTTAGTAGATTAGTCTCCACCTGAGATCGTTCCTCAGTCCGTTCCTCTCGAAAAAGGATTCTGTGATGAAAATTGGAAGAAGCGTTGTCGCTGTGTGTCTGCTTGGTGGTTGTGTTTCGGGGTGGACGCAGAGCAGCGATCCTGCCAAGGTCTCCGCGTATCTGAAGACGCTGCCTGCGGTGACTTCGCCGGCGTTCGATCCGGCTAAGAAGGTGTTTCTGGCGACGTATGCGATTGGATGTTCTGACCATCCGCAGGAGGCTCCGGCGAACCGGAACAACTACCTGTGGCAGTATGGGAAGTCGCCGCAGATGCTGGAGGGGTATGACAAAAACCGCGTCTTTTTTGGCTGTGGAAGCTGGCATGACGCGGTGGCTTCGGTGTGGATGCTGATGTCGCTGTATAACCAAGACCCGAAGATCGGCGTGGTTTCGGACATCAAGGACGTTGCGACGAACCACTTCAAGAGGAGCAATACCGAAGGCGAGTATGCGTTCTTCAACGGCGAGAGGCCGGAACCGGGCGCGAACAACTTCGAGAAGCCTTACGGGTATGCGTGGCTGCTGAAGCTCTACGGCGAGGTGAAGGCGGCAAACTCGGACGAGGCGAAGAAGATGGCCACGGCGATTGCGCCGCTGGCGAAGTGGATGTCGGAGCGGTATGTGTTCTATCTCTATGACCTGAAGTATCCGTACCGCACCGGGGTGGAGAACAACACGGCGTGGGCGATGAGCCTTGCTCTGGATGGCGCGAACCTGTCGGAGAATACAACGCTGAAGACGGCGATTCACGATAATGCGATTCGGCTGTTCGGCAAGGACAAGGACTGCTCCACGGCGTATGAGCCGCAGAATACGGACCTGGTCTCGTCGTGCCTGACGGAAGCGGCGCTGATGGGCAGGGTGATGGAACAGGGCGCGTATCTGAAGTGGCTGGATGCGTTTCTGCCGCCGGTGTACTCGGATGAGTTTGCGGGGTACACGAAGCCGGTGGACATCAGCCATGTGAATGCGACAGGAGCGGACACGCAGGTGCAGCAGGTGGCGGAGGCGCACCTGATCGCGCTGGGATTTCAACGGGCGGCGTCGATGCTGGCGATCAGCTATGCGCTGCCGAAGGACGATGCTCGCGTGGCGGTGCTGCGGAACCTGGCGATGGTGAATGCGAAGGCTGGATACGAGCGGATCGGCAGGGCCGGGTATGAGGGGCAGCATCTGCTGGCTACCTATGCGGCGCTCTACGAGAACGCATTGAAGGGGCCTGCGCCGCTGGCTCCGCCGGAGAAGCCGAAGAGCCCGGCCAAGCAGACGGAAGGCGACTGAGAGCGGCTTCTGTTTCACGCGATTGATTTGTAACCGATAAGGATAAAAATATGCGTGCTGTATCCAGAATATTGATTCTGTGTTTCGCCAGTGTTGCTCCTCTGATGGCCCAGGGTGGAGACCCGGCCAAGATTGCTGCCTATTTGAAGACGCTTCCGACGACGGCTCCGCCCACGTATGACGAGGTCCAGAGGCTGGTGCTGGCGGCGAATCCGATTGGATGCGAGGACCATCCTCATGCCTCGACGAGAAACGCTCCGGGGTACCTGTGGCAGCGCGAAGGCAAGCCTGCGATCCTTGAGAACTACGACGAGCATCGCGCGTTTTACGGCTGCTTTGACTGGCACTCTGCCGTGAATTCGATGTGGATGATGGTCTCGCTGATCAAGGCAGACCCGACGATTGCTGCCGGTGCGGAGATTCGCAATGAACTGCGGACGCATATTCAGAAAGAGAACATCGACGGCGAACTGAAGTTCTTTACCGGCCTGCATGGTGTGGGCGCGGACTTCGAGAAGCCGTATGGGTATGCGTGGCTGATCAAGCTGTATGGCGAGCTGAAGAGCTGGGACGACCCGGATGGGAAGCGTGCCGCCGAGGTGCTGGAGCCGTTGGCTACGTGGATGTCGAAGCAACTGGTGACGTATCTGAACAGCCTGAACTATCCGATTCGCATCGGTGTGCATCCGAACACGGCGTTCGATATGTCGTTCGTGCTCGACTCGACCGCGCTGACGCATGATACGGCGCTGGAGAATGCGATCAAAGAGAGTGCGATGCGTTTGTTCGGCAAGGACAAGCGTTGCGCGACGGGATTGGAGCCGGTCTTCGGAGACTTTGCGTCGCCTTGCCTCTCCGAGGCCGCGTTGATGAGCCGCGTGTTTCCCAGCCCGGAGGCATACAGCAAGTGGCTCGATGAGTTTCTGCCGCCGGTTTATGACGAGCGGTTCCAGGGGTATTCGAAGGAGATCGACGCCGAGCACGGCGACAACCGCGACACCACGGGGACGGATGAAGAGGGTTTGCAGAACTCGCACCTGATCGGCCTGAATCTGCAACGCGCGGCGGATCTTCTGTGGATCGCGAAAGGACTGCCGCAGAACGATCCTCGTGTGCCGGTCTTTCGCCGCTTTGCCGCGATTGATGGACGGCACGGCTACGACAAGATCGGGCTGGGCGGTTATCTGGGGACGCACTGGCTAGCGACCTATGCTCTGATGTACGAAAACCTGCAGGAGCAGGGAACGCAGGCCTCCGCTACGAAAAAATAAGTTCTGGTGCTGCTTCATTTACGGAAAGGTGGGAAGCTTGACATTCTTCCTGGATGAAGGATATCTCTTTGTTGAAACCGATACTGCATACCTTTCGTATACAGGTACAAGAGAAATTTTCCATGACTGAAGCGAAGAGGATTTACCGTGAGTTGAAGCAGGAAATAGTGACCTGCGCGCTGGTTCCCGGACAGTCGATCTCAGAGCAGGAGATGTGTCTTCGGTATCAGGCGAGCAGGACGCCGGTGCGCGAGGCCTGCCGCAAGCTGTGCGAAGAGTCGCTGATGCAGATGGTTCCGTTTCGCGGTTACAGCATTCCTCCGTTGACGATTGAGGAGCACCGCAACCTGCATGAGATGCTGATGGTAATTGAGCCTGCAATTGCGGCGCTTGCGGCGGAGCGGGCTACGCCGGAGCAGCTTCGCGAGATCGAGGGCTGGGCGAGTTACGAGTACAACGTCGGACTACAGAGCAGCTACTACACCTTTCTGGAGTGGAACAGGAACTTCCACATCTGCATTGCGGCGGCGAGCAGGAACCAGGCGTTTCTTGAGCTGGAGCGCAATATCCAGACGCGGTTGATGCGGTACTACTATCACATCATCGTGATGGACAGCTATGGGCCTGAGCTGGTGGCCGAACATTGCGAGCTGGTACGAGCCATCAAGTCCGGCAATCAGGAGGCGGCCCGTGAGTGCGCCAGCGAGCATCTGACGAATACGAGGAGGCGCAGCGTGAATGTCGATCTTCGAATGGTGAACCATGTCGTCGAGGACTCGATTTCATTTGAGGGATTGGAGTGGCTGCGTGCTTCGGAGTCTGACGAGAGCAGGCCGAAGAAACGGAAGCTTCCTGTGCGGCGGCGTGTCGTCCGCATTCGTTAATCCGTGTTCGTTAATTTGCGAAGCAGGCTTAGAGCCTGGAGAGTTTGAGTGAGATCACGATGATGCGTGTTGCAATTGATACTGGTGGGACTTTTACTGACTGCGTTTATCTGCGGGATGGGAAGCTGGTCGTTCTGAAGGTCTTTTCGACGCCGCTCGATCCGGGGCGGGCGGTGCTGAATGGGCTGGAGCAGATCGCGACGGATGGCTCCGTGGTGGTTCGCCACGGAACGACCGTGGGTACCAATGCGATGCTGGAGCGCAAGGGCGCGCGCGTTGCATTTGTAACCACGAAAGGTTTTGAAGACACGATCTCGATTGGGCGGCAGGCGCGTCCGAAGCTGTATGACTGGTTCCAGCCCGCGCCGGAGTGCCTGGTGCCGGGCGATCTGCGTTTTGGCGTGAGCGAACGCGTGAGCGCCGAAGGCGAGATTCTGCGTGGTGTGGACAGCAGCGAGATGAAGGAGATCGTTGCGCGGCTGAAGGCCGCGAAGGTGGATGCGGTGGCGGTGTCGCTGCTGTTCTCGTTTGCCAATACGAAGAACGAGCGCGACGTGGCGGCGATGCTGGAGGAGCTTGGGCTTCCGCTTTCGATCTCGCATCGGATTCTGCCGGAGTTTCGTGAGTATGAGCGGGCTTCGACGATTGTGGCGAATGCGTATCTTGCGCCGAAGATGGGCGCGTACTTGACGAACCTGGCGAGCAGTGTGGAGAGCAGTTACGAGGACTCGCGGCTGGAGGTGATGCAGTCTTCGGGCGGCATCATCTCAGCGAAGCTGGCCGCGGCGGAGCCGGTGCGCACGGTGCTCTCGGGGCCTGCGGGCGGCGTGATCGGGGCGTACAAGATGGCCGGGCTGGCGGGGTTCGACCGCATCATCGGCTTCGATATGGGAGGGACTTCGACCGACGTTTGCCTGGTGGACGCGAGTGCGGGCGGCGGGCTGCACGTCAGCAACGAGTCGGTCGTTTCGGGGATTCCGATTGGCGTTCCGATGCTGGACATCCACACTGCGGGCGCTGGCGGCGGCTCGATTGCGCGGTTCGATGCGGGCGGGATGCTGCGCGTGGGGCCGGAGTCGGCGGGCTCGATGCCGGGGCCGATCTGCTTTGGCAAGGGCGAACTGCCGACGGTGACGGACGCGAACCTTGCACTGGGACGGCTGGATACGGAGAGCTTTCTTGGCGGCTCCGTCGCCCTGGACCGCGAGCGGATGATGCACTGGATGGAGAAGACGCGCGGCCCCGTGGCGACGGTCGAGGCATTTGCCGCAGGCATTCTGCAGGTGATCGAGACCTCGATGGCTAAGGCGATTCGCGTGATTTCGGTGGAGCGTGGGTATGATCCGCGGGACTTCACGCTGGTGGCGTTTGGCGGCGGCGGGCCGGTCCATGCGTGTTCGCTGGCGCACATGCTGCGCGTGCCGCGCGTGCTGGTGCCGATGCTGCCGGGTGCGCTCTCGGCGGTGGGTATTCTGCTGGCCGATACCATGCGGGAGTACTCGCGCACGGTGATGCAGCCGCTGGGGGCGTCGCTTGAGGATGTGTTCGTGGAGATGGAAGGGCTTGGCGCGGAGGAGTTTCGCGCTGAGGGGCTTACGGGCGAGTCGTATCGCTCGGTCGATCTTCGCTATCAAGGGCAGGGATATGAGCTGAATGTTCCGTTCGGCGCGGGCATGGCGGAGCAGTTTCATGCGCTGCATCAGCGGCGGTATGGCTTCTCGAACGAGGCCCGCGCGATCGAGGTCGTCAACGTGCGGGTGCGGATGGTCCATGCGGCAGAGCCGTTCGAGGCGCTGCGGCAGCCTGTGCGCGAGGGCGATGGATCGCACGCGCTGATCGAGACGCGGCAGGTTTACTTTGATGGGGAGTTTCAGGCGGCACGTGTGTACGACCGCGAAAAGCTGCGGCCCGGCGATACGTTTGCGGGGCCGGCCATCGTGTCGGAGTATAGTTCGGCGACCGTGCTGCCTCCGGGCGACGTGTTGCGTGTCGATGAGTTGGGGAACCTGGTCATAGAGGTGCATTGATGCAGACGGAGAACAAGACGATCAGCCCCATTGAGCTTGCGATCTTCCAGAGCAGCGTTCATTCCATTGCGGAGGAGATGGGCGCGGCTCTGCGGCGCACCTCGATCTCTCCGAACATCAAGGAGCGGCGCGACTACTCCTGCGCGTTGTTCGACGCGAAGCAGCGCGTGATCGCGATGGGCGACCATATGCCGGTGCATCTCGGCGCGATGCCGATGTCGGTGAAGGCCGTGGTGGATGCGCTGAAGCTGGAGGAGGGCGACATGGCCATCCTCAACGATCCGTATGCGGGCGGCACGCATCTTCCGGACATTACGATCCTGCAGCCGATCTTTATCGGCGATTCGGAAGCTCCGGCGTTTTATGCGGCCTCGCGTGCGCATCACTCGGACGTTGGCGGCATGTATGCCGGTTCGATGGGGCCAGCGCAGGAGATCTATCAGGAGGGCGTTCGCATTCCTCCGATCCTGCTGATCCGCAAGGGCGCGATGTGCCGCGATGTGCTTGCGCTGCTGCTGGCGAACGTTCGCACACCGGTGGAGCGCGAGGGCGACCTTGCTGCGCAGATTGGCGCGTGCCGCGTGGGTGAACGGCGCATCAAGGAGGTTGTGGCGAAGTACGGGCTTGCGAAGGTGAACGAGCTGATCGACGAGCTGCTGGCTTACTCGGAGCGGCTGATGCGCGCTGAGCTGCGCACGATGCCTGCCGGTGTCTTTGAGGCCGAGGACTTTCTGGACGACGATGGCGTCACCGAGGAGCCGATCCGCATTGCTGTTGCGATTCGCTTCGACCCCGCGCAGGGTGCGGCGGAGATCGACTTCAGCGGCTCTGCGCCGCAGGTAACGGGGAGCGTCAACGCGGTGTATCCCATCACCTATGCGGCGTGTTTCTACATGCTGCGTTGCTTGTTGAAGGATGATGCTCCGGCCACGGCGGGGCTGATGCATTCGGTGACGGTGCTGGCTCCGGAGGGAACCATCGTCAACGCGAAGCTGCCTTCGCCTGTGGCGGCGGGTAATGTTGAGACCAGCCAGCGCATCACGGATGTTCTGCTGCGTGCGCTGGCGAAGGCCGCGCCGGATCGCGTTCCGGCGGCGAGCTATGGCACGATGAGCAACCTGACTGTTGGCGGTGTGGATCATCGCACGGGGCGGCCTTTTACCTACTACGAGACGACGGCGGGAGGCATGGGCGCGCGTCCGGGGATGGATGGTATCGATGGGATTCATTGCCACATGACGAATTCGCTCAACACTCCGATTGAGGCGCTGGAGTATGCGTATCCCTTCCGCGTGCGCTCCTATGGCTATCGCCGCGGTTCGGGTGGAGAAGGAAAGTTTCGCGGGGGCGACGGCCTTATTCGCGAGATCGAGCTTCTTGCTCCTGCGCGGGTTACATTTCTCTGCGACCGCAGGAAGTTTTCGCCCTACGGACTCGCGGGTGGAGGCGAAGGGAAGAAGGGCTGCGCCTCGTTGATCGCAACGACCGGCGAGGCGACCTCTCTGCCCGGCAAGTGTACGCTGCACGCGGCGCAGGGCGATGCGGTACACGTGGAAACGCCCGGTGGCGGCGGCTGGGGAGTTGTAACGGAAGATCGCTAGACCGCTAGAAAGGGCCACAGATGGAGCAGGAAGCGCCGGGACACTGGCTACGAGAGTTGAATGCGAAGGAGCGGTCCACGCTGATCGCGACCTTCGCGGGCTGGATGCTCGACGGCATGGACGTGATGGTCTACAGCTTCGTGCTGCCCGCGCTGATTGCGCTGTGGCACATCAGCAAGGCGGAGGCCGGGATGCTGGGAACCTCGGCGCTGCTGATGTCCTCCGTGGGAGGCTGGCTGGCCGGGCTGGCGGCGGACCGCTTTGGCCGCGTGCGCGTGCTGCAATGGACCATTGTCTGCTTCGCGCTCTTCACGTTTCTCAGCGGTTTTACCAATAGCTTCTGGCAGCTCTTCGTCGTCCGCGGTTTGCAAGGGCTTGGCTTCGGCGGCGAGTGGGCCGTGGGCTCGGTACTGATCGGCGAGACCATCCGGGCGGAGTATCGCGGCCGGGCCGTGGGCACCACGCAGGCGGGCTGGGCCATCGGCTGGGGCATCGCCGCGATCTGCTATACGCTGTTCTTCCTCTACCTGCCTGCGGGAGTCGCATGGCGAGCGATGTTCTGGATTGGCCTGTTGCCCGCTCTGCTGGCGGTTTGGATTCGCGGCCACGTCTCAGAGTCGGAGATCTTTGTGCGAACGCAAGAGGAGACGAAGAATTTCTCCGGCGTTTACTTTTTGCAGATCTTTTCGCCTGCGCTCCTGCGTACTACGCTGCTGGCCTCGCTGGTGGCGCTGGGAGGACAGGGCGGCTACTATGCGATTGCGACGTTCCTGCCGCTGTACCTCAACATGCGCGGGCTCTCGGTGATGCACACGGGTGGCTACCTGATGGTCATCATTGCGGGCTCGTTCGCAGGGTATCTCACTGCCGCGCATCTGGCGGACCGCATTGGCCGTCGCTGGACGCTGGCGATCTTTGCCATCTGCTCGCTGGTCACGGTGACGCTCTACACGGCGATCCCGATCAGCAATCATGTGATGCTCTTCCTCGGATTTCCGCTGGGCTTCTTTCCATCGGGCTCGTTCAGCCCGATGGGGGCGTTCTTCTCCGAGCTGTTCCCCACGTCGCTGCGCGGCTCAGGGCAGGGATTCACCTACAACCTTGGCCGGGGTGTGGGAGCGTTGTTTCCCGCGCTGGTCGGCTACTTCAGCGCACACATGGGCTTTGGGACGGCCATCGCTGTCTTCGCCATCTCGGCGTATCTGCTGATGGTGCTGAGTATTCTGCTGCTGCCCGAGACGCAGGGACGGCAGTTGGAGGAGATGGATCAGAGCATCGGGATGTAGCCTCAGGCATTCAGGCGGTAGCGCGTCTCGGCCAGCCGGTAGAGCGGCCTCCATACCAGTCGGTTCACCGTCACCACCATCAGGGCCATGACGATCGTGGCCAGCAGCAGAAGCGGAAACTCGCCCTTGTCGCTGGCCGCGCTGATCTGTTCGCCTAGCCCGAGCGTCTGCATCGTCTGGCCCTTCAGGTGAAAGTACTCGGCGATGATGCTTGCGTTCCACGCGCCGCCCGAGGCCGTCACCAGCCCGGTGATGAGGTAAGGGAAGATGCCCGGCAGGATCAGCGTCTTCCACTTCTGCCACTGGGTGAAGTGGAAGAGCTCGGAGACGTCTTTGAGGTCCGAGGGGATTGCCATTGCGCCCGCGATGACATTGAACAGGATGTACCACTGCGTTCCCAGCAGCATCAGCACGATGGAGCCGATGCCCAGGCCGCCGCCGATTTTGATAAGCCCCAGCAGGATGATGGGGAAGAGAATCGGCGCGGGGAACGAGGCCGCCACCTGCACGATGGGCTGTACGATGCGCGCCAGCCGCGGATTGAAGCCGATGGCGACGCCCGCAGGAATCGTCCATGCCGCTGCCAGCAGCAGAGCAAGGTTCACGCGGAGAAAGGTTGCGATGGTGCCTTTGAGAACCGTCAGGTATACCGAGCCGGGCACCTGTTGCAGTCTCAGCAGAGCACTCGCTGCCGCGTAGAGCACTACGGCGGCAACCGCAATCAGCAGCGGAATCTCCAGCCATCCAGCAGAGTGCCGCTTCGTGCCATCGGCCTCGTCGCTACGCTCTGCCTGCCGCCGCTTCGCCAGCCATGCGTAGATGCCCTCGTTCAGAGGAACCAGCGTGTGCCGCCGCACGGCGGTCAGTGCGTTCGAATTCTGGATCATGTGCAGGATCGGCGAATCGATTCGCTCCGCTCCTGCCGACTGCTCGATCTTGAACTTGTCGCTCCACGCGATCACCGGCCGCCACACAAGCTGGTCGGTGGCGACGATGATGAGGATGACGGTGCAGATGCCGTAGATCATTGCGGAGACGTCATTTCTGTCCGCCGCCGTCTGCAAATAGGAGCCAAGTCCCGGCAGGCGGAAGTCGCGGTCGCCCAGAACGAACATCTCGCAGGCCATCAGGAAGAACCAGCCTCCGGCTACCGAGATGATCGAGTTCCACACCAGGCCGATTGCGCCGAAGGGAAGCTCAAGCTGCCAGAATCGCTGCCAGCCGGAGAAGCCATAGATCTTGGATGCCTCGCCCAGCTCGCGGGGCAGGCTCTTCAGCGAGCTATAGAAGCTGAAAGCCATGTTCCACACCTGCCCGGTGAAGATCAACAGGATCGCGCCCATCTCCAGGCCAAGCTGCCGCGTAGGAATCAGCGCCACCATGGCGAGCATGACGCCGGGCAGAAAACTCAGCACCGGGATCGATTGCAGGATGTCGAGCGCGGCGATCATCAGCGACTCGATGCGCGGGTTATACGCGGCGACGTATCCATACGTTACCGCGAAGACGAGACTCAGCAGATAAGCAAGCCCGATCCGCACCACCGAGTAGAACGCATAAAGCGGCAGGCTCGATGGGGCCAGCGATACGACGAACTCCGGCTGTGCCCGGCCGAGCCAGAAATTCGCGATGTACAGCACGCCGTAGAACGCGGCAAGGCATACCGCGGCCACTGTGAGATCAAGAAAGAACGGCCAGCTTCGCTTGACGACCTGAGACCGTGCCAGCAGTTGCGGACGCCATAGAGATGGTCCATCCGGGAGACGGGTCATGCATCAATCTCCGTAGTGCTCGGCGTCGAGTCCGGAAGCACGCGCTCCGGCGCGATGAACCGCCGCCGCGCGGCGTCGTAGTCGAACAGCTCGGCGTAGCGCCCCCAGTTGATCGCGGTCTCAAGCTGGCGCAGCGTCTCGTCTTCGCTGAACTGCTCGTCGAGCACGTCGTGGAAGAAGTCCTCCGGCACAGTGCGATCGCTCTTGGCCTCGATGGCGCGCACGATCTGCCGCAGCAGAAGCACATTCTGCACGGCAGCAGTGCGGAAGAGCTCCTTCTGCTTCAGAATCTCGGAGTTCGCATACTCCGCGCCTTCAGGCGTGATGGCGGCGTCGCCCTCGTTCACGGTCAGGAAGCCGAGCAGTTGCGCGGCGTCCACGATGGGCAGCAGGTCGTCGATCTCGAAGGCCAGGTCGTCGGCCAGCTTGTAGATACTGTCCTTGCCGTTGTGGTCGAGCAGAAGCTCCAGCAGACCGGCGATGCCTCCGGGACGCGCATGGGGCAGCATCTGGTAATGCATCTGCCGCTGGTCGCGCACGGGCTTGCCCTCAGGCGTCTGCGGCAATGCGGGGGGCTGCGCGTCCGGCTGCGTCAGCACCTTGTAGATGTAGTCGACCAGTTGCGTAAATGCCGTGGCTTTACGGTCGCGCGGATGCACCAGTGTTACGCGGAAGTCCGTGCGGACGTGGCCGGGGTTCCGTCCCAGCACGATGATGCGGTCAGCCAGCAGCACGGCCTCTTCGATATTGTGCGTGACGATGAAGATCGCCTTCGTCGGGATGGTCTTGTTCTGCCACAGCTCCAGCAGTTCGCTGCGCAGGTTCTCCGCCGTCAGCACGTCCAGGGCGGAGAAGGGCTCGTCCATGAAGAGAACTTCGGGCTCGACGACCAGCGCACGGGCAAAGCCGACGCGCTGGCGCATACCGCCGGAGAGCTCCTTAGGGAACGCGGCCTGAAAGCCGTCCAGACCGACCGTGTCCAGCATCTTCATGCCGCGGCGGCGGCGCTCGGCGGGCTCCATGCCGCGCGCCTTCAGCGGAGCCTCGACGTTCTCCAGCACGCTCAGCCACGGAAACAGCGCGAAGCTCTGAAAGACGATTGAGACGTTCACGTCGGCGGTGGCAATCGGCTTGCCGTGCCAGTACACCTCGCCCGCCGAGGGCGCGGAAAGTCCGGTCAACATCCGCAGCAGGGTCGATTTACCCGATCCCGAAGGCCCCAGCAGAGCCACGATCTCTCCCTCGCCGATCGACAGGTCGGTGGGCGAGATCACCTGAATACGGTTCTCGCTTGGCTGCGCGTAGTATTTCTCAACTCGTTCGGCCCGAATAATCGCTTCTTGCATGAAAGTCCGTTTTGGGGTACGCGTCCCCTTCCGTGAATTGTGCTCTTTCCCCTTCGAGCATCCCTGCGGTCAGCGTATCATTACTTTATAGGTAAAGCCGGTGCGGATGCCTGTGAACGTTAGATGACAAACTGAATCGGACTCTTTTACTTGGGGACACTCAGCATGGCAGAACAGACATCCTCCGTCGTAACCACGATTAAGCCCAGAGTGCTCGTGGCGGACGACGAACAGGTGATTGCGAATACTCTGGCAATCATCCTGAGTCAGGCAGGCTTCGAAGCGCGAGCTGTATTCAGCGGAGAGAAGGCCGTGGAGGCTCTCGACAGCTTCCAGCCCGACATGCTCATCAGCGACGTCATTATGACCGGGATGACCGGCATCGAGGCGGCGATTATCACGCGGGCACGTCTGCCGAAGTGCAAGATCCTGCTCTTCTCCGGGCAGGCCGCCACGGCGGATCTGCTCGAACAGGCACGGGTGCAGGGGCACGAGTTCGAGATTCTCGCCAAGCCCGTTCATCCCACGGACCTGCTGGCAAAGCTGCGCGGCTGATTCACGATTCCGGCTCCGGCAAGGGGTTTCCACCGGGGCCGTGGGTTTATGGCTTCTCCGTCGAGGCGACCGGAGGCCGGCGGCGTTCTTTCACCTTCACCGCAGGGACTCCGGCGTAGACGGTCCACGCCTCCATGCTCCGGGTCGCGACGGACCCCAGCCCCAGAACCGCGCCCTCGCCCATATTGACCCCCGGAGCCACGCTGGCCTTCGCGCACACCCACGCATACGCGCCGATGTGCATCTCATAGGCGATCAGCGGAAACGCCGGATCGTCGTAGTCATGGGTCGCGGTGCAGAGGTACGCGTTCTGCGACAGGATCGCGTGCGAATCCAGCGTCACCGGCGCGGCGTTGTAGATCTCGACCCCATCGCCTGCCGTCACCTGGTCCGCGCAGACCAGGTTCCACGGTGCCCATACCTTCGAACCGGGATAGAAGTGGCAGTTCGATCCCATCGTCGCGCCGAAGCAGCGCAGCAGAAACGACCTCCATGCGTGGAATGGCCGTGGGGACAACCTGTAGAAGACCGCCCAGCAGAGATTCCAGACCAGTCTGCGAAGCCGGTTGCCCAGAGAAAATGCAGGCCGCAGATATGGATCGGCCGCGGTCTCCTCCGGGATGTGCTCCGCCGCGTTGTAGTGAATCTGCTTTGCCATCCGCGTCTATTCCTTTCCGGCGTTCGCTTCCTCGAACAGCCGGATGATCGTCTTCGCGTTCTGCTGCATATCGTAACGCCTCTGGTAGCAGTCGTAGGCTCGCTTCGACATCGCCTCGCGCTCGTCGACTGACATGGCCAGCCAGCGCTCCAGCAGCCGCAGCGTGCCCTCGGGAGTATCGGACTCCATCAAGCCCGCGCCGTCGGCTGCAATGTCCTCTGCAATGTTGACCTTGTCGGCCAGCAGCACAGGCAGGCCGCAGGCCATCGCCTCGGCGACGGCGATACCGAAGTTCTCCTGGTGCGAGGGCAGAATGAACGCCTCGGCTCCATAGAACGCGCCCCACTTGGCATCGCCGGTCACCATCCCCGGCCAGTGAATGCGGTTCGCAATCCCCATGCGTTCGGCGGTCGCCTTCAGCTCCTTGCTCCACTGCTGCGGGTCCGGCCCGGCCATGACGAGGTCAAGGTCAGGATCTTTTCCAGCCACTTTGGCGAAGGCGTCGATCAGCATGTCGCAGCCCTTCTTGTGGTGGATGCGCCCCAGAAAGAGCAGGTATCGCTTGTTCCGTGCCTCCGGGCACCGCGCGAAGAACGTCTCCTTCTGGGCCTCCGGATCGCCCTTGGGATGGCTCGAACCATACGGCACCACGAATGGGTTCCAGCGGTGGAGCCAGAAGCTCTGCTCGGCCAATCGCTTTTCCGCCGTAGAGGTAAAGAGCACACGGTATGCGTTCCGCAGCACCCAGTACTCTACCGGAGCCCAATAGAGCCACTTCTTCAGGTGCTTCAGCGGATAGGCGTGCCTGAAGTAAGGGTCCAGCATTCCGTGGGTGAAGACGAGGTAAGGCTTCTTTCCGGCGATGGTGCGCCACGCCGCCAGCCCGCCGAACTGCCAAAGTCCGTTGACCACCACGCCGTCGAAGCGCTGGTAGTTCTCCCGCAGCCACGGCATCAGCTTGTTGTTGAATCCATAGGCCGAGTCGCCCGGTCCCATGGCGTGGATCGTAAACGGAAAGCTCTTCAGATAAGGCGCAGCCGGGTCGTCCATGCTGACCACCTCGCCTGTGTAGCCGATCGAACCATAGCTGAACAGCGTCCTCACCGACTCGGTCGGTCCACCCGAGGCCGGGTTCATGCTTCCGATAATATGCAGAATTCGCATCAGGCAACCATCGCTTTCGAGCGTACCAGCCGATTCGGCTGGCCAGAATAAACAGAAGACCCAGGATCAACAGAAGGCATGGAACCGCTCATGCCGGAATCTTTCGTGTCGCTTTCGCAATCGCCTGTCGCAGGCCACGAATATCCGCTTCAAAATCCCATTGCCGAATCCGTTCGAGTGCGCGCTGTCCCATCTGCGCCGCCGTCTCGGGAGTAGCCAGAACCCGGCTCAGCGCGTTGGCCAGGGCTTCGACGTTTCCCGCGGGGAAGACGCATCCCTCCACGCCATCGGCGATCAGGTCGGGCTGGCATCCTACCTCGTCCGAGACGATCACCGCGCACCCCGCGTTCATCACCTCGTTTACGATCAGGCCCCAGGGCTCATACTTCGATGGCAGTACAAAGACGCTTGCGAGATCGAAGAACCGGGGAAGTTCCGACTGATTGCGGAAGCCGCAGAAGCGCACGTCCGTAAGCCCATGCTGCTCGACCTGCTTCTCCAGCGCGGCGCGTTCTTCTCCATCGCCCACGATCACCAGGTACGGACGCGGCTGGTCTCCGCCGCGCTCCAGGTGCAGCTTGTAGGCTTCTACGAGGTCTTCACAGCGCTTGCGCGTCTGCAATTTTGAGGCGTAGAGGATCACCGGCCGCGACGGCTCCAGCTTCAGCTCCGCCTGCAACTGCTCCCGCCCCGCGCGCGCCTGCTCGCATTGCCGCTGGAAGTAATCGTTATCGACAGCATAGGGAACCAGCGAGATAGGGAAGTTCTCTCCCATGTAGTAGCGCCAGTAGTCCGTATTCAGGGTTCCGGCCGAGATGACGCCATCCGCCAGATGCTTCAACCCGTCAAAGAAGAGCCTCTTCGCGGCCAGCTTCACGCTGCTCCGCACTCGGTCCTTGAGCGACGAATCCGAGCGCAGCAGCACCGGGATTCCAAGAGCCTTCGCCGCCAGCATTCCATGCATCGTGTTGACCGATGCATATCCATGAACCCACAGCAGATCATAGGCGGCACGACCATCTCGCCCATACAGGCGACTTAGAATGCCACGGTTGATAGGGCTCGTGACGGTGACTCTGGCCGTATCGCGCAGTACCGGAAGAAACTCATAGCGATAGCCGTCGAGCAGAGGCACGTCCCATTTCACGCCTACGCCAAACCCTTCATCCTTGTACTCGCGCACCGAAAAGTCCGAACCGAAGAATACCGTCAGATCGATGTCCGGCTCCTGCGCGATCCTGCGCAGGAGCGGAGCCTGGTACTGGATCGGATGGCTGACCAGGTACGCAAGCCTGACTCGGGGTTCTGAGGGTATCTCTTTCGAAGGCATAATGCGGCGATCCTCGTGTGGTGAGTGGATGTCGTTCGTTGCCTTTGGTTGCGATTAGTACTTGAGCGCGTAGACGGATGTGGATGCGATTCCCTGAAGCGTACCGAGTCCGCCTCCCTTGATCGCGGCCTTCATGGCGTTGGTTGGCAGTAAGACAATATCGTCCGTTTGCAGAATCGGATCCGGGTCCTTGCCGTTGAAGACTCGCTTCAGATCGACCTTGACCACCTTGCGCTCAAGTCCGACGGTGCGGATGATGCGGAGGTCGTTCTTCTGGGCTTCAAATCCTACCCCTCCACCGATTGCCGCGGCCTGCATCAGCGTAAGTGGCGAATTCTGCTGCAAGGGGATCGGTCCCTGGAGCTTGAATGCACCCAGCAGATAGACCACGCCGACCCGCGAAACCACGATTGTGTCCCGTGGGAAGATCGGCACATCGGCAAGCTCGCTCTTGGCCGGGTTCGTCCCCAGATCGATAATGATCGGTTCTGGAATGCCGGGACGGTTAATGGTGATGGTGTGGCTGGCGGCTGGAGGTAATCCGCCAGCCGCGGCCAGAACATCGTATAGCCGTTTCTCGCCAAAGAGAGGTTCGACGAAGTGCATCTCGCCGGTCACAGTTACGATCTGGCTGGGAGACTCCGTAATCTCTATCGTGACCTGCGGATCACGATACATGCCGAGGTCCATAAGACGTTTCGCGATCTTGGTCTCGGCATCCTGTAGCGACAGTCCGTCCACGTGGAGAACGCCCGCCAGCGGAAGCCGGATTGTACCGTCCACGCTCACTCGCACGATCGGCGTATAGTCCTGCACCTGGAAGATATGGACCGAAAGCAGATCGCCCTGCATGAGCTGGATTGGCCGCGGGGGAGGATAGAGAATCGAGCGGTCCTTCGTTGGCTCGATCTGCTGGTTGACCGCCGAGGATGCCCCCAGCGACGGGCCCGTAAACTGTCCATGAGCGGCACAGACATACTGTCCCAGCAGAACGAATGCAAACATCGTTGGCCGGATACCGTTGAAGATATTTTGTCCGCGTCTCATTTATTCCCCCTTCCCGGTCTTCTTCGTGCCAGCGTCTGCCTCAGGCTGTGACTCCCAACTGTCCGAGTCCACGCTCGAATAGGAGTATCCCGAGTAGCCGTAGTAGCCGTAATAGTCCGGCGAGTTCATATCGACCGCGTTCAGCACAATACCGGCGATCGACGCTCCCGAGCGGATCAGCAGATCCCGTGCCCGGCGCACAACATGCTTGCTCGATTTTCCATGACGGATGACGAAGACAACCGCGTCCGCCATCCTCGCCAGAATCACGCCATCGGTCACGGAGAGGACCGGCGGCGAGTCGATAAGAACGTAGTCGTAAATTTCGAGGCAGTGCTTCACCAGATCCTTCATCGCCTCCGAGCTCAACATTTCGGCCGGGAAGGGAGGGATGGGGCCGCTGGGAAGAACATCCAGGTTCGGCAGCTCCGGGATGGACTGCACGGCATCTTCCAGCTTGGTCGCTCCGGTCAGCACCGTCGTCAGCCCGGCTTTGCCGTTCATGCCTAGCCGATGGTGAACGTTGGGGCGGCGAAGGTCGCCGTCGATCAACAGTACGCGCGACTCCTGCTGCGCCAGGATCGCCGCAAGATTGGTCGATGTCGTCGTCTTGCCTTCCGAGGGAGTCGCGCTGGTCAGCACGATCAGTTTCGGAGGATGACCTGTCGACGAGAGCAGCAGCGAGGTGCGGAGCGAGCGGAATGCCTCGGCAAATTGCGACTTCGGCTGTGTCAGAATCGCGAGATTGCGCTGCGCCGTCGTCAGCGTGCCGGATTGCTCTGCAGGCGTGCGCCGCCCGCGGGGGACGATTGCGAGAGAAGGCAGTTGCGTGACGCTCTCGACTTCGGCAATGCTCGTCATGCCCGTATCGAGGCTATCCAGCAGGAAGGCCACCACAATGCCGCCGATCACGCCAAAGGCAAGCGAGGTCAGGAAGATCGTCGACAGAGGCTTCATATCCGGGGTTGCCGGTGGGATCGCCTGGTCGACGACGTCGATCTCCAGGGCCTCCAGTCCAGCCTCCACGCTTGCCGTGTGCAGACGCTCCTGCAGGCTGTCATACAGCGTCCGGTTAGCGTCGAACTCCCGCTTCCGCACGGTGTACTCCACCAGGTCGTCGCGCAGTTTGTAGGCGTCCGACTTCTGCGCTTCCAGAACGGCTGTCGTCTGATTTTCAGTCTCTTTGGTGATCGTGTAGTTTTCTTTTGCTTGCAACAGCAGCCGGTTCTGCTCGGTCTCGATCTCCTTCGTAAGCTCGTCGATCTGCGCTCGTGCGGCCACGGCCTGGGAATTGTTTGGTCCCAGCGTTCCCGCCACCATCAGGGCGTAGTTCGACTTCAGCGTTGCCAGTTGAACGCGTAAGGAATTCAGCGCGCTCATCATCGTTCCTGGAGCGCTTGCACTGGATCCTTCAATCGCGTTCGGATCCATTTCATGCAGGGCACGGTACCGCGACTCGGCGGTGATCCGTGCCATCTTTGCTTCTCCCGTTGCCTTGGACAGGTCTTCCAGCGAGGTGCTGATCAAGCTGTGTGTAGGATCGAACGCAAGAATTCCCAACCGGCGCTCGCTATCCATCATCTGTTGCTGCGACTGCTCCACATCTCTCTTCAGCCCGTCGAGCGTGCCCGCAAGCCACTTCGAGACTCGCTGCTGCGACTCATACCGGGTCACGAAGCTGCGATTTACATAGTCGGAGATCACCTGGTTGACGATGTCCGCCGAGAGTTTCCCGTTCGAGCAGGGGTAGGAGATACGGATGATGTCGGTCTTCGGAATCAGGGTGACCAGAAGATTGCTCTGTAGTTGATGGAGCGTCTTCTGTCTCACCGTTGGCGTATCCAGAGAGACGTGCTGCTGCGGTTCTTTGCTGTTGAGAAGAAAGTCCGGATTATTCGCAAGATCCAGATCGCGCGCAACCTTCAGCAGCAGCGTATCGCTCTTCAGGATCTCAATCTCGGTGAGCATCTTTTTCGAGGTGTCGTCGTTCATGCTCGACAGCACCGAGCTGATCTTGTACTCGTTAGAGGCGCCTGCCCGCACCTGGATGCGACCGGCGGCCTCATAAATCTTCGCTCGCGTTACCGCCCGATAGACTCCAAGGAGAAGTCCGAGCAGCACCCCGGCAACGAGAATCCAACGTCGTTTCCGTAATGTCAACAAAGCTTCGGACAGCGTCGAATCTGCAACTGCGGCGGTGAAGCTTGATTGGTTCTGTTCTGGAAGGCCTGCACCTGGCGGTGGCATATTAGGGGAGGTCATTGCAGATAGTTTACCCGATGACAGCGAAAGAATATGGAAAACGTTCGATAACTCTCTTTTCGTTATAAAGCAGAAGAAGCAGGTCTGGAAACCATCTCTCTGTTACATAATCGGAATTAAATTCGGATATGATCGAACCTGAGGAGCTTCCACCCACCAATCATGAGTGAACCAATCAAAATTGCCGTAGTCGGTTCAGGCTATGTCGGTCTCGTTGCCGCAGTCTGCTTCGCCGAGATGGGACATGAAGTCATCTGTGTCGATAACGATGAACGTAAGGTCGTCGCTCTTCAGGGGGGCGATACCCTCATCCATGAAAATTACCTCCCCGAGCTTCTGGACCGCTATCGCAACACCAGGGTCCGTTTTATGACCGATCTGGCAGAGGCTACCCGCGAGAGCGAGGCCATCTTCATCGCCGTCGGCACTCCGCAGAGCGAGACCGGCGACGCCGATCTCTCGTATGTCGAGGCCGTGGCCTGCGAGATCGCACGCTCCATCAGCAGTTACAAGGTCATCGTCGAAAAGAGTACCGTCCCGGTCTATACCAATGAGTGGGTGCGCCGCTCCATGGAGCGTAATGGTGTCGATCGCCACCTCTTCGACGTGGTATCGAACCCTGAGTTCCTTCGCGAAGGTACCGCCGTCGCCGACTTCCTGCATCCGGACCGCATTGTCGTCGGGGCCGACAGCGAGCGCGCCGCCTCCGTCCTCAGCCGTATCTACGCGCCGCTCACCAGCGGCCAGTATTACGAGAAGGAGGCCGCCATCTCCGGCTGCTGCACAGTAGCCGAGCCGCCGCCTCTGCTGCTCACCTCCACCAAGAGCGCCGAGATCATCAAGCACGCTTCGAACGCTTTTCTCGCTCTGAAGATCTCCTTTATCAACGCGGTCTCGAACCTCTGTGAAGCGGCCGACGCCAACGTCGAGCAGGTCGCCCGCGGCATCGGTCTCGACAGCCGCATCGGCCCCAAGTTCCTGCGTCCCGGTATCGGCTACGGCGGCTCCTGCTTCCCCAAGGACGTTGCCGCCTTCCGCTCCGTCGCCGAGCAGCTTGGCATCAACTTCGATCTGCTCGCCGAGGTTGAAAAGATCAACGGCCTTCAGAAGAAGCGTTTTATCGCCAAGGTCCGTTCCGCTCTCTGGACCCTGCGCGGCAAGCGTCTTGGCGTCCTCGGCCTCGCTTTCAAGGGGGATACGGACGATATTCGCGAGTCGCCCGCCATCGAGATCGTCAAACTGCTGCTCGCTGAGGGCTGCTCTATCGCTGCTTTCGACCCTGCTGCCATGAAGCGAACCCAGGAGGTTCTTCCTCAAGGCAACTGCCTCCGCTACGTGGCCGATGCCTACGAGGCGGCCAGCGACTGCGATGCTCTGCTGATTCTCACCGACTGGCCCGAGTTTGCGCGGCTCGATCTGGAGCGTCTCTACAAGACGCTTCGTTATCCCATCGTCATCGATGGCCGCAACCTGTATGATCCTCAGGTCATGTCGGAGAACGGGTTCACCTATCTGAGCACTGGTCGTCCAGCGGCCAATCCTGTCCGCGATCTCTCCCCGGTCGCATCGGCGCAGAGCTAGTACGATTCCAGACGCCCCGGACTCCGGCTCGCGGAATTTCGATTCCCGCGAGCCGGTTCCGGGGTTGCTGTATCACAGCCACGAGGCGAAACATTTGTAGAGTTCCTTTTCGTCCTCCCATTAACCAACCTGTGTCCGGGCGATGCCGGATGCAGAGAAAGGCTGAGAACGATGTCCCAAAGAATTCTTGTCACTGGCGCTGCGGGGTTTCTCGGCTCCCATCTCTGTGACGCTCTGCTGGCCGAAGGGAACACCGTCGTCGGTGTAGACAACCTGTGCACCGGCAACCGCGACAACCTCGCCCATCTCGCCCGCGAGACGCGCTTCAGCTTCGTCGAGCAGGATATCTGCCGTCCCTTCGATCTCGGCGCGGTGGATTATATTTTCAATTTCGCCTCACCCGCCAGCCCGGTCGACTACAGCCGCCTCGGCGTCGAGACTCTGCTCGTAGGCTCCGCCGGGACCATCAACACCCTCGATCTCGCCCGCAAATACAACGCCGGTTATCTCCACGCCTCCACCTCGGAGTGCTACGGCGACCCCGAGGTTCATCCTCAGGTCGAGACCTATTGGGGTCGCGTCAATCCCATCGGTCCACGCTCGGTCTACGACGAGGCCAAGCGTTTCTCTGAGGCCGCCGTCATGGCCTACCATCGCTACCATCAGGTCAACACCCACTTGGTCCGCATCTTCAACACCTACGGTCCGCGCCTGCAGGCCAACGACGGCCGCGTCATCTCCAACCTCATGATCCAGGCCCTGCGCGGCGAGCCCCTCACCATCTACGGAGACGGCTCCCAGACGCGCAGCTTCTGCTACGTCTCGGACCTCATCGCGGGTATCGTGCTTCTCTCACGCTCCAGCGAGTCTCTCCCCGTCAACATCGGCAACCCCGACGAGTGGACCATTCTCGAATGCGCTCGCGAGATCCTTGCCATTACCGGGGCTCGCAGCGAGATCGTCTTCAAGCCGCTTCCGCAGGACGACCCCACCCGCCGCCGCCCCGACATCACCCGCGCCCGCACTCTCCTCGGCTGGGAGCCGAAGGTGAAGCTGCGCGAGGGACTCGAACGGTCCCTCGCCTACTTCGAGGCTGCGATCGCCGTCTAGCCTATTGCGCCGAGCCGTGCAGCTTCGGATACCACGTAAGCTGCGCGGCTCCGACCGCGTTCCGCTGTAGCCCGGTCTTGAAGAGATCGGTTCCATTCACCGGTACCGGGGCCTTCCATCCTTCCACCTGCACCCATGCGTTCAGCTCGACATCCGGTCTCAACCGCTTCAGCACGCTGATCTTGTACTCGTTCTGCGTCGTTCCGCCCGGAATAAAGTCCTTCGGCGTCTTCTTGTTCAGGTATTCGAACTGAACCCACTCGTTGCCGGAGAGGTGATAGGTCAGCCACGCCTGCCCACCCTTTGCCTCGCGGCCGATCCAGTCGCCCATAATGAGTCCCTTGTTCGTGTATCCCTGCCTTTGAACGGTCTCCCAGTAGTTGAACGTCCCTTTCTGGCTCCGTGAAACGCCCGGATCGGTCGTCACCGCCTCTACGCGAAAGTCCAGCTTGGGAATCTTCGGAATCCGTGAGAGGTAGAGTCCCGTCCGGTAGGCGGCGCGGCGCGGCGCGCTGATCGGCGTCACGTCGTCATGGGCGATCGAGTCCATATACAACGTCGCGAACCGCCGAGCAAACGGGAGCCGGTATGAAAAGTTGAAGTCGCTGTACCGCGCTCCCGGATCGTTGCGCGAGTATTTTTCGTCTTTCGTCGAATCGCTGATGTCGAAGAAGCTCTTCAGGAAGGTATGCAGCGTCACTGGAGCATGGCCTGCTCCGCCGAAGATCACCGTCCTCTGGAACCCGAACTCCAGATCGCGCGTCGGTCGGAACGAGAACATCGCCGAATGGACCCACGGATCGTTCGGCGCTGTATGTCCCTTCAGGCTGCCCAGAAAGAAGTCATACCGAACCGGCCCAATCAGACTTGAGAGCCACTTTATATGCAGAGGCTCCACGCGGTTCACGCGGAACGAATAGATGTTCTCCGCATTGTTCGACCACGCCATCGCTCCGCCCTGTGCCGGCCCCAGCCACGCGTCGGTCTTGCCCAGCGATATCTCGTGCTTCAGCAGGTGCGCCGACACCGACGCCTCCACCAGCCGGAATGGGTTCTGCGACGCCAGTTGTCCTGCCGGAATCGTATCCTGCGGAGCGTTTGGCGGAGCATACGGTATGGTGTCGATGTTAGAAAGCAGGGAGGCCAGCGTGTTTGAGTATCCCGTCGTCGCCGGAGCGTGCTGGTACTCTCCTCGCACATACAGAGAGAACGGCCCCCACTCCTCCACGGTCGAGGCTCCCGCCAGCGCGTTGAATCCCGTCGCATACGGCCGCCCGTAATCGTTGTTCAGCGTCTGGCCCAGGTGGAAGCTGTCTCGCAGCACCGGTCCGCCGATGCCCATCAACCGCGTATACGAGGACTCTACCCCATACACCAGGCCGCGCGGCCTGTCACCCGCCGGAATCTCTGTCTCCAACTCCGTCAGAAGCTTCGCCAGCATCTCCTGCGCCTCTTCGTTGTTGCTGTGGACGATCGCGCTCTCCGACTCCTGCAACATGTGCAGCACGCTGCGCCGCGTCCATGGCCGCATCCCCAGAAACATCGTGTCCAGGTAGCCCATGCTGTACAGCCGCGTCAGAGCCGGATACATCCAGCTATCCACCGGGATATACACCGACCCGGAGAAGCGGTCATATACGTGCCGCCCCTCAGGCGCAAAGGGCATATAAGCCGTAAAGGGAGCTTTCTCCGAAGGCTGCGCCGGAGCAACCACCGGCGGGAGAGTCGTCTGCGGCGTCTTACGCTCCGCCGGCAGTTGCTCCGGCTGCTGCAAATAGGGTGGCCTCGCCTGCGTTCCAGTGGCGTCGGGCGTCGGACGCGAGGGGATGGTTGCCGGGGCCGGCGTCTGCTGCGCAAAGGCCGTTACAGCGACGCAAAGTGTGAGCGCTGCCAAAGAAGGGGAGATTCCAGTTTGCACTCGTACCTCTGACACAAAAATAAATTGCGCACTTACAGTCTAACCGGCCTGCCTCTGCGAAACCGGCTTCCTGTCGTTCAGGGTTTCTTAACTCTTTGACAATGCTGCAATTCGCTTCCGCAGCGGCTCCCCGGCGCGATCCATCCAGGACTCCGTGCCCACCTTGCGGCCCAGCAGAAACTGCCGCATCTGCTCCAGCGGATCAGCCACACCTTTCTTCGTCTCCAGCTCCACGCCGTCGATCAGCACCGCCCCTCCGCCGCCCCGCATCCGCACCACGGACTCCTGCGCCACGCGGTACAGCGCCACCGCGTCCGACGCGTCGACCGGAACCCCCGGAACCCCGTGCGTTCTCGCCTTGGCCGCCGGATCGCCTGCCTTCTTCTCTCCATCCGGCAGAGCCACGAACAGGACCGGCAGCTCGTATTGCGCCGCCATCGTCAGCGCCCGCTTCCATGCGCCGCCCGAAAGCTCTCCGCGCTTCACATACGCCACCACCAGGCTCGTCTTCTTCTGCGATTTGAACGAGAGCGCCACTCCCAGGGCCAGCGTCAGCCGCTCCTCCGCATCTTCCACCGCGGGCAGCAGACGTCCTGCCACGGCATGGCTCGCAGCCTTCTTCTCCGAGTCTTTCGCAGGCCGCAGTTCCTGAATCTTCTTCAGTGCCTCCCCGGCCTTCGTGCCAAACAGAGGCTCCATCACCACCCCGGCCGCGCCGTCGATCACCAGGTCGCCTTCTTCCAGCGCAATCGCCGTGCTCACCCGGCAGGCCTCCTGCCCGCGTATCGAATCGAACGCCCGCCCGGCCTTTTTCCCGTGCTTCAGCCCCGCGGCGTACTCATCCAGCAACCGCATCTCCGTCATGGCTACAAACATCTCGCGCAGCCGCGCGTTCGGTACCAGCGGATTCTCGTGCAAATCCCTCTTCGCCAATCCATCCTCCATGCAACCTTCGATCTAAGACAAAGCGAGGGTTCCACCAAAGGAACCCTCACACTTCAACCCAATGTTCTGAAGATAAATCAGATAAATCCTAAGCTCGCGCCGGATCGGCCGCTTCGACGTCCAGTCCAAGATCGGCCAGCGCCTTCTGCGCCACCTTCGGCTTGATCTTGCCCTCGCGTGCCAGCTTCGAAAGCGTAGCACCCGCAATTGCCTCCGCGCTCACCTCGAAGTGACGCCGCAGATGCTCGCGGTTGTCGCTGCGTCCAAAGCCGTCCGTGCCCAGAGTCACCAGCCGTCCCGGCAGCCACGGCGAAAGTACGTCCGGTACCGACTTCATGTAATCGCTGGCCGCAACGATCGGCCCCTTCGCATCTCCCAGAGCTGTCAGCAGGTAAGGCACCCGCTCCTTCTCCGCCGGATGCAGCCGGTTCCACCGTTCCACCGCCAGCGCATCGCGCCGCAGCTCCGTATAGCTGGTCACGCTCCAAACATCCGCGTGAATGTTGTATTTCGAGGCCAGAATCTCCTGCGCCTTCAGCACCTCGTTCAGAATCGGGCCGCTGCCGAACAACTGCACCGTGGCCTCTGCCGCCGCAGGCTTCAGCTTGTAGATGCCGCGCAGAATCCCCTCAACCACGCCCTCGCCCTCCGGCATCGCGGGCATCGGGTAGTCCTCGTTGTACATCAGGATGTAGTAGAAGCAGTCCTCGCCCTTCTCGTACATCCGGCGAATGCCATCCTGCACCACCACGGCCATCTCGTATACATAAGCCGGGTCATAGGTAATACACGTCGGAACCGTGCTCGACAGCACAACGCTGTGGCCGTCCTGGTGCTGCAACCCTTCGCCAAGCATCGTAGTCCGGCCAGCCGTCCCGCCCATCAGGAAGCCCTTGCCCCGCGAGTCCGCAAACGCCCACGCCATGTCTCCGATGCGCTGGAACCCGAACATCGAGTAGTACATGTAGAAGGGAATCATCGGCATCTTGTAGTTCACGTATGCCGTGCCCGCCGCCGTAAACGACGCCATCGAGCCCGCCTCCGTGATGCCTTCCTCCAGAATCTGCCCGTCCGTCGACTCCGAATATCGCAGCAGCATGTCCGCGTCGTGCGGAGTGTACTTCTGTCCCTCCGCCGCGTAGATACCAACGGCCTTCATCACCGACTCGAAGCCGAACGTGCGTCCCTCGTCCGGTACGATCGGCACGATCAGCTTGCCGACCTCCTTGTTCTTCAGCAGGCCGTTCAGCATGTTCACAAAGCCCATCGTCGTGGAGACCGCACGGCCCTTCGAGCCGCCCAGCCAGTCCTTGAAGAACTCCAGCGCCGGAGCCTTGAAGCCAAGGTCCTTCACCTCGCGCTTCGGCAGGTAGCCGCCCAGCTCTCGCCGCCGCTCCTGCATGTAAACAATCTCAGGTGCGTCCTGCGATGGCCGGTAGAACGTTCCTTCCTTCGCCGCCTGTTCCGGTACCGGGATGTCGAACCGCTTCACAAACGCAACCAGACCCTCGTCCGTCAGCTTCTTCTCGGAGTGCGTCGCGTTCCGAGCCTGCGCCGCGGCCAGCCCGTAGCCCTTCACCGTCTTGGCCAGGATCACCGTCGGGCCGCCCTTGTGCTCCATCGCCCGCTTGTACGCGTTGTAGATCTTCGCCGGGTCATGCCCGCCGCGATGCAGGTCCCCAAGCTGGTCGTCGGTCATGTCCTTCACCAGCTCCAGCAGCTCCGGATACTTGCCGAAGAAGTGCTCTCGCAGGTAAGCCCCGCCCTTCGCCTTGAAGGTCTGGTACTCGCCGTCCACGCACTCTTCCATCCGCCGCAGCAGAAGGCCGGTATGATCCCGCTCGAACAGCGCATCCCAGTCCGAACCCCAGATCACCTTGATTACGTTCCAGCCCGCGCCCCGGAAGATTCCCTCCAGCTCGTCGATGATCCGCTTGTTCCCACGCACCGGCCCATCCAGCCGCTGCAGATTGCAGTTCACCACGAAGACCAGATTGTCCAGCTTCTCGCGCGGAGCCATCGAGATCGCGCCCAGGGTATCCACCTCGTCCGTCTCGCCGTCACCCACAAACGCCCACACCTTGCGCTCGGTCGGCTTAATCAGCCCGCGATTCTCCAGATACCGCATGAACCTCGCCTGGTAGATCGCGTTCAGCGGCCCAATGCCCATCGATACCGTGGGAAAGTTCCAGAACTCCGGCATCAGCCACGGATGCGGATACGAGCTCAACCCCGGCGTAGCCCGCAGCTCATGGCGGAAGTTCGTAAGCCGGTCCTCGTCGAACCGCCCTTCAAGATAAGCCCGCGAATACACGCCCGGTGAGGCATGACCCTGGAAGTAAATAAAATCGCCCGGCTCGTCTCCATACTTGGCCCGGAAGAAATGATTGAACCCGACCTCCAGCAACGTAGCCAGCGAAGAATAGGTCGAGATGTGTCCGCCGATGCCCGCGTCCTTCTTGTTCTGGCCATGCACCATTGCCATCGCGTTCCACCGGATCAGCGCCTCGACCTTGCTCTCCAGCGCGCGGTCGCCCGGATACGGAACCTCGTCGTGCTTCGGAATCGTGTTCCGGTAAGGCGTGGTCAACTCGCTGGGCGTGGGCACTCCAGCCTCACGCGCCCGGACTCGCAACGCCTCCAGCAGCTCCGTGCCATGCTCCCAGTCGTTCGCAACAACCTCGTCGAACGCTTCAATCCACTCCGAAACCTCTGCGGCTAGGTCCTGCTTGGCGGCTTCTTCCAGTTTGGTCGTCATAATGTCAGTTAATACTCCCATCAACGATATGGCTGCAGAGGACCGCGGCGCGGGGTGCAGTGCTTCCGCTTATAACGATATAAGGACTGACGAAAAACGTCATCTCGGCCCACATTCATGGGGCGTATACCGCACGAAGCCGCAGGCCGGAATCAAAAGCCGAGCAACGCGAGGCTCCAAGCTGCTGGTCCCACCCAGACCGGTACACAAGTCACGAAGCGACCGCCCGCCGCGCAGTGGGCCGGCCGGCCAGAATCTTTTTAGGTCGAATAATCCGCATTAATCCGCACATACTCTTCCGTCAGATCGCACGTCAAAAACCGGCACTCCGCCTCACCCAGCCCCAGGTCGATAGCGATCGTATACTCCCGCTCCAGCATCACCGTATGCGCTGCCGCCTCGTCGAAAGCCGCCGCCCGGCCGCCATCCTCGAACACCGGCAGCCCGCCAATCGTAATCTTCACCTTCGCCGGGTCGAATGCCACCCCGCTATATCCTGTAGCCGCAATCAGCCGACCCCAGTTCGGGTCCGCGCTCGACCACGCCGTCTTGCACAGCGGCGAGTGAGCAATTGCCTTCGCCACCTGCTTCGCCTCGGCCTCGGTCCTCGCGCCCGTAATGTTCAAGGCGACCACATGCCCCACACCCTCGCCGTCATCCACAATCTGGTGAGCCAGCGACCCGCAAACCAGCTTCAGAGCGTTCGCAAACGGCTCCCGCACCCGCTCATCCAGCTTCACTCCGCTCGCCCCGCTCGCCAGCAGAGCCACCGTATCGTTCGTCGAGGTGTCCCCATCAATCGAGATGCAGTTAAAACTCCGCTCCACCGCGGGCTCCAGCAACTCCCTCAACTCCGCGCTCTCCGCGGCAATATCGGTAAACAGATACACCAGCATCGTCGCGTGCGGCGGCCCAAGCTGCGGGTGGATCATCCCCGCGCCCTTCGCCGCGCCAAAGATCCTCACCTCTACGCCGTCCACGTCCACCGTCGCATAGGCGACCTTCTTCTTCGTATCGGTGGTCATAATCGCCGTAGCGAACAGCTCCGCATGTTCCGCCGAATCTCCCAGCGTCTCCTCCAGCGCAGGCAGCGCGGCCACGACCTTGGCCGCAGGGAAGGGAACTCCGATGATCCCCGTAGAAGACGGAAGCACCTCGTCGAAGATGCAGTGAAACTGCTCCGCCGCCGCCACACAGGTCTGCACGCAGGCATCGATTCCCGCCTGCCCCGTCGCGCAGTTTGCATTGCCCGCATTCACCAGCACCACACCCACGCGCCCGCCCGTAGCCGCCAGATGCCTACGCCCCACCGTCACCGGAGCCGCCACCACCTGGTTCCGTGTAAACATCACCGCCGCATTAGCCGTCTTGGCAGCCACCGCCACCGCAACGTCCAGATTGCCGCTCGCCTTGATCCCGGCCTTCACCGCGCCCCACTTGAATCCCAGTGGCAGAGCCGCCCCGTTCGTCTGTTTGTCCATGTCCATAGCCTCCACTTTATCAAGGTTCTATGTCTTCCAAATCCTCAGCCGCCCAGGGCAATCTTTCCCCACAAAAACTTTCTTCCATCCATCCCTTCCTCTATTCTGGAGTGGCAGCGCCAGTCCTCCTCCGGCGCAAAGGTTTCAAAACGGAGAAAGAAAAATGCTTCTGAAAGAACTGCGGACCTCGGTCCTCGAGTCCAACCTCGAACTCGTCAAGCGCGGCCTCGTCCTCTACACCTTCGGCAACGCCAGCGGCGTCGACCGCGAGCAGGGCCTCGTCGTCATCAAGCCCTCCGGCGTCGACTACGACGACCTCCGCCCCGAGCACATGGTCGTCACCGACCTCGACGGCAAGATCGTCGAAGGCGACCTCAAGCCCTCCTCCGACCTCGACACCCACACCCTCCTCTACCGCGAATTCCCCACCATCGGAGCCGTCGTCCACACCCACTCCGAGTTCGCCACCAGCTTCGCTCAGGCCGGCCTCGCCATCCCGCCTCTCGGCACCACCCACGCCGATTACTTCTACGGCCCCGTCCCGGTCACCCCGCCCCTCACCGACGAGGCCATCGGTGGCCGCTACGTCCACGAGACCGGCGTAGCCATAGTCGATCACTTCAAAAAGCACAATATCGACCCCCTCGCCGTCCCCGCCTGCCTAGTCAACGGCCACGCCCCCTTCGCCTGGGGCAAAACGCCCGACGACGCGGCCCACAACGCCGTAGTCCTCGAAGCCGTAGCCAAGATGGCCTACAACACCCTCACGCTCGTCCCCGGTCACACCGGAGTCTCTCAGGCCCTGTTAGACCGCCACTACTTCCGCAAGCACGGAGCCAACGCCACCTACGGCCAGGCCAAGCACTAACGAGCTGAAATATCAGCAGAGATTTCCTCCTCGAATCCGAACCAAAACGGGTGCCCCATGTCCGGATTTTCGGACATGGGCATTCGCGCAAAGCGCGAACCGTATTTGCTTTTGTTGTCGTTGTCGTTGTCTTTGCTGTTAGTTGTTGTCGTTGTTGCTTTTCATCCCACCACCACAAAATCCGTCATTCCGACCGAAGCCGCTCACAGCCTCATCGTGAGTGGCGCAGCGGAGGAATCCGTTTCTCTACCCATACCTCTCCAAAGCCCATAAGCCCTTGCTCTTGTCGTTGCTTTTGTTGCTGAACTTGCCGTTGGGATTGGAGTCGGGCTTCAGCCCGGCGTCAAAGAATCCGCCGCAAAGCGGCGCACCGCTCTGCCGAAGGCCGGAGCGAAGCGACTGAATCATCGCCTTAAATCTTCCTCGCCACAAATCCCTGTCAAGCCCCAAATCCCGCCCAACCCACCTAACCCCAACAAACCAAGCCAAATAAAACGCAAGCAGAAGTGGCGCAACCCACCCACCCATCCAACTACAATTAAAAGAGGGCTCCCCAAAAGGGGAGCCCTCTCACATAAAGGAGGAAAAACAAAAGTCCGGACCTAACATCAATGAATTGAAGAGTTTGCACAACATAGACGGGGGGAGGGGGGTACCCTCAGAACTCCACCGTCAGCGTCCGTCCCTCCGAGCTGCTCACCCGGGCCATCTCCAGCAGCCGGATCACTCGGTATCCGTCCTCCGGCTTCACCGCCAGCTCCGCCGTCCCCTGGATCGCGTCCCGCACGTTGGCATAGAACAGCCGATAGTCTCCCGGGCAGGTCTTCACCCGGGCCCGAACCAGCTCTCCCGGCTCGGCAAGGTTCGGAGCAAGCGTCAGCGTCCCCCATGCCTCCTCCGGCTCCCCAAGCCACTCGCCCTCGCCTAGCCGAGGCACCTTCGCTCCGCCCAGCAGGGCAGGCTCCTGCGGGTCGAGCCCGAACTTTTTGAAGCTCCCGCGCACGCCATGCAGCACAAACCGCGGCGCGGCATCGGCGGCCAGCATACTCGACCGGCAGTGCGCCCGCAGCCCCGGATACTCCAGCGTAATGTCGAACGCGTCCTCAATATGGGTGTTATCGCGGTCGCGCCGCACGCTCGCCGTTATGCCCGAAGGAACGCCGAACAGTGCCAGCGCCTGATCGACCAGGTGAGGGCCAAGGTCGAAGAGCAGCCCATTCGCCGGGTTCGCCCCTTCCTTCCACGTATGCTCCCGCGGCATAGGCCGGAATCGGTCGAAGTGCGACTCGAAGGTGACGACGCGCCCTAGCTCGTTCCGTTCCAGCAGCGACTGCACCGTCTGGAAGTCGCCGTCCCACCGCCGATTGTGGAACGGGGCCACGCAAACGCCCCGCTCCCACCCCAACTGCCAAAGCTCCTTGGCCTCGGCGCTGGTCGCGGCAAACGGCTTATCGATGACCACGTGCTTTCCTGCCTCAATCGCCTTCTTGGCCATGGCAAAATGGGTCTCGTTCGGCGTCCCGATCACCACCAGATCGATGTCGCGGTCCTTCAGGGCCTCATCGAACGACCGCAGCACCCGCGCCGTAGGATAAGCCTTCGCGTCCTCATCGCCCTTGCGCTGGACGATCGCCTCCAGCCGTAACCCCGGCACCGCGCTTACAAACGGAGCATGGAAGACCCGCCCCGCCAGCCCAAACCCTACTACCGCAACGCCAATCTCCTTCGCCGCCATCTTCACCCTCTACCCCTTCGCAATCTCTCTCAAGGCCGGATAGACCCGCCGATAACGCTTATACGCCTCATTCATGACAGATGCGTCCCCGGGAGGAATCGTCTCCGCCACCCGCACCGTCGCCGCACAGGCAGCCTCCACATCCGGCCACGCACCCACCCCGGTTCCAGCCAGCAGGGCCGCTCCGAACGCCCCACCCTCCTCAGCTTCCAGCAACTCCACCGGCCTTCCATAGACATCTGCCTGAATCTGCCGCCACAACGGCCCCCGTGCCCCACCGCCCCCCAGCCGCATCGCGCTCACAGGAATTTTCAGCTCACCAAATAAAGTCAGCGTGTCGCGCAGGCTGAAGGCAACGCCCTCAAGCACCGCGCGAATAAAGTGCGCCCGCTCATGCGATGCCGTAATCCCCACAAACGCCGCCCGCGCCTCCGGGTCAAGATGCGGCGTCCGTTCTCCGAAGAGATACGGAGCCCACAACAGCCCATCGCTCCCCGCCGGAGCCTTCGCCGCCAGCTCCAGCAGCTCCTCATAGCTCGAACCCGGCGAGAACGTGTCCCGGAAGTACCGCAGGCTGAACCCGGCCCCGTTCGTAACGCCCATCACGTGCCAGCGCCCCGGAGATGCATGACAGAACGTATGCAGCCGCCCCAGCCGGTCCCGCACCGGCGAATCCGTAGCGGCAAACACCACCCCGCTGGTTCCGATCGTGGCCGAGACCGATCCCGGAGCCAGAATCCCCATCCCCACAGCTCCAGCGCCTTGATCTCCCGCCCCCGCCGCCACCGGCGTACCCTCTGCCAACCCCGTGGCCCCCGCCCCCGCGGAGCTGATCCGGGCACAAATCTCAGGCCCTTCAAAAAGTCGTGGCAGCCACGCCATCGGGATCCCGGCGATCCCGGCCACCTCCTCCGACCAGCGCCGATGCGCTACATCCAGCAGCAGCGTCCCGCTCGCCTCCTGCATATCCATGGCGAATTCGCCCGTGAGCCTGTACCGAACGTAGTCTTTGGGGCAGAGCACGTGGGCGATTCGTGCAAAGATCTCCGGCTGGTGCTCTCGCACCCAGAGCAGCTTCGTCAGGGTGAAGTTCGGCAGCGCGGGGTTGGCCGTAAGCTCGATGAGCCGCGCAAAGCCGATCTTCTCCGTGAGCCAGTCGCACTGCGGTTGCGTCCGCTGGTCGCACCATATCAGCGCCGGACGCAGCACCGCACCCTCGGCGTCAAGCATCACGCAGCCATGCATCTGCCCGGTAAGGCCGATGGCCTCAATCTCACCGCCCGACGCTCCGCAGGCCGCCAGAACCCCTGCAATTGCCTCGCGAGCAGCCCGCCACCAGTCGTCCGGGTCCTGCTCCGCCCAGCCAATATGCTCCGAGTGGATCGCTGCGTGTTCGCTGGAGAACGAGGCAACCACCACGCCCGCGCGGTCAATCAGAACAGCCCGGGTGCCACCTGTGCCGACATCGATGCCTAGAAACATAACGTTACAGGTTCCTTTATCAGTCTCCTGATGAGTGTACAGAAATCATTTTTGAAGATTCTTGCGAAGAAGATGCATCCAAATAATGACAAAAGTTCATCACTGAGGCGAAAGGCCCGGCTTTAAACTGGGGTGAGGCAGGTTACGATCAGAGGTATGGGGAAAAATCAAACAGAGCAAACCGCCTGGAGCGTTCTGTCGGTTCTTGGAATATGCCTTCTCAGCGCGCCAGCATGGGCGCAGCTTCCCGGAGGATCATCCAGCACGACCGGCAACGCGGCGAATGCAAACTCCGGCCCAGGGACCGCGACCGGCAGCTCCGCCGTCGCGGGAGCGCAACAGAATCTCTACACCGCGTCCGGCCAGAACGGCGCGCAGCCCACGCAGGATTCCTTCAAGGGCAGTATCGTAAGTGGCAAGGCGACCGCCGAGACCATCGAGCTCTCGCTCGACGAGGCGATTCAGCGTGGCCTGCGGCAGAACCTCGGCCTTATCCTGCAAAGCGCCAGCGAGAAGAGCGCGGGTGGCCAGCGACTCGAAGAGCTACAGCCTCTTTTGCCCACGGTAACGGCTGCGGCAAGCATCGAGGTGCAGCAGATTAACCTCGCTGCCTATGGGTTGAAGTTTCCCGGCCTGAACCCCATCATCGGGCCGTTTCAGGTGGTGGACTTCCGCGCGTACCTCACGCAGAACCTGATTAATGTATCGGCGCTGGAGAACTATCTTGCCGCGAAGCACAACTTTGCCGCCGCAAAGCTGACCGCCGAGGACGCCCGCGATCTGGTCGTTCTCACCGTAGGTAACGCTTACCTTCTGTGTATCGCGGATCAGGCTCGCATTGAGGCGGTGCAGGCGGAACTGGCGACCTCGAAGATCTCGCTCGATCAGGCTGTGGCCGCTCATGATGCCGGAACAAGCCCCAAGCTCGATGTGCTGCGAGCCCGGGTGGACTATCAGAATGAAGAGCAGAGCCTGATCTCCACGAAGAACAGCTTTGAGAAGGACAAGCTCGCCTTGGCGCGAGCCATCGGTCTTCCTCTCGATCAGAAGTTCAACCTCAGCGACAAGGTTCCCTTTGCCTCGCTTGACCACGTCGATCCGCAGGTTGCCTTCGAGCAGGCCCTGAAGGCTCGCAAAGATCTCGCCGCCTACGCGGAGCAGGTCAAGTCCGCCGATATGGAGAAGAAGTCGGCGTGGGCGTATCAGCTTCCCGTCGCCAGCTTCTCCGGCGACTTCGGAGATATGGGCACGACGCCCGGCCACTCGCACGGCACCTATACTGCCACCGGCCAGATCAGCGTACCGATCCTGCAGATCGCAAAGACCAAGGGGCAGGAGCAGGTCGCGGACGCGCAGTATGAACAGGCCAGGGCGAAGCTCGCCGATCAGATCCAGCAGGTGAACCAGGATATCCGCAATAGCCTGCTCGATATCGAGGCGGCGACGAAGCTGGTCGAGGCCACCCACTCGAACGTGGAGCTGGCCAATCAGGCATTGAGTGACGCGCAGCAGCGGTTCCGTGCGGGCGTCTCGGACAACCTGCCGGTATCGCAGGCCCAGACGCAGACCGAGCAGGCCAACGATCAGTACATCAGTGCGCTGTATCAGCACAACGTAGCCAAACTTGCGCTGGCGCGGGCATTGGGGATTGCGCAGACCAACTACAAAGATTATCTCGGAGGAAAGTAACTTGGCAGACCAATCGGTACAACAGCAGGAAGATCAGGCGCGGAACCGCACTGCGGACTCTCACCAGGATGAGGATCTGTCGCAGGAAAAGAAGTCTGGCAGGAAGTTCGTCATCATCGCGGTGTTGATCCTGCTTGTGATCGGAGCGGGAATCTTCTACTGGCGCTCGACCTTTACCGAGGACACGGACGACGCGCAGGTAGACGGCGACCTTTATCAGGTAAGCTCGCGCGTCACCGGCCAGGTCCTCAAGGTCTACATCGACGATAACCAGAAGGTTGAGCAGGGGCAGGCGATCGCCGAGATCGATCCCCGCGACTACCAGGTTGCGCTCGAACAGGCCCAGGCCAACCTCGCCAGTGCTCAGGCAGCGGCGATTCAGGCGACGGTCAACGTCCCCATCACCGACGTCAACGTAAAGACGACCGTCAGCACCACCAGCTCGGATGTGCAGGGCGCCAGCGCGGCAGTGGAGCAGGCCCGCAAGGAAGCCCAGGCCGCCGAGGCCCGCGTAGCGGCGGCCAAGGCCAACGCGACCAAGTCGAGGCTCGATGTCGAACGTTACACTCCGCTGGTCCAGAAGGACGTCATCTCTAAGCAGCAGTTCGATGCCGCGGTAGCGACCGACGCCGCCAACCAGGCATCCGTGCTTGAGGCCGAGGCGACGGTCATCGGGAATCAGGCGGCAGTGACTCAGGCTCTGCAGCGACTCGCGCAGTCGCGGTTCCAGTCCTCGCAGTCCGTCAAGACCGCGTCGAACCAGATTCAGGCGCAGCAGGCGCGGGCGAACTCCGCGATGGCGGACGTAAAGCAGGCCCAGGCCCGGGTCGATCAGGCTCGCCTCAACCTCAGCTACACGCACATCGTGGCTCCCGTGGCCGGTATCGTCAACAAGAAGAACGTGCAGGTAGGAGCCAACGTCAGCATCGGGCAGGACCTGCTGACCGTGATCCCGTTGAGCAACCTCTGGGTAACGGCTAACTTCAAGGAAACCCAGCTCGCGAAGATGAAGCCCGGTCAGGACGTCACCATCAAGGTCGACGCGCTTGGCGGACGCAAATTCCACGGCAAGGTGACACAGATCGGCGGTGCCACCGGCTCCCGGCTCTCGCTCTTCCCCCCGGAGAACGCCACCGGCAACTACGTGAAGGTTGTACAGAGGATTCCCGTAAGAATCGACTTCACCAACATGCAGCAGGAGAACGGCGACTACGCCCTGCGCCCCGGCCTCTCGGTAACGCCCGAGGTCGAGGTCAAGTAGCGGCTCGCTGAAAAAGAACGAGTTGCACTCACCTTCGCCGCCCGGATGGCCCCGCCGTCCGGGCGGCTAACTTTAAGACGTGCATTCGCATCCCATAGGCGGCTAAACTCATCTACAAGTTAGAGCCTCCTCTCATGCCGATCGCACTCGTCTTCTTCGTCCATTACGCCTACCTGCTCATCTTCCTCTGGGTGCTGGTAGAGCAGATCGGCGTGCCCATTCCTAGCATCCCCCTGCTGCTCACCGCGGGAACCCTCAGCGCAACGCACCGCGTCAGCCATCTGGGCGCTGTGCTCTCCGTGCTGGCCGCGTGCCTCATCGCAGACTCGATCTGGTTCATGCTCGGCCGCCGCTACGGCAACGATGTCCTGAAGCTTCTCTGCAGGCTGTCGTTCGAGGCCTCCACCTGCGTCAGCAAGACCGAGGGCTACTTCACCCGCCACGGCGCGGTCACGCTGTTATTCGCCAAGTACGTCCCCGGCCTCAGCACCGTCGCCGCCCCCATTGCCGGACAGACCGGAATGGCCTTCGGCCGCTTCCTCCTGTGGGATCTCGCGGGTTCGCTGATCTGGGGTGAGAGCTTCATCCTCGCCGGTCGTTTCTTCGGAGACATCGCCAAGAAGAGCGCGCCGTTCTTCCAGTGGCTCGGCCACTTCGCCATCTTCATCTTCATTCTCATGGTTCTCGGCTTCCTTGCCTACCGGATCTTGAAGCAGCGCGCATTTCTCCGCCAGGTTCACAACCTGCGGCTCGAACCGTCCGAGCTCAAGGAGATGCTGGATCTCGCCCAAAAAACGGGCGGACGGCCTCCTTTCATCGTCGACCTGCGCCATCCGCTGGACTACCTGCCCGATCCCCGTGTTCTTCCGGGAGCGCTCCGCATCGGACCGAATGAACTGCGTCAGCACAGCGAGATCATTCCGCACGACCGCGATGTAATCCTCTACTGCACCTGCCCCAGCGAGGAGACCAGCGCCAAGCTTGCACTCCAGTTGCATAAAATGGGCGTCTACCGCGTGCGTCCGTTGCGCGGTGGCTTCGATGGCTGGAAGGATGCCGGTTATCCGCTAGAGGATTACGTGACCGAAGCACCAGCCTCCGACGTGGTGGAGCAGATTCTGCCCGCCAGCAACACGACTACGTCATCTGACTCGAAGGCCGCTACCCTGGCTTAAGTCTCACTCGGATAATCGAAAGTCCACACTGATCGTGGTCTGCACCTCCGTAGGCTCTCCACTTAGCCGGTACGGCTGGTAGCAAGCCCCACGAATCGCATCGAGCGCCGCTCCTTGCAACATGGCCGGTCCACTCACTACGTGCAGGCTCTCAATCGTCCCTGTGCGCGAGATAATTGCCTCGACAATGACCACTCCCTCCACGCGCGCAGCCTTTGCAATCGCCGGATAAATAGGCTCAATCGGCGTAAGCAGCAGCCCCTGCGACACTCCCGAAGAGATACGGCGCGGCCCACTCGCAGCCGGCGTTGAGGCGACCGTTACCGCCGGTCCCGATCCGGCATTCTCAAAGATCGTTCCCACGGGAGACGAACCCGTCATTCTCGCCTCGCTCCCGTCCATAATGGCTGGAGCCTCATCGCTCATTTCAATTCCTCTGGCTGGCAGCAGAGACTGCATCGCCGCCACCGTTTGCACGCTTGCAAACGCAACGTTACCGGATGCCGCCGCTGTTCGTTCCACCTGCACTACGACAGGAGGCTTCGGAGGAAGAGTCAGCGAAACCTTCGGCGGGTTCAGCTCGAGTGGCAACGCCTCGGGATGCAGCAAGGGAATCGCAATAATCCCCACCGCTACAGCGATCTGCAAGCCAATGGAGACGAACGTAGGCCAGACTCTGGCAGGAGAGACGGAGACCGTACAGGACTCGACAAAATGTTCCTCAAACATAGAAGCACCCTCCGGAATTCGGAATCTTCAGGTGCGCATCTAGCGAGGAATGCGTCCATACCCTGTTAGACAATTTGCAGCGCAATTATGTTCCCGTAAAGAAGCAGCGTTGCTCTAGAGAAGCCATATCTTCATCAAACTCTGACAGCTCCCACAACGGGCAAAGCCGTTACCATAGAGCACAGGCACACGCGCCGCAAACGGGAGAGGGAATTGGCATACAACGATCTACGCGACTGGATAAAGCAACTCGACAGGGCCGGAGAGCTCAAGCGCATCACCGTCGAGGTCGATCCCATCCTTGAGATGGCCGAGATCGCCGACCGCGCCGCGAAGATGGGCCGAGGCACTCCAAAAGCCGGTGGCCCCGCGCTTCTGTTCGAGAACGTCAAAGGTCATCCCGGCGCGCGCGTCCTGATGAACCAGTTCGGCAGCGAGCGCCGAATGCGGCTCGCGCTCGAAACCGACTCACTCGACGCCATCGCCGACCGCATACGCACTCTGATGAAGCCCGAGACCCCAGCCAGCTTCGTCGACAAGCTCAAGATGCTCCCCAAGCTGGCCGAGGTCGGCAGCTTCTTCCCCAAGGTTGTCGCGGCCAAGGACGCGCCTTGCAAACAGGTCATCCATCGCGGCGAATCGGTCAACTTGCTCGACCTTCCCATCCTCAAGACGTGGCCGCAGGACGGTGGCCGCTTTATCACGTTGCCCTGCGTCATGACCCGTGACCCGAAGACCGGCAAACGCAACGTGGGGATGTATCGTATGCAGGTCTACGACGGCAAGACCACCGGGATGCACTGGCAGCGCCAGAAGGTCGCCGCCGAGCACATGCGCGAGCGGCTTCGCGAGACCTCACCCGATTCCGCCAGCCGCGTCGATCTTATGGCCCTGACCGCGGGCGGCACAACAGCGGCATCGTCGCTTGAAACCCTGAACAGCACCACCCTCACCAAAATTCGCGGCCGCCGCATGGAGGTGGCCGTAGCCATCGGAACCGATCCCGCGACCACCTTCAGCGCCATCGTTCCCGCGCCGCCCGATGTCGAGGAGTTCCTCATCTCCGGCTTCCTGCGCCAGAAGCCGCTCGAACTCGTCAAGGCCGAGACCGTCGATCTCGAAGTTCCCGCCAACGCCGAATACATCCTCGAAGGCTATGTGCAACTCGGAGAGTTACAAACCGAAGGCCCCTTCGGCGACCACACCGGCTTCTACACCATGCAGGACGAGTACCCCGTCTTCCACATCACCTGCATTACCCACCGCAAGAACCCCATCTACGCAGCCACCATCGTCGGCAAGCCGCCCATGGAAGACGCATGGATGGGCAAGGCCGTCGAGCGCATCTTTCTGCCGCTGATGCAGCTCACACTGCCTGAGATCGTCGATGTCAACCTGCCCGCCGAAGGCGTCTTCCACAACCTGATGATCGTCTCCATCCGCAAGAGCTACGCCGGTCAGGCGCGCAAGGTGATGAACGGCATCTGGGCCATGGGGCAGGCCATGTTTACCAAGTGCATCATCGTCGTGGACGAGGACTGCGACGTGCAGGATCTTGCCGAGGTCACGCTCCGCACTACCAATAACATCGATCCCGAACGCGATATCCAGTTCACCCTGGGGCCGGTAGACTCGCTCGACCACGCCAGCCGTCTGCCCAACTACGGCAGCAAGATGGGCATCGACGCTACCCGCAAGTGGGCCGCCGAAGGCTTCACCCGCCCTTGGCCGCCTATGCTCGAAATGGACCCCGGCGTAAAGAAAAAAGTAGACGCCATCTGGAAGAAGCTCGGCATCGAGTAGCCAGACTGCAAGGGCCGTAATCATGCCGCGCTTAAGAGGGTGCTGAAAGAGCCGTTGTATTGAAAGGGCGCAGCTTCAGCCGCGCCGCAAATCCCACATGCTCAACGCGACTTTAGTCGCCGAGGGAATGCTGGACAAGGCAAACCCCATCTTGCATCACCCTCTTAATGCCGGTCGAGCTGATTTCCTATTGCGTAAACAGTCGTGATCGTGTCCATCATCTTGCAATCCATAAATATCTGCCCCTTCACGTCGTCCATTGTGACCGTACCAATGGTCGTCTTTGCAGGTTCCGGGTCGGTGGACTTCCAGTAAAGATCGGTCACAGAGAAGGTGACAACTTCATAGCGGTCGCCAAGGTCAGTCTTCTTCACATGGACCTTCATGATCATCTTAACGTCGTTGCTGCCAATCATCTCGGTTTCTAGAAAACCCTGCCGACGTGAAGGTTCTCCAGTCTGTTCGTTGCGAAGAATCCGTCGCGATCTCAAAGGTAAAGCGATCTCAGGAGACGAATCGCCTGTTTCTGCCTTATGCTTCTCTGTCGCAGTGCTCATTTCCCCTCCCGTAGATGCATGATTTCCTGTTCGTGAGGGAAGATTTATCACGGCATTTGGCCGAAAGCAAGAGCGGATTGCCTGAATCTCGCCAAGCCAGCCTAGCTCACGCTGCGGTCCTTCAGCGTAACCGTTACCACGTCGTTCGGCTTTTGCGGCGCGGTGCCCGCGTCAAAACGCTTCGTAGCGTAGTGCAGGGAGTTCTTGGACCGTTTCTTTGTCATGGCGGCTTCCGGAACGGGAAAACGACCGCCCAAGCGTACCCCGCCAAGTGTGACAGCGGGATGTACCCAGGATGGAAATAAAGAGAAGGGAACAGCCGGTTCCGCCTTCCCGGTCGTAATCCTGAGCGATGGCTTTCAGCCTGTCGCGCCCCCGTCGTATACTCAAGGCATGTCTATCATCCGCGACGCCGCAGCCATCGCCAAGGGAATGAGCATCACGCTGAAGGAAGCCTTCCAGCCCACCGAGGTTGAAAACTACCCCGACGGCAAAGGGCCGATGCGTGGCGCGCAGTTTCAGGAGCGCTTCCGCGGCAAGCACGAGCTGCAGCGCGATGAAAACGGCCTGGAGAAGTGCGTCGCCTGTTTCCTCTGCGCCGCTGCCTGCCCCTCGAACTGCATCTATATCGAGGCCGCGGAGAACACCGAGACCACGCGCATCTCCTCCGCCGACCGCTACGCCAAGGTCTACAACATCGACTACAACCGCTGCATCTTCTGCGGTTACTGCGTCGAGGCCTGCCCCACCGATGCCATCACCCATGGCCACGGCTTCGAACTCGCCAGCCTGAATGCGACCAGCCTTGTCATGCGCAAAGAGGACCTTCTGGTCTCCCCATCGAAGCTGGCCGGAACCGTGCAGTCGAAGAAAGACGAAGCCGCAGTCCTCGCCTAGGGCGCCGCGAAATTCGTCGTACCAGCGGCGGTCCCCACAGGGGATCTTCGAAATGTGCCGTGTAACTAGGGAAGGGCATCCAAATAAGATGAAGACAGTCCCGCAACATCCTCTGGAAAAGATCCTTGAGAACCGGATCGCCATCATCGACGGCGCTATGGGTACGACCATCCGCACTTACGGCAAGACCGAGGCGGACATTCGCGGAGAGCGCTTCAAAGACTCGAAGAAGGACCTGCTCAACAACGGCGACCTCTTCTCGCTCACCCAGCCGGAGATGATCTGCGACATCCACCGCCGTTTCCTCGAAGCCGGTGCGGACATCATCGAGACCAACACCTTCGGCGCCACCAGCATCTCGCAGAGCGAGTTCTTCGTCGACGATCCTCGTGAGCACGGCGGCCGCAAAGATCCCGAGTTCTACCAGAAGATCATCGAAGACGCCTCCCTCAACGATCTCGCCTGGGAGATCAACGAGCAGTCGGCGCGCCAGTGCCGCGAACTGGCCGACCGCGTCGGCACCGCCACCGGACGCCAGCGCTTCGTCGCCGGTTCCATCGGCCCGCTCACCGTCTCGCTCTCGAACTCGCCCGACGCCGACGACCCCGGATTCCGCGTCGTCACCTTCGATCAGGTCAAGGCCGCATACATCCATCAGATCCGCGCCCTCATCGCCGGCGGCTCCGACCTCCTCATCGTCGAGACCATCTTTGACTCTCTGAACGCCAAGGCCGCCCTTGTAGCCATCCGCGAGGTCTTCGACCAGGACGGCAAAGAGCTGCCGATCATGATCTCCGCCGCGGTAGGCCGTGGAGGCGAGACGATGATCTCCGCCCAGACCGTAGAGGCCTTCTGGAACGCAGTGCAGCACGTCAAGCCGCTGTCCATCGGCCTCAACTGCTCCCTCGGCCCTGATTTGATGTATCCCTTCCTCGAAGAACTGGCCGGAAAGGCCGACGTAGCTATCTCGGCCTATCCCAACGCTGGACTTCCCAACCCGCTCTCCGATACCGGCTTCGACCTCGGCCCTGCGGACATGGCTCGCTTCCTCGGCGACTTCGCCACCGGCGGCCTCATCAACATCGCCGGAGGATGCTGCGGCAACACGCCCGAACACATCGCGGCCATCGCCAAAGCGCTCGAAGGCCAGCCCCCGCGCCGCTTCGGCCGGATCGAGGTAACAGCGTGAGCGTAGCCGAGATCGTACTCGCGCCCGCGGAGACGAAGCCCCTTCGTCTCTCGGGATCGCAGCCCTTCACCCAGCAGCCCGGCGTCTACATCATGATCGGCGAGCGCACCAACGTCGCCGGTTCGCCAAAGTTCGCAAGGCTCATCAAGGAAGGGAAGTACGAGGAGGCGGTCAGCATCGCCCGCCAGCAGGTCGAGAACGGAGCCAACGTCCTCGACATCTGCATGGACGAGGGCATGATCGACGGTGTAGCCGCCATGACCCGCTACCTCCAACTCCTCGCCAGTGAGCCCGAGGTCGCCAAAGTCCCCTTCATGGTGGACTCTTCCAAGTGGGAGGTCATAGAGGCCGGTCTCAAGTGCCTTCAGGGCAAAGGCATCGTGAACTCTATCTCGCTCAAGGAAGGCGAGGAGAGGTTCCGCAAAAACGCCGCCGCCGTGCTCAAGTACGGCGCAGCGGTCGTCGTCATGGCCTTCGACGAGCAGGGCCAGGCCGCAACCTGCGAGGACAAGATCCGCATCTGCGAGCGCGCCTACAGAATCCTCGTCGATGAAGTCGGCTTCCCGCCCGAAGACATCATCTTCGACCCCAACATCCTCACCGTGGCCACCGGCATGGAGGAGCACAACAACTACGCTGTTGACTTCATCAACGCTACCCGCTGGATCAAGGCCAACCTGCCCCACGCCAAGGTCTCCGGCGGCGTCTCGAACATCTCCTTCAGCTTTCGCGGCAACAACAAGGTCCGCGAGGCCATGCACTCCGCCTTCCTCTACCACGCCATCGCGGCGGGCATGGACATGGGCATCGTCAACGCCGGAATGCTGGAAGTCTACGAAGAGATCGAGCCCGAGCTCAAAACGATGGTCGAGGACGTGCTCCTCAACCGTCGTCCCGACGCCACCGAGCGCCTCGTAGAATACGGCGAAACCCTTAAGGACTCCGGCACTGTAGCTACCGAGAAAAAGACCGAAGAGTGGCGCAACGGGACCGTGGAGGATCGCCTCACGCACGCGCTGGTCAAGGGAATCGACGCCTACATCGAGGCCGACACCGAGGAGGCCCGCCTCAAGCTGGGCCGTCCGCTCCTGGTCATCGAAGGCCCGCTGATGGCGGGTATGAGCGTCGTAGGCGACCTTTTCGGCGCGGGCAAGATGTTTCTCCCGCAGGTCGTCAAATCCGCCCGCGTCATGAAGAAGGCCGTCGCCCACCTGACGCCTTTCATGGAGGCCGAGAAAGAGGCTATGGCGGCCGCCGGTCAGGCAGTCAGAACGCAGGGAAAGATCGTCCTTGCAACCGTCAAGGGAGACGTTCACGACATCGGCAAGAACATCGTCGGCGTAGTCCTCGCCTGCAACAACTACGAAGTCATCGACATGGGCGTGATGGTTCCCGCCGAAAAGATCCTCGAACGCGCCCGCACAGAAAAAGCCGACATCATCGGCCTCAGTGGCCTCATCACTCCGTCGCTCGACGAGATGATCCACGTAGCCCGCGAGATGCAGCGCCAGGGCTTCCAGGTGCCCCTCCTCATCGGCGGAGCCACCACCAGCCGCGCTCACACCGCCATCAAGATCGCCCCGCACTATAGCCAGCCCATCATCCACATCGTCGACGCCAGCCGCGCCGTTCCCGTCACCACCAGCCTCCTCAGCGAAGAGGGCAAGCCGCAGTTCGTGGCCCAGCACAACGCCGAATACGAGTCCATCCGGAAGTCGCACTCCGGCCCTCGCCAGCAGACTATCGCGATAGCGGAAGCCCGCGCGCGCCGCACTCCCATCGAGTGGCGCGCCGAAGACATTGCCACCCCCGAATTCACCGGCGTGCGCGTCCTCGACAACTTCCCCCTCGCTACCCTCCGCGAGTACATCGACTGGTCGCCGTTCTTCCATACATGGGAGCTCAAGGGCATCTACCCCCGCATCCTCGACGACGCGCGTCAAGGAGAGCAGGCCCGTCAGATCTTCGCCGAAGGCAACGCCCTCCTCGACCGCATCATCCGCGAGAACCTCCTCACCGCCCGAGCGGTATACGGCTTCTTCCCCGCCAACGCCACCGGCGACGACGTAGAGCTATATACCGACGAGACCCGCACCAGCGTCCTCGAACGCCTCCACTTCCTCCGCCAGCAGGCCAACCGCGAAGGCAGCGAGCCCTGCCGCTCGCTTGCCGACTTCATCGCTCCCAAAGAGACCGGCCTGCGCGACTACATTGGCGGCTTTGCCGTAACCTCCGGAATCGGCCTCAAAGAACTCGTAGAACAGTTCAAGTCCCAGCACGACGACTACAACGCCATCATGGCCGAGGCCATCGCCGACCGCCTGGCCGAGGCCTTCGCCGAGTGCCTGCACCAGCGCGTCCGCAGGGAGTGGGGCTATGGCCGCGACGAAAATCTGAGCAGCGAAGACCTCATCAAGGAGCGGTACCGCGGAATCCGCCCCGCCCCCGGCTACCCGGGCTCTCCCGACCACACCGAGAAGGGAACGCTCTGGCGTCTGTTAGACGCCCAGGCCAAAACCGGAATGATCCTCACCGAATCCTTCGCTATGTGGCCCGGCTCCAGCGTGAGCGGGTTCTACTTCGCCCATCCCGAGGCCCGCTACTTCAGCCTAGGTAAGATCGGCCGCGATCAGGTAGCCGACTACCAGCAGCGCAAGGGCATGAGCCTGCCCGAGGTCGAGCGCTGGCTCAGTCCAAACCTCAATTATGAGTCGGAGCGGTAGGGCGAGCATCCAATTCACAACGAGGTTATAGAGCCCGGCTCTGTAGTTTGATCTCGCAGTCGGTATGTGTTACAAAGTTAACATTCCAGTCTGCCTAGGCAGATTTGAATTTCATGCAGAGTGGTTGAGGGACGAGCCCTTTGACGCCACGACAACCGGACAGAACAAGCGCGTACCGGTGTCAACTCTCTCCTGGAGGCCGTAAGGTCGTGCAGGGAACATGAGATTCGGAGCAAGTTGCCCTCCAAGGCCAGCCCCGCATCAACATTCCCTGGCCTATACTCCAAAGAGAAAAGTCAAGATGCTCTTCACTCCTCCTCTCGGAAGAGAGTGCAATGGAATACGCCTGTTCCCGGTATGAGCTGAAGTGCAACGAGTGCGGCAAGCGATTCGGCAACCAGCCGTTGTCTGCCTGCCCTGACTGCCTCGCCCCTCTCGAAGTCGACTATGACCTCGAGGCTGCCCGCGGCATCTTCACCCGCGAGAACATCGCAGCAGGGCCTGCCAGCATCTGGCGTTACGCTTCGCTTCTTCCCATCCCGGACGGCTTCCAGCCCGACCTTCCCGTAGGCTTCACCCCCACCGTGCGCGCCTCGCGCCTCGGCAAGCGCATCGGAGCGAACAATCTCTACATCAAGAACGACTCCGTCTGCTTCCCGACCCTCAGCTTCAAGGACCGCGTCGTCTCCGTTGCCCTCGCCAACGCGCAGAAGTTCGGCTTCGACACCGTCGGCTGCTCCTCCACCGGCAACCTCGCCAACTCCGTCGCCGCGCAGTCGGCCCGCCTCGGCATCAAGTCCTGCATCCTC